>CAMJJD010000003.1 GCA_946406015.1 uncultured Bacteroidales bacterium | reverse complement strand
AGCTCCTTGTTGATGAAGTTGTTGTTCTCGGCTTTCAGCTTGACGATGAAGGCCAGCGGAGCCTCGAGGGGGCTGACGGTGTCGTCCATCTCGTGGCCGTAGAGGGCGAAGCCCTTCTCCAGACGCAGGGTGTCGCGGCAACCCAGACCGGCGGGCATGATGCCGAACTCCTTGCCGGCTTCGAAGACGGCGTTCCACACCTCGATGGCTTTCTCGCGGGGGATGTAGATTTCGCAGCCGCCGGCACCGGTGTAGCCGGTGGTGGAGAGGATGATGTTGGGGATGCCGGCGAAGGTGAGGATCTTGAAGGTGTAGTACTCCATGTCGACGATGTTCTCGGAGGTGAGCTTCTGCATGGCCTTCAGGGCGTTGGGGCCCTGGACGGCGAGCTGAGCCCACTGCTCGCTCTCGTTGACGAAGTCCTTGCCGAGCTCCATACCCATCTTGTCGGCAATCTGGCTCATCCAGTTCCAGTCCTTGTCGATGTTGGCGGCGTTGGGCACCATGAAGTACTCGTCGTCATGGACGCGGTAGACGAGCATGTCGTCGACCACGCCACCCTGACCGTTGGGCAGGCAGGTGTACTGCACCTTGCCGTCGAAGAGGTCTTCGACGTTGTTGGTGGTGACATACTGCATGAAGTGCTTGGCGATGGGGCCTTTGGCGCGGAACTCGCCCATGTGGCTCACGTCGAACACGCCCACGTTGTTGCGGACATTGTTGTGCTCCTCGATGAGGGTGGTGTACTGGATGGGCATGTTGTAGCCGGCGAATTCGGCCATCTTTGCGCCGAGCTTGATGTGTAAATCGGTGTACGGTGTGGTTTTCATTATGATACTATTTTGTTGATATTAATTGATTCTTTCCTACCATAACGTAATATCGACTGCTTTATTGTGCACTATTGGAAAAAAGTCAACAGGTTGTTTCTCACGGAGTTTTATTGCTGTTCTTTTACTGTTCTTTTAGAAAAGTAAAAGAACGGTAGTTAAGTGATTGAAATACAGTAGGTATTTAGAGGCACACGAAGGTGGCACAATATTATTGTGCAAGTGGCGTTATAGAAAGCATGGACGACAAGCATCTTTACAGCAACTTTGAATATGAGTCGGCGCTGTCGACCGGCACCGGCACCACCCCCAAGGACCCCGTGAGCAGCAGCTATGTGGAACGCATGCGCCGTCTGCGGCAGCAGGAGCCTACGGTCGAAGAACTAGTCAGTGGCATCCTGCATGGCGACCGCACGCTGCTGAGCCGCGCCATCACGCTGGTGGAGAGTTCGCTTTTCGCCCACCAGAGGAAGGCGCAGGAGGTCATTGAGCGCTGCCTGCCCTATAGCGGCAAGAGTGTACGCCTGGGCATCACCGGCGTGCCGGGCGTGGGCAAGAGCACCACCATCGAGACCCTCGGCAAGCACCTGACATCCCATGGCCACAAGGTGGCGGTACTGGCTATCGACCCTAGCAGCGAGCGTTCGAAGGGCTCCATCCTGGGCGACAAGACGCGCATGGAGGAGCTTAGCGTCGACCCCAACGCTTTCATCCGTCCCAGCCCCTCGGCGGGCTCGCTGGGCGGCGTGGCGCGCAAGACGCGCGAAATCATCACCCTCTGCGAGGCGGCGGGCTTCGACGTGGTCATCGTCGAGACCGTCGGTGTGGGTCAGAGCGAGGTGGCCGCGCACTCGATGGTCGATTTCTTCCTGTTGCTGCAGTTGGCCAATGCCGGCGACGAACTGCAAGGCATCAAGCGCGGCATCATGGAGATGGCCGACATGATAAGCATCAACAAGTGTGAACTCGACATGCAGCGCGCCGAACTGGCTGCCGCTCAATATCGTAACGCCCTGCACCTCTTCCCGATGCCCGAAAGCGGCTGGACGGTCAAGGTGACCCTCTGCTCGGCCTACACCAAGCAGGGCATTGAAGACCTCTGGAATTCGGTGATGGAGTATGTCACCTTCACCAAGCAGAACGGCTATTTCTACCACAAACGTCAGCAGCAGAACCTACGCATCATGACCGAGGCCATCGAAAACGGTCTGCGCGAACGCTTCTACAACGCCCCCGGCATGGAGGAGCGCATCGAATCCCTCAAGCAACAGATACTTGAGAACAAGCTCACGCCCTACGCGGCAGCGGATATATTGCTTGGATGATTTACGTTCACGTTCCTTTCTGCCATCGCAAGTGCACCTACTGCGCCTTCTACTCGAAAGTGGAAAGTGGAAAGTGGAAAGTGGAAAGTTATGTGGATGCTCTGTTAAAGGAGATGGAGGTGCGGAAAGGGGAGCAGGCACATCCTATCAAGACTGTCTACTTTGGCGGTGGTACGCCGTCGATACTTCCAGTAGATCAGCTGACGCGTATCGTTGAGGGGTTGCACCGTTGCTTTGACTTGTCGCAGGTGGAGGAGATGACGCTGGAGGCCAACCCCGAGGACCTAACCCCCGACTATCTGTCGGCTCTACGCCGCTTGGGCTTCAACCGCCTGAGCATAGGTGTCCAGAGCCTTGATGACCGAGTGTTGCGGATGCTCAATCGGCGCCACACTGCCCAACAGGCACTTGAGGCAGTGGAAGCGGCCCACAGGGCGGGTTTCGAGAATATCAGCGTTGATTTTATCTTTGGGCTTCCAGAGATTTCAACTTTCAACTTTCAACTTTCAACTTTGGTGACCCATGTCTCGGCCTATGCCCTCACCGTCGAGCCTGGTACGGCGCTGGCTGTGCAAGTGGAGCAGGGGAGGGTGACGCTGCCCGACGAGGACGAGGTGGTGCGGCAATACCACGAGCTGCACCGTCTATTCGAGGCCGCCGGCTTCCGCCAGTACGAGGTGAGCAACTACGCCCGTCCCGGCTATGAGTCAAAGCACAACAGCCGCTATTGGGACCGCACGCCCTACCTAGGCCTCGGCCCTGCGGCCCACAGCTTCGACGGGAAGCACCGGCGGTGGAATGTGAGCGATGTGGCAGCCTACACTAAAGTCCTTAATGATCTTAAAGCCCTTAAGGACCCTAAGGACCTCTCCCAAGAAGAAACTCTCACCGCCACCGACGCCTACAACGAGCTGCTGATGACCGCCCTGCGCACGGTGCGTGGCTTGCCGGTGTCGGCTGTTCCCGAAGAGGAAAAAAAGAAACTGCAGCCGTATCTCGACTGCAGTTGGTTGGTGTTGCAGGACGGCTTCTACCGTCCCACGCCCGAAGGCCTCCTCCATGCCGACGGCATGGCTGCCTCGCTGTTTGTCTAATCCATCTTATAGTAGCGCACCTGCTGGAGGGCGGTGCCGGCGGGCACCTGCTCGTCGGGGCCTAGGGGCAGCAGGAGGGTCTTGTCGGTCGAAACCACGCCGTCGACCGTCAGGGCCTGCCGCAGCAGCTCGTTCAGGTTCTCATTTTCCTGCTCTTTCCGTTCCACCAGCTCCTCGGCCTGGCGGCGGCACTGGCCGATGACGTTGGTGCCCAGCTTGATGACGCGGCCGTAGTAGATGATATCGGACGTGGAGGTCACGGCGAGGGTGGCCGAGGGGAGGTAGATGTCGGCGTCGAGGGCCTTGGCGTTGACCGTCTTGGCGGCACGCTCGAAGGTGTTGTTTTCGTTTATGATGCCGCCGATGCCCATCTTCTTCCCGTCGAGGCCGCGGAAGGTGACGGCCTTGTACACTGTGCCGTCGGTGGCCTGGACGAAGTTCTGCTGTATGGTGTATTGCACCTCGCCGCGGGCGAGCATCTCCTGGGTGGTGTTCCACAGGTCGGTGACGGCGTCGATGAAGCCGTCCATGCTCTTGTCGCCGCTGTGCTTCGCGGGCTCCCACACCACCAGGGGCTTCTCCTTCTTTGCCTTCTTCTTTTTCTCCTTGGCGGGCTTGGCCTTGGCGGGGGCGGGCTGTGGTGCCGCTTTGGTCTGCGCGGCGTGGTGCTCGTTGACGGTCTTGCGGCTGGGGAGCGACGAGGGCGTCTGCGGCAACACCCGCTTGTCGACGGTCATGTCGTAGAGCACGTACTGGCCCGACCGCACGTCGCCGCACTGCAGCCAGAACATCAGCTGCTCGCATTTGTGGATGGGCACCGTGTAGGTAGTGGGCATCATCTTGTCGTGCAGCGTAATCTCGGCCACGGGCATCTGGTCGGCGATGACGTAGAGCGTCACGGGCGGCATCTTGCCGTCGGCAAACAGCTCGTTGAAGGGGTCTACATACTCGGCCTTGTTGGCCACGGTGAAGGTGACGCTCTCATACTCGCGGTAGGGGTTGAAGACGGCCACCGACGACTGGCCGCCGCCGTCGCTCACCAGCCCCAGCACGGGGGTGGGGATGATGACGGGGCCGGCAATGAGCGACACCAGCGCCGTGCTGACGCTGATGTCCTCCAGCCCCAGCGGTATGTTGGTCTCGAGCATAATGCCCTTGTATATCTTGCGGCCGTCTTTCATCTGGAAGAACTCGCGCTGCGAGCTTCCGTTCTTGAAGCAGTCGTTGAAGTCGAAGTTGGTCAGCGTGCTCAGGTAGCGTCCCACGTAGTGGAAGTAGGGCCGCTTGCAGAGGTCGATGAGGTCGGCCTGCGGCGGGCAGTCGGGCTTGGTGTGCACGAAGAGGTCGTTGGGCCGCGGCTTGCCGCGGTAGAGGGTCACGTCGGCGATGCCGATATATACCTGCTTCTGCTGGCCGGTGCCGGGCTTGACGAACTTGAGGTTGCGACAGCGGTTGAGCGGCAGTTCGAAGTGCTTGTTGGGCTCCAGGGCGTGGATGGTGGTCTCGAGGATAAGCTTGTCGTCGGCATAGACGCGTATGATGTCGTCGTCGAGCACGCGGTGCTGTGTGAGGCATCCGGCGGTGAAACTGACCCAGTCGTACTCGCCCGCCAGGTCGAAGACGGCGAACGAGTTGATGTTGTCGTCGAAGAAGGTGGTGCCGGTGGTGAGGATGAAGCCCTCCCAGAACTGCTCGCCGCCCATCGAGAAGGTGTAGTGGCGCGAGGCGCCGTCGAAGTAGGTGTTCTTGTGCGACGACACGCCGCGCACCGAGTAGGGCGGTATGTTGCTGCACATGGCGCAGACGTCGGGCAGCTTGCTGATGCGCTCCTTCGAGCCGTTGACCTCGCCGGCGGTGGGTATATTGGTTGTTCCGGCAGGGTAGGCCGTGATGTTCACCACGCCGAAGGTGATGGAGCCCAGAAAGTCGCTGTTGGCATACTGGCCGTGGAACGACAGCTGGTTCACCCCCGCCACGTCGAGCACCACCTGCTCGGCCATGTCGGTCTGCTTCACCTCCTTCTCGTAGATTATCTTGCCGTCGGCCTTGACGATGAGCCATCCGCTGGCGCGCGAGCTCTGGTTGTCGCGCGGGCCGACGATGAACGACAGCTTCTGGTAGCGCTTCTGCAGCCAGAAGTAGGCCCAGGCTTTGTTGGTGCCTGCGAGGGCCTGGTCGAGCGAGAATTCGAGGCCTGTATTGTAGGTCACGCGGTTGATGCTGATGCTCTTGGTGGTGTGGCACCCTTGGCTGCCTTCGCGGTCGGTGATGGCGGCAATCCATCCGCTGTGGCGTATGTAGTGCGGCCAATGGTCTTTTACAAGGGTGATCTTGCCTGCCGGGAATTTGAGGGGATTGGGCGATGCGGCGGGAGTCTGTCCGGCTTTCCACAGACGGACGGCGGCGACGGCCAGTTCGGTCTCGCCCCGCATCACGTCGAAGCGCAGTTCCTTGACGCCTTTTACGTCTAGCACCACCTCGCGCGGTGCGTCGTGGTTCCACACCACTTCGTCCAATAGCGTGCGCCCGTCGCCACGGACGGTGACGATGACATTGCTTCCGTCGCCGGCCGAGTTGGGACCGTTGAAGTAGGCAAACTCGCCTGTGTGGTATTCACCGCCATAGGGGCCCATGACGAACGTCAGTTTTTCGTAGGCACCGTTGAGATTATAGACGACATGGCCGCCGGGGTTGTCGGACGAGATGAGGCCGCCCAAGCCGGTCTTGAGCACGAAGCCGCCGCGGTAGCCGTAGCAGGCGATGCAGAAAGGCTTGTCTTTGGTGGTGAAGCGTGTGCAACGCCGTTCGCTGGTGGGCTTCATCGCATCGGCCAGATTAACCTGCGACAAGGCGCTGCCGGCGACCAACAAGGTCAGCGCCAGCGTCAAAAGGGTCTTTTTCATAATAAATGGCGTTTACTCGTCGCCGCTCGCTTCGTCGTCGGGGGCGAACTCCGACTGCAGGGGCGGTTCGGGGTTGATATTGTCCTTGATGATGTAGCCTTTGTAGGTTTCCTTGATTTGCTGTAGGAAAGCATAGGCTTCGAGGCGGGTGCGGAAGTCGCCCACTTTGACCTTGAAGTTGGGCTCGTCGAAGACGATGTAGGCTTGCACGGCGGGGTAGTCAAGGAGGAAGCGGTCGCGCAGGTTGAAGGCGCTGACTTTGCTGTTGATGCCGCTGAAAGAGGCTATCTGCACGCGGAAGCCCGGGATGGTCTTCACCGTGCCGTTCAACTCCACGTGCTTCTCCACCATCTGCGTCACAGCTTTGTCGCCAATGATGCGCACTTGCGCACCGGCCGTCAAAGCCGATGCCAGCAGGGTGACCAGCACGATGGTGCGAAAGAGTGTGGAGATGTTCATGGTTTAATGGATGGCGGTGTCGGCCAGTACGTTGGTGGGACGTACGGTGAGCACAGGAATGGTGCTCTCATTAATCATCTGTTGGGCGTAGGTGCCCATCAGGAGGCTCGTCAGACGTGACTCCTGCTCGGTCATGATGGTAATCAGGTCGGCGTTCACCTCCTTGGCATATTCCAGTGTCGACAGGGTGACATTCTTCTCCACTTCGATATATTTGGTGATGAAATTCACTTCGTTCTTCTCGAAGTAGCGTTCCACGAACTTGACGTAGTTGTTCACGATGCGGCGGATGTCGCCTGTCGTAGAGGTGTAGAGTCCCAGCAGGTGGATGGTGGCATCGAAGGTTTTGGCAAATTGAGCCGCTTTGGCGGCCTTCTGTCGTGTGTCGTCGCTGCTGTCGATGGGCACGACAATCTTCTCCAGCTTTTTGCTGAAGTTGAAATCTTCGCGTACGATGAGCACCGGAACGGGGCTCTGCTCGATCGTCTTGTAGCTGTTGCGACCCAGCAGGCTCTTCTTGATGCCGCTCATGCCGTGAGTGCCGACGATGAGTAGTTCGGCGTTGTCTTCCAGAGCTTGTGCACAAAGCTCGTCGGCCGGCTTGCCCTCGCGCAGCACATACTCCAGCTTGATGCCTTTCAGCAGGTGGGCCACACCGGCGTTGCGGCGCTCGATTTCGGCACGTATGGGGGCCTCGTCCTCGTTTTTTTCCTTCACATACACCAAGCGGATGTCGCTCTGCCAGCGGTTGGCAATATCGATGGCCAGGTCGACGGCGTAGGCCGAACCCGAGGAAAAATCAAAACCTACAACTACTTTGTTCATCGTTACTTTCTTTTAAAAAGTTTGTGAGTGCAAAATTACAAATAAAAAATGGACTGGCAAAAAATATTTTATCACTTCGTGGCAAATAATCTTTCGGTGATTTCGCAGTGTACTGGTATTCTGCAGTTTGTGCTGTCTTCTTCTAACGTTCTTCTCGTTTTTGAGAAGAACGCGAGAAGAACGCCAGGGAAACGCTTGAGGAAAACAGCATTGGGAAATTGTGAACAGTCGGTGACGGGAGCGAATTAAAGTCGTTGATTCTTCGGCATTTCTTCGGTATTTCTTCGGTTGTTCTTCGCTTTTTTCCAAAGAACAACCGAAGAACAGCCGTGAAAGAGGCTGAGAATCAGCGATGTGATTTTTCGCCGGAAAGGGTCGGAGGAGGGGCGGAACGGGGTGGCGGAGAGGGGTTGTAACAGGGTGTTGAAAAAAAATATTTTGCTATATTAAATATTATGCGTACTTTTGCAATCACTTTCCATAGTGGGAAGCAATGGTTTGTAATCCTAAAACAACAACAAATATATGACTCATGACATTCTGATTGCGGTATTGATTCTGGGCGCCTTGGGTGTCCTCTTTGCCGTAGTGCTCTACATTGTGGCTCAGAAGTTTAAGGTGGTAGAAGACCCGCTGATTGACGAAGTTGCCGAGGTGCTTCCGGGCGCCAACTGCGGCGGCTGCGGCAAGGCCGGATGCCGTGCTTTCGCCGAGGCTTGTGTGGCTCAAGGAAACATGGAAGGTTTGCGTTGCGCCCCCGGTGGAGACGCGGTGGCGGCCAAGGTGGCCGAGCTGTTGGGCTGTGCTGTGGCGCAGGGAGAACCCCAGGTGGCGGTGGTGCGTTGCAACCCCGCCAACTGTGGCGAGAAGCGCAAATCGAACTACGATGGATTGCGGTCGTGTGCCTTCCAGGCCACGGTCTATACCGGCGAGGGCGGCTGTCCGTTCGGCTGTCTGGGTTGTGGCGACTGTGTGGCAGCCTGCCAGTTTGACGCCATCCATATGGGCGCCAACGGCGTGCCGGTGGTCGACGAGGAGAAGTGCACCGCCTGCGGTGCCTGCGCCAAGGCATGTCCGCGCCGTATCATTGAGCTGCGCCCCAAGGGCAAGATGAACCGCAGGGTGTATGTCAGCTGTGTCAACAAGGAGAAAGGCGCCGAGGCGCGCAAGAGCTGCGGAAATGCCTGTATCGGCTGCGGCAAATGCGAGAAGGCGTGCCCCTTCGATGCAGTGCATGTGACGGACAATGTGGCCTACATCGACCCGACGAAGTGCAAGTCGTGCCGCAAATGTGTGGTAGAGTGCCCGACGGGTGCCATCCATGATGTGAACTTCCCCGCTCCCGCCAAGAAGCCCGAGGCTCCGAAGCCGGCTCCCGAGAAGTTGGAGGTGCCTGTGGCAGAGAAAGTGGAAGTCAAACAATAAGCTGTGAGCTGCAAGCTGTAAGTTATAAGTGGCTGCGCAAGCACACTTGCAGCTTAAAACTTAAAACTTGAAACTGATGAGAACTTTTAGAATGGGTGGTGTCCACCCCGAAGAGAACAAGATATCGAACGATGCCGCCATCGAGGTGATGCCTGTAGGCAAGCAGATGGTGGTGCTTATGAACCAGCACCTGGGTGCTCCTGCGACACCGGTGGTGCAGAAGGGCGACAAGGTGAAGGTGGGCCAGCTGATTGGCGAGGCCCAGACTTTCATGTGCGCCAATGTCCATTCGCCCGTCAGCGGCACGGTGTTGAAAGTCGACACATGCAAGGATGCATTTGGCCTGAGCAAGCCGGCAGTGTATATCACCGTGGAGGGCGACGAATGGATGGAGACCATCGACCGTACGCCCGATATCAAGCGTGAGTGCACGCTGGAACCCAAGGAGATTGTGGCCAAGTTGAAGGAGATGGGTATCGTTGGTTTAGGTGGTGCCACGTTCCCGACGCACATCAAGTACAGCATTCCGGAAGGGAAGAAGGCTGAATACCTCATCGTCAATGCCGCCGAGTGCGAGCCGTACCTGACGAGCGACTACCGTGTGATGATGGAACATGCCGAAGAGGTGTGCATCGGTGTGAGCATCCTGCGCAAGGCGCTGGGAGTGCCCAACGCTTACATCGGCATCGAGAGCAACAAGCCGCTGGCCATTGCCAAGATGCAGGAGATGGCCAAGGGTTTCGAGGGCATCATCATCGAGCCGCTGAAGGTGAAGTACCCTCAGGGCGCCGAGAAGCAGCTCATCAACGCTGTCACAGGTCGCAAGGTGCCTAGTGGCAAGCTGCCTATCGACGTGGGTTGTGTGGTGTCGAACCTCGGCAGCTGCTTTGCTGTCTACGAAGCCATCCAGAAGAATAAACCCCTTATCGAAAATATACTGACCGTCACTGGTAAGGAACTGCCGAGCCAGCACAACTATGTGGTGCGCATCGGCACGACCTACAACGAGATTATCAGCCACTCGATTGGCCAGCTTCCTGAGACGACGGGAAAGGTGATCAGCGGTGGTACGATGATGGGCAAAGCTGTGGTGAACCTCGATGCACCGACGGTGAAGGGCAATTCGAGTGTGCTGGTGATAGGGGAGAAGGAGGCCCGCCGTGCGGAAGAGACCAACTGCATCCGCTGCGGAAAATGCATGCACGCCTGCCCGATGGGTCTGGAACCCTACCTCTTCTCGGCGTTGGTAAAGAACAACAAAGTGGAGGAGGCCAAGGCTCACAATATCCTCGACTGTATCGAGTGCGGTTGCTGTTTCTTCAGCTGCCCGGCCAACAAGCCTCTGACCGACGAGATACGTCTGGGCAAGAACAAGGTGCGTGCCATGATGGCAGCAAAGAAGTAGTAAAGAGTCAAGAAATAATAGTTAAGAACTAAGCGTTATATATTTATGAATCTATTGAATATATCTGGCTCGCCTCATGTGCACAGCGACGAGTCGACAAAGAAAATCATGTGGCGTGTCAACCTGGCCTTGGTGCCGGCGTTGCTGTGCGCCATCGCCTACTTCGGCCTCAACGCACTTCTGGTGAGCCTCGTCTCGGTGGCCAGTTGCGTGTTGTTCCAGTGGTTGATTGAGAAGTTCATCCTGAAACAGAAGAGCACTATCAGCGACGGTTCGGCCATCGTCACAGGTCTGCTGCTGGCCTTCAATGTGCCGGCTACGGCCCAGATGCTGTGGATTGTCATCATTGGTGCTCTTGTTGCCATCGGCATCGGAAAGATGTCGTTCGGCGGACTGGGCAAGAATCCCTTCAACCCTGCATTGGTGGGTCGTGTGTTCCTGCTCATCTCGTTCCCCGTGCAGATGACCACTTGGCCCGCTGTGGGCGGTCTGTTCCCCATGAGCCTCGATGTCACCACCGGTGCCACACCGCTTGGCATCCTCAAGGAGGAAGGCATGGCCGGTATGCCGCAGGCATGGGATCTCTTCCTCGGTCATGTGGGTGGCTCGCTGGGTGAAGTGAGCGCCATAGCCATCCTCATCGGTGCTTTTTACCTCCTCTGCCGTAAGGTTATCACCTGGCACATCCCTGTGGCCTTCATCGGTACAGCGTTTATCTTCAGTGGTATTCTGTGGCTCATCAACCCCGAGCAGTATCTCGACCCCCTGAGCAGCATCCTCGCCGGCGGCATCATGCTGGGCGCCTGCTTCATGGCGACTGACATGGTGACCAGCCCGATGGCTAAGAGCGGCCAACTCATTTTCGGCTTTGGCTGCGGCCTGTTGACCATCGTCATCCGCAACTGGGGTGCTTATCCCGAAGGCGTCTCGTTTGCCATTCTTATTATGAATAGCGTGGTGCCTCTGCTCAACCGCTGGTGCAAACCCAAACGCTTCGCCGTTTGACGTTTGAATAGTATAGTAGTATAAGAAAAAGATGTAAAGGAGATTATTATGGCAAAGAAAGCACAATCCTCACTCCCCAATATGCTGATGGCGTTGACGGCTATCGCCCTGGTGGCGGCTGCGGCGCTGGCAGCCCTTAACGGTGTCACTAAAGAGCCTATCGCCAAGGCCCAGCAGGCCAAGGTGGAGAACGCCATCAAGCTTGTGATACCCGAATTTGCACGATTGGAAGACCAGACCGTCGATGGACATCTGTGTCACCTCGGCTACAATGACGCCGGCGAATTTGTTGGAGCCGCTGTCGAGGCAGGTAACGACAAAGGATTTGGCGGCCATCTGCAGCTTATGGTAGGCTATGGCGCCGACGGTGCCGTCCATGGCTATCAGATACTGGAGACTCACGAGACGCCGGGTCTTGGTGCCAAGGCTGCCGACTGGTTCCAGAAAGGTGGAAAAGGCGACATCATCGGTCGCACTCCCGCCGAGGCTTCGCTTACGGTGAAGAAGGACGGTGGCGACATCGACGCCATCAGCGGATCCACCATTACCTCGCGCGCGTTCCTTGATGCAGTCAACGAAGCATCTGGCGTTTTTGCCCAAATCAACCAATAATCCTTGAGACTTATGAAGACTAAAGATATTATCAAGAACGGACTTATCAAAGAGAACCCCACCTGGGTGCTTGTACTCGGTATGTGCCCCACGTTGGCCACCACCACATCGGCCATCAACGGTTTGAGTATGGGTTTGGCCACTACCTTTGTGCTGATGATGTCGAACATCGTTATTTCGCTTCTGAAGAGCGTCATCCCCGACAAGGTGCGCATCCCGGCCTTCATCGTTATTATCGCCACCTTTGTCACCATCGTGCAGATGGTGATGCAGGCCTATCTGCCGGCACTGTATGACAGCCTGGGTCTCTTCATCGCCCTGATCGTGGTGAACTGCATTGTGCTGGGCCGCGCCGAAGCTTTCGCTTCGAAGAACAACGTGGGTCAGTCGTTCCTCGATGGACTCTTCATGGGCTTGGGCTTTACCTGGGCATTGACACTGGTGGGTATTGTGCGTGAGTTGCTGGGCACTGGCTGCTTCTTCGGGCATTCGCTTATTGGTGGTGCCGACGGTATGTTGATGATGATCCTGCCTCCGGGCGGCTTCTTGGCCTTGGGTCTCTTGATGGCTCTAATCAACCATCTCAGACGCAAGAGTGTTAAATAATCCTAAAATTGCATACCCTGTGAGCCAAATGGGGTGGCTTCTCCGTCTATAAGGCAAGAAAAAAGGAAAAAAGATAATAATATGAAAAGATTAATCCCGATTGTTGCGTTTATGCTTGCCGCTGTGAGCGTCAATGCGCAGAACTGCGAGTCCATCGTGTTGCCGTTCTTCGGCTATGACACTGTTCAAATGGAGGATTATCCTGTCGAGAAGTTGATGCAACGCTGCTGGTTTTCACAAGCTTCGTTCTATGAGTCGGATACCATTCCCGCAGGAGTCGAGGTGTTCAATATCAGCGAGGTGCGCGAGGCCTACGGTACCAACTACCTGCCGCAGAACTATGTGGTCGACCTCACAACGCTGAGCTATTACGCCTACAATTTCCAATCTTTCCAGATGAAGTACAGGAGAGGCAATGTCACCCTGTGTTTCTCCACCCCGTCGTCCACGCATCCCTATCTGGTGTTGCGCTCCATCGAGGACAGTTTCCAGCTGGCCTCCGAGATGGAAGCGGCTTACTATCAGGACAGGGATTAATAATAATAAATGAGGTAAAAACGTACCAGTATGAAAAAGATAGTTTCAATAGTAGTTCTCTTTGTGTCGCTGTGCTCCATGGCATGGTCGCAGGAGATATTTGTCAAGTTGGACGATGCAAGTCATGGCACGATAGTGGACGCTGTCGGTGGCACTGTCGTTGTGACCGATGACGACTCGCAGGGTGCCGGCGCTCCTGATGCTGGACATTACGAGCTGGGCAAGGACCGCTATGTCACCATCCTGGCCAACTGTGTGAGTGGTGGCCGTTATTCGTTCCGTGTCGACGAACTGGAAGTCTCTTGCCTCGACACGGTGTTTGTGTACGACGGCTCCGGCACGGCGGGTACGCTGATTGCGAAGTTCAACAGCTATACAGGCAATGTCCATGTGGGCACCCGCCTCTATGAGACGCCTGCCAACACTACGGGTATGGTCACCATCCGCTTCAAGACAGACCCGCGTACCGATACCAGCAGGGCGAATCTTTCGTGCAATTCCACGACGAAGGGTTTCAAGTTGACCTTCGAGTGTGGCGTGCCGTGTGAGACGGTGGTTCCTGTCATTGAGAACAAGTTCTATCGTACCCGCAATGGCGTTATCTACGACTCGGCTTACATCCACCTGATTACCATTGTGGATACGACCTATGTGGTGGAGGACGATCCTACGTCGGCAATCGACCATATCGACACCAACGAGTTCTGGGGCGCCAACCTTTGTATCGGCGACGGAGTCATCTTCCATGGCCATGGCGACTATACCTATAACTATGGCTACTATACGCCCAGCGATGCCACCACCTATTTCCGCTGGGATATGGGCTATGAGAACGATACTATTGTCGGCAACGGTGTGACGGAAGTCCAATATGGTGCCTACCAGACTACGGGTTGCTACGACGTGCGTTTGGATTTGGTCGACGAGTTCGGCTGTTTCAACACTGTGATGACTTCTATCAAGGTGCGTACTGCCCTGAACCCCATCAAGACTATTTTCACACTGCAGGAGATATGCAACTCCGACTCGCTGGCTGTGAACATGGGTTACGACGGCGAGGATGCCACACTGACGCTGAAACGCATCGAGACCTCGGATGAAATCAGTAAGACTTTCGAGGTGCGAACCTTCATCCCCGATGGTTGTAACTGCGGTGCCGTCAGCTACTACGAAGCTCCTGTCGAGTTTACCGAGTTCCCCAACAGCCGTTATGTCACTTCGGCCAAAGATATCTGCTCCCTCTGCATCAACATGGAGCACTCTTTCCTTGGCGACTTCTTCATGACCTTGGTCTGCCCCACCGGGCAAGAGGCTATTATCAAGTTTGGTAATAAGACCAACCAGGCGGGTTGCTCTTATCCGGACAACTCGGATGTGAATGCTTTACCGACTGAACGTCGTCAAGGCACAGACCATGGTAGTGGCAAGAACCTCGGTTTCCCGTTGGATGGTGGTGCCGGACACTTCGACTCGGGCTCTCCCGACGGCAGTCCTGTCTGCGACTCGCTGGTCAACCCCTATGGCATTGGTCTAGACTACTGCTTCTCGCGCGACACGCACTATACGCTAGTCACTGGCGATAATGCCAAGGCTGTTTGGAACGGATACAACCTTAACCCCGCGGGTAACTTCTATATTGTATCCAATGGATATATGGATAATCTCACTGTTGCGTTCCCGCCGGTGCCGTATGGCTTTGCCCATGCCGGCGAGGTGCCTCACGGCACAATGTCGGTCACTGGTGGAGATACCACTTACTACATTAACACCAAGCATCCGAGCAATCATGAGGATAAACTCGACTACTACCTGCCTTGGACCGACTTCAGCGAGTTGGTGGGTTGCCCCCTCAATGGTGTGTGGAAAGTGCGCGTCTACGATACCTGGGGCGCCGATAATGGCTGGATTTTCAACTGGAGCCTCGATATCTGCAATGTCATGCCTGACGACTGCGAATACCAGGTGGGTATCGACAGCCTTGTATGGATGCCCGACCCCTCGCCGCAGTACCACGACTATGACCTGGGTCATTACCGCGGTGTCAAGATTAACGCAGCCACGCCGACGCTCAGCTACATCTCCTCGCCCGACACGGCCGGTACCTTCCGTATTCTGGTGAAAGTGTACGACGAGTTTGGATGCGTGTGGGATACCAATACCAAGATTACCACTTACTGGACTCCCGAACCCAACCTCGGTCCCGACACGTCGCTCTGCGGAGTCGACAAGATGCTCCTCAATGGTAGCGACCGTCATGCCGCCACAGAGAACTACAGCTATGTTTGGTCTCCCTTCGGTCAGAACACCGACACCATCACCACTGCTGAAGGTGCCTATGGCGAGGTGAACTATGTGGTTCAGGTGACCAACACGCGCCATGGAACGGCTTGTATCAGACAGGATACCATTCTTGTCGGTAGCCGCCGTCAGCCGCTGCCCAGCTTCATTCCCACCCCCTTCTCGTTCGAAGGTTGCGAACCCCTCACGCTGCATTTTGACAATCGAAGCACTGACGCTGTTGAGCACCTTTGGGTCTTTGGCGACGGTATCACCTCGTCGCTGGCCAGCCCCACTCATACCTATGCTGCTGGTCTCTACGATCTGAAATACTATGCCACATCGGCCGACGGATGCGTCGACTCGATTGTCAGCCCGCAGTCCATCGCTGTATTCACGGCGCCGCAGGCAGGATTTTCATGGACACCTGTCTATCCCTCGGTACTTAACCCCGTGGCAACATTCAACAACCTCACTGAGCCTAAGACAGCTTGGACGAATTACTTCTGGGAAATACAGTACAATATTGACAATCCTCTTTCGGTCGAGACTCTCACCGACGAGTACCCCACCTTCGACTTCTCACAGTGGACCGACAACGATCCGTCGGGTAACTATGCCGTGCGTCTCATCGCCCGCACCGACAACTTGGCTCCCTCGGGCAACATGGTCTACTGCCGCGACACTGCTGAGAACTCCATCTTGGTGGTCAACGACTTCCTGCAGTTCCCCAATGTGGTGTCACCCAATGGCGACGGCATCAACGACCGGTTCGTTATCCAGAACCTTGTCAACGGTATGGGATACCCCATCAATCAGCTTGATATCTACAACAAATGGGGTACCCGCGTCTACCACAAGGAGAATATCTCGCGCGACGAGGACTTCTGGGACCCGAAGGGTTTGCCTACCGGCACCTACTTCTACCGCTTCTCTGCCAAGGGATATAATGGCAATATAGAACACAACGGAGCTATCGAGGTGGTGCGCTAATCGCTCATCACAACACGCTCTCTTCGGTATATCTCCGGCAATTGCCGGAGATATACTTTTTTTATATGCACCATCAATATGGCAACAACGAGCGGATGGTGGTTCTCCCTTCTATGTTACAGCTCTTTAAGGGCATTTCTATTGTTGCTCTTTTAGAAATGTAAAAGAACAGCAATAGAACAGTGAAGCAAGAGGGTGGGAAATAATCTTTTCCATGTCGGAAAAAAGTTGTATTTTTGCATTTCATTTCAATGATTGACCAAGAGACCATACAACGTATCATGGACGCTTCCCGAATCGAGGAGGTGATAGGCGATTTTGTCAGTCTCAAGAAACGAGGAGCCAACCATATAGGGTGCTGCCCGTTCCATAACGAGAAGACACCGTCGTTTTATGTATCCCCCTCGAAGGGTATCTATAAGTGTTTTGGTTGCGGCGAGGCAGGTGACGTGGTGAAGTTCCTCATGAAGCATGAGCACTACACCTATCCGGAGGCGTTGCGTTGGTTGGCTGAAAAGTATCATATAGAGATTCGGGAAGAGGAACTTACCGAGGAACAGAAAGAGCGGCAAACAGAGCGAGACGGCTTGTTCCATGTGTCGGAATTTGCACAGAAATATTTCGCCGACCTGCTTTTCAACGACGAGATGGGACGTGCTGTCGGCCTCAGCTACTTCCACCAGCGTGGTATGAGCGATGAGATTATTAGAAGGTTCGGTTTGGGCTATTGCCTAGAGGAGTGGAGCAACTTTACTGACCATGCCCGCAAGAATGGATATAGCGATGCCGTGTTGGAGAAGACGGGGTTGACCATCTTCAAGGATGAAAACGGGAAGCATCGTGTCTATGACCGTTTCCGCGGGCGAGTGATGTTTCCTATCTACAGCATCTCGGGACGAGTGCTGGGTTTCAGCGGCCGCATACTCAGCAGTGAGAAGCAGGCAGCCAAGTATGTCAATTCGCCCGATTCGGACATATACAACAAGAGTCGCATCCTTTACGGCCTCTATCAGGCCCGTTCGGCTATTGCCAAGGCCAACAAGTGCTACCTGGTGGAAGGCAATGTCGACGTGGTGTCGATGCACCAGTCGGGGGTGGAGAACACGGTGGCCTCGTGCGGTACGTCGCTCACCGTCGAGCAGATTCGTCTTATCAAACGCTACACACCCAATGTGACGGTGCTTTATGACGGTGATTCGGCGGGCATCAAGGCCGCTTTGCGAGCAGTTGACCTGCTCTTTGCCGAGGGCATGCATGTACGATTGGTGCTGTTCCCCGACGGAGAAGACCCCGACAGTTATGCCCAGAAATACGGTTCCTCGGCACTGCAGGACTATCTGGTGCAGCATGAGGACAACTTTATCATGTTCAAGACGCGTGTGCTGCTCGATGGGGTCAAGGACGATCCCATTCGTCGTGCAGAACTTATCAGCGACACGGCCCATAGCATTGCCTTGGTGAGCGACATGCTGGAACGCGCCGAGTATATCCGCGAGTGTGCCTATCTGTTGCGTGTCAGTGAAGAGGTGCTCGGAAACTCGGTGGCTAAAGCCGCGCAACAGGCGCGTCAGAAGGCTTATGAACGTTCTGCCTCCGAGTCCTCGGCCGAGAAGACGACAGACCAGGAGCCTCCTGCTCAGGAAATGCCGGCGAACGAGCCTGCAGCCCACGCTGACGGAGGAAACGGACCTGTAGTGAACCTGCTTCCCGAAGTGGAACGTCATTTGGTCAAGCTGTTGCTCGACTATGGTAATAACAAGGTCCAACAGGAGATTACAGGTGAGGATGGCAAGACGCAGATAGTGGAGTATACGGTGGCGGAGATTATTGTCTCCGAGTTGCGTCGAGACCAACTGACAATGACACATCCCCTCTGTCAACGTATTTTCGAACAATGCTCTTTGATGGTCGATATGATGCATACCGTCGACACCAGCCGCTTTATGAATTCCTCCGACGAACAATTGCGTGTCTTTGCCATTTCACTGATGATGGACACCTATAGCCTCAGTGACACATGGCGACAGAAGGGGGTTTTCATTCCCAAGGTGGAAGACAATCTTTTGCAGGACCTCACTGAAAGTATATATGCTTTCAAGAGCAATCGATTGGCGCAGATGATTGACGAACTGCGTGAGCAATTGCGCTCGGCAACGGAAGAGAGAGAACGAGAGCTCTTGGTACAGATTCAGCAATACTCGATAATCGCGCATCAGTTGCAGAAGGCTCGTAATATCGTCATTGCACCACATTACAACAGCTATTAAGAATACACTATGGATATCAAGCAGATTAAACAACGATACGACATCATAGGCAATGACCCTCGCCTCGACTTGGCCCTCAATAAGGCCATCCAAGTGGCTCCTACCAACCTGTCCATTCTCATCACCGGCGAAAGCGGAGTGGGCAAGGATGTCTTTTCGCGCATCATCCACGAGAACAGTTTGCGCAAGCATGTGCGTCAGGGACGAGGACTCATTTCTGTCAACTGTGGCGCCATACCCGAAGGCACTATCGAAAGCGAGCTTTTTGGCCATGTGAAAGGTGCCTTCACGGGAGCCGACCGCACACGCAAAGGTTACTTTGAAGAAGCCGACGGCGGCACTATATTCCTCGACGAGATCGGCGAACTGCCGCTGGCCATGCAGGTCAAACTACTCCGTGTGCTTGAGAACGGCGAGATTATCCCGGTGGGCAGCTCGACGGCCCAAAAGGTCGATGTGCGCGTGGTGGCGGCAACGAATGTTGACATTGTCGAAGCTGTGCGCAACGGCCGTTTCCGTGAAGACCTCTACTACCGCCTCAATCAGATTAGCATATACCTCCCGCCGCTGCGTGAGCGCAAGGACGACATACCGATGCTGTTCCGCAAGTTCTCGTCCGACGTGGCCGAGAAATACCGAATGCCGCCCATTGTACTTACCGATGAAGCCAAACGTATGATGATGGACTATCCTTGGTATGGCAACGTGCGCGAGTTAAAGAACATCACCGAACAGATTGCTGTTGTGGAGACCGAGCGCACTATCACGCCGGCCATCCTGCAGAACTACCTCTCTTTTGTGCCTGCTGGCGAGCGCATGCCAGCGGTAGTGAACGATGCCGCCCAGCAGAGCGCCCAAATCACCGACCGGGAACTGCTGCTGAAGGCCTTGTCGATGGGACAGATGATTAATGAGATGCGCAAGGAGATTGGCGAGTTGCGCAATGCTGTCGCTCAGATGGCACAAGGGATGCCTGTCCAGGTCGAGCAGCACCAGTCTCCCTACTTGCCGACAGCCACACCCATGCAGTCGGCCGACGAAGATTTTATCACACCTGAGATAGTCGACGATGAGTCGGTGAGCCTTGAGGAACGTGAGAAACACGCTATCCTGAAGGCCCTTGAACGTGCCGGAGGCAACCGTAAGCAGGCTGCCGCCGAACTTCATATCTCAGAACGTACTTTATACAGGAAGCTGAAAGGCTATAATATCGAGCAATGAATACCAACGACATTAGAATCAATCTGCCTGCTTCGAAGAGCATGAGCAACCGATGGCTGATGATTAACCACATGATGGGTAGCCATTTTCGTATCGGTAAACTCTCCACCTCAAACGATACCAAGCTGTTGCGCAACATGCTTGCCCAGATTGAAAATCACACCTCCGACGTATATTACTGTGATAATGCGGGGTCGGTAGCCCGTTTCATCATGCCTCAGCTGGCCATGACTTCGGGCCACCACACACTCACCGGCGACGAACGTCTCTGTCAGCGTCCCATGGCGCCGCTCATCGACGCCCTGCGCCAGATGGGATTCCGTGTGGAATGCACTGAAAAGGAGGGATTCTTGCCGGTACAGATACAGGGAGGGGTGCCCACCAAACGAACGGTACAGGTCGACCCGTTGCTCAGTAGCCAGTTTGTCAGTGCACTGCTGTTGGCAGCTCCCAAGATGCCCGATGGCATCTCCCTGACCATGACACAGCGACCCACGTCGCGTCCTTATATCGAGATGACCTGCGATGCTCTGTTGCAGGCAGGTGTCGAGGTGCGTTGCTCTTCCAATGGACGCACCTACTATGTGCAACCTTTCCAAGGCAAGGCCAAACCCGCGTCTATCACCATTGAGCGCGACTGGTCGGCAGCCTCCTACTTCTACACTATGGCGGTGCTCCGTCCCGACCTGCGAATACGTCTGTTGGGACTACAACTCGACAGTTGTCAAGGCGACAGCGCCACCGACCGATTCTTCCGCCAGCTAGGTGTGGTCAGCACCGAAGTTCGCTCGCCCTACCGCGCCGCCAGCCGCAGCATCACCATCCAGGGGGGTGGCGAGAAGGCCAAGGCGGTTCAGTTCAATTGCCTTGACTGCCCCGACCTGGTGCCTACTTTCGCTGTGGCCGCCGCTGCCGCAGGCCTACGAACTGTACTGAAAGGGGTGAGCAACATTGCACTCAAGGAGAGCGACCGTCGCGAGGCCATCACCACCGAGTTGCGCCGTATGGGCGTCACGGTCAATTCCACCGACGAAGAGATGCACATACTGCCGTCGAAACTCAAGCCCACCGGCATGGTGCGCACCTATGGGGACCACCGTATCGCCATGGCCTTCGCGCCGTTGCGCCTCCTTTTCCCCGACCTTGAGATAGAGAACCCAGAGGTGGTGGGCAAGTCGTTCCCCGAGTTCTGGGATGAATTTGAGAAAGTGCTGGAGGCCAAGTGAGGCGTCTGATTGTCATAGCAGGCCCCACGGCGGTGGGCAAGACGGCCTATGCTGTGCAGCTGGCACGGGAACTGGGCACCGAGGTGGTCTCCTGCGACTCGCGCCAATTCTACCGCGAGATGCGCATCGGCGTGGCACGCCCCACCGACGAGGAACTGGCCGCCGTGCCGCACCACTTCATCGCCTGCCGCTCGGTGACGCAACCTTACAATATCTACGATTACGAGCAGGATGCCATACGGCTTGTCGACAGCCTCTTCGCGACACATGATACGGTTGTGGCCGTCGGCGGCAGTGGTCTCTACATCGATGCCCTTCTACACGGTGTCTCCGCTATGCCCGACCCGACACCCGAGTTGCGTGCGCGTCTGCAACAGATGTCGCTGGAGGAGAAACGGGCCCAACTGCAGATGCTCGACCCGAGCTATTACTCCCGGGTCGACTTGCGCAATCCGGTGCGCCTGCAGCGTGCCCTGGAAGTGTGCCTGATGACAGGCCGTCCCTACAGCGAGGTGATTGCCAACCGGCAACCTGTGTCGCGCTCCTTCGACGCGGAGATAAGGGTGCTTCAACTGCCGCATTCCGACCTGCGCGCGCGTATCGACCGGCGTGTCGACGCAATGATGCAGGAAGGGCTGCTCGACGAGGTGCGCTCGCTGCTGCCGTACCGCCACCTGAACACGCTGAACACCGTCGGCTACCGCGAGCTGTTTCCCGTCGTTGACGGGACGGAGACAATAGAGAATGCCATCGCTGCTATCAAGCTGAATACCTGGCACTACGCCCGCAAGCAGATGACTTGGATGCGCCGTTATCTTTGATTTTATCTCGCTGGTTTCCAGTTATATCTTCGGTTGTTCTTCGGTAAAAAGCGAAGAACAACCGAAGAACAACCGAAGAACGACCGAAGAAATGACGACGATTTACTTACGTTTTTTCCCCTTCAACTCCTTGACGGTGGCATAGGGGGCTTCCTCGGTGAGGGTGATGGCATACTGATGTTTGCCATCCTTGCTCTGTGTGTAGCGGATGTTTCCTTCGCAGTAGGGGTAGAGGGGACGTGTGGCGTAGATGGCGTGGCCGTTGCGGTCGAGCCAGCGCCCTATCTCCTCCATGCGCTGCAGGGCTTCGGTGGGCAGGTTTCCGTCGGCATCGGGACCCACATTCAGCAGCAGGTTGCCGCCTTTGGCCACCACGTCGCACAGCATGTGGATGAGGGTTTTGACGCTTTTGTAGTTGTCGTTGGGCACGTAGCTCCAGCTGTCGCCCATGGTCATGCAGGTCTCCCAGGGGTAGGGGAGGAGGGTGTCGGGCACCTGCTTCTCGGGGGTGCGGTAGTTCTCGTACTTCCCTCCCACACTGCGGTCGACGATAATCATCTGAGGATTCTTCTCGCGCGCGATAGCGGCAAGGCGGTGCATGTCGAACTCTTGCACCTGTCCGCTGCATCCAAGCCAGGGACGGGTCTCTTCGTTGACACTCCAGGCAGGACGAATCCAGCCACCGTCGAGCCAAAGAATGTCAATCTGGCCGTAGTTGTGCGTCAGTTCGTGTATCTGTCTGTAGGTGAAGTCGCAGAAGCGCTGCCAGCGGTCGGGATGGTCGGCGATGGAGTAGTTCACATTGCGGTCGGGCGTGGCCCACTCATGAGCCCAGTAGTCGTCGCTATGCCAATCGGCTTTGCTGAAGTAGAGACCCGTCCACATCCCTTGGGAACGGAAAGCATCTACCACGCCGCGCGTGAAGTCGGTCTGTGCCGGACAGTCGGGACCGGTGCTGCTGTAGTAGGTTTGGCGGGTGTCGAACATGCAGAATCCGTCGTGGTGCTTGGTGGTGAAAACCACGTATTTCATACCGGCTTGCTTGGCGGCGGCTGCCCAACTCTGCGGGTCGAAGTGCTGCGGGTTGAAAGTCTTGTTCAGCGCCCAATAGGCACGCTTGTAGTCCTCATAGTTGGCACCGTTCCTGTTGATCCAGGGTTCATTGCAGATATTCCAACTTTCCACGATGCCCCACTGGGCGTAGATGCCCCAGTGCATCATGAAGCCGAACTTCAGGTCCTGCCACTCGCCGATGCGCTGCACGATGGAGGGGTCGCTCTCGGGAACACTGTCGTGCTGGGCTCTCACGGCACCCGTCATGCCCATCAAACCCATTAATCCTAATAATATAATTGTCTTTTTCATTTTCTGTTGTGATAGATGAATTCGAAGTCCTGCAGGTCGCGGTCGTCGCTGGAGAAACCAAGTTGGAGGGTGAAGGGGGTGCCGTCGGCGGGCTCTTCGAGGAGGCCGGTGGCGGGGTTGAACTGGCGGAACCAGAAGGGGTCGAGTTTGATGGTGAAGGGTATCAACGGCTGTTTCTCGGTCGGTTCCAGGGAGGCAAGCCCGATTAGTTGTTTGACAGGTGCCTCGGGGTCGTTGTCACTCTTGAGGTAGACCTGCACCGTGGTACGGTGGGTGGGGGCGTCGTGGGCATCGGTGTTGCATAGGCTCAGTGTGCCGCCGATAGTGAAGTCGGCCTCCGACACCCAGGGTTGTTTAATGGAGAAGAAGCTGTAGCTGTAGCCGAAGCCAAAGGGGAAGAGGGCGTCGCCGTTGTCGAGGTATCGGTAGGTGCGGCGCTGCATGTTGTAGTCGTCGAAGTCGGGCAGTTGGTCGGTGCTGCGGTAGAAGGTGACGGGCAGGCGGCCGAAGTCGTCGCACTGGCCGAAGAGCAGTTGCTCCACGGCGGTGCCCATATCCTGTCCGCCGTACCAGGCCACAAGGATGGCGTCGCAGTCGTCGATGACGTTCTCCAGTGCAATGGCGCTGCCGGTGCAGAGCACCAATACCACACGATAGCCTTTGGCCTTGAAGGACTTTATCTCTTCCACCTGCTCCCGTGGCAGCTCTATACGGGTGCGGTCGCCTTTATAGAAACCTTCCTTTTCCACGGGAAGTTCCTCGCCCTCGAGCTGGGGATTGAGGCCGCCGCAGTAGACAAGCGTTTTACCGTCGCCGGCACTGAGGGCTTGATATTGACCCAAGGCTTCGCCTATGGTGACACAATGCTCAGGGGTGCCGTTGTAGTTGCCGAGGGGCATCAGGCTGTCGTAAGCGTTGGGGCCGGCGAGGCGCAAGTGCTCGTTCTCCTTCAGTGGCAGCACACCGTTGTTTTTGAGCAGTACCATGGATGCGGGGGTGACGGCAAGCGTCTCGGCGGCGACGATGGCTGAGCGCGAGGTCTGCTCGGTAGCACGGAGTCTCGTTTTCAGCACACGACGCACATGCTCGTCTACCTTGCTCTCGGGCACCAGTCCATGCTGCACGGCTTCGCGCAGGGCAGGAAGGCCGCTGCCGCACTCGAGGTCCACCTCGCGCCCGAAGGCGTCGCCGTAGGCTAGGGCGGCGGTGGCGTGGGTGCGGTGGCGCGGGATGACGGTGTCGGTTTCATAGGCGTCGTTCAAGGCCCAACAGTCGGTGACGAGGATGCCATCGTACTGCCATTCGTTGCGCAGGATGTCGAACAGACGGCGGTTGGTGCAGCAGGGCTCTCCGTTGAGCCTATTGTATCCACACATTACCTGCTGGACGTCGCTGTTCTTGATGATGTATTCGAAGGCAGGGATGTAGGTGGTGCGCAAGTCGCGTTCGCTGACACGGCTGTCGAACTCGTGGCGTATGCCTTCGGGGCCGCTGTGCACGGCAAAGTGCTTGAGGCATGCCGCCGCCGAGAGTTCGGTGGGGTCGGGGTTGCCACCGTCGAAATAGTCGTATGCATGCTGTAGTCCTTTGACGCAGGCCAGGCCCATCATGGAGGTTAGGTAGGGGTCTTCGCCGTAGGTCTCCATGCCGCGTCCCCAACGTGGGTCGCGGAAGATGTTGATGTTGGGGGTGAAGAAGGTGAGGCCGGTGTAGTCGCCCGTGCCGCCGGTGTCCTGCGCCTGCTGGTATTTGATACGGGCTTCGAGGGCCACATTGTTGAATACGTTGCGTATCATTGACGGGTCGAAGGTAGCGGCGAGGGCGATAGGCATGGGGTAGACGGTGGCCAGGCCGGCGCGGCCCACGCCGTGCAGCGCCTCGTTCCACCAGCTGTAGGCCGGCAGGCCCACCCGCTCGATGGCGGGGTTCTGGTGCACCATGAGCGAGAGTTTCTCGTCGAGGGTCAGGTGCTGTATCAGCCATTCCACCCGTTCGTCGAGGCTCCGCTGCGGGTCCTGCCAGGGGTAGTCGTAGAGCAGTGGTAGCAACTCGCGCTCGAAGATGTCGCGCCGCACGATGCGGTAGTGCGGATGGTAGGCTTCGTTGAAGGCTCGGCTGTGATGGACTGGAGTCCCCGTGGGTAACCCTTCGGCGCTGCGCAGCACCGCCGATGTCAGCTGCCGCACCGTCAGGCGACCTTCCTTGACCACCCGCAGGTTGACCCTCACGAAGTGGCTGTCGCACAGCGTGTATTCGTATAAGGGGAAAGCCCCGTCAGCCTCCATGGTCTCCATCTCCCGTTCTATATAGCGGGCGCAGGAGGCCGAGTCCTTGATGAGGTGGCCGGGACCGTAGGTGTCTTGGAACACGAGCTTCTGCAGGTCCTGCTCCTGGGCGGCGGGATAGCGCTCGCTGTAGCGTTTCAGCGCGTCGGGACAGGGACTTTGGGCGGCAGCCGCCAACGGCAGCAGCAATAGCAAGGGCAGTATCTTCTTCATTTCTCTACTCGTTTAACAATCAAAATACTCAGTTCCCACAGGGCGTAGATGGGCACGGCCACCAGTGAGAGCGTGAAGGGGTCGCCGGTGGGGGTGATGATAGCGGCCAGGATGACGATGACCACGATGGCGTGGCGGCGGTAGTGTTTCATGAAGTCGGCCTTGAGCACCCCTATCTTGGCCAGCAGCCAGCAGAGCACCGGCAACTCGAAGACCACGCCCATCACCAGACTCATTACGCCCAGCACGCTGATATAGCTCGAAAGGGTGATGGTGTTCTCCACCTCGGCACTCACCTGATAGCCTCCGAGGAAGCGTACCGTGAAAGGGAAGATGACGAAGTAGTTGAGTGCCACACCGGTCAGGAAGAGCAGGTATCCGCAGCCTACGGCGCGCACTGCCAGCCGCCGCTCCGTTTGGTAGAGGCCGGGTGCCACAAAGGCGAACATCTGATACAGGATATAGGGCGACACTACCAGCAGACCCGCCCAGAGGGCTACCCGCATGTGGGTGAGGAACTGTTGCGTCAGCTCCACGTTGATAAGTTGCATCCCCTCAGGTTTGGGATACATCACTACGGAGAAGAGTTGCTCCTTGAAGCAGAAACAACCCACAGCAGCCACCATGGCCGCCAATAGCACATACCACAGACGGCGGCGCAACTCGTCAAGGTGTTCCCAGAAGGTCAAGGAAGTTGAAAATTGAAGGTTGAAAAATGAAGATTATTTGTCTTCAGTTTTCGTTTCATCTTTCTTTTCATCGCCGGAAACACCGTTCACCCCGTCCTTGAAACTCTTGACGCCTTTGCCGAGGCCTTTCATCAGTTCGGGAATCTTCTTGCCGCCGAAGAGTAGCAGCACGACGAGGACGATAAGTATAATCTCCCAAGTACCTAAGAATAACAGTTTCATTTTTGTATCTTTTTAATATTTCCTTTTTCGTCTTTTTTCAATTCCTTGCCGTTTTTATAGACATGGGCACCTTTGAGGCTTTCCCTTTTTACTTCCCATGCATCTATTAAGCCACCTCTCCCTCTACCTCCAAATAGCACTATTACGATGAGCGAAATTATACATACGAGGATGTCCAAAAACGTCTTGCCAACGAGTCTTTCCAGCGGTTGTCGGTATAGTAATTCTACTATTATTAAGAGGAGCGTAAGTGTGAATCCGATGATGTATCCGCGGATTATGCGGTTTTTCAAAGTTTTCAAAGGTTTCATACCAACGAGTCTTTCAAGCGGTTGGTGTAGTCCTCAATCATGCGCATCTTCTCGGGGATGGCGATATGTTGTGGACAATGCTTGAGACACTCGCCGCAGCCTGTGCAGTGGTCGGCCTGCCGCAGCCGCTCGATGCTTTTGTCGTAGGTGGTCAGGAACGCACGACGTGCACGGCGGAACTCCTTCTGCTCCACGGTGCCCTCCGAGGCGATATTGCCTTCCGAAAGGCTCTTGTTGTAGAACGAGAAGATGCCCGGGATGTCGAGTCCGTAGGGACACGGCATGCAGTACTGGCAGGTGGTGCAGGGGACGACAGGGAAGTGGGCGTATTCGTCGGCTACACGGTCGAGCAACGCCATTTGGTCATCGGCCAGGGGTGTGCAGGGACAGTGGCTGCGTACGTTGTCCTCCACATGTTCCATGGCGCTCATGCCGCTGAGCGACGTCATGATGCCGGGGTACATTCCTAGATAGCGGAAGGCCCATGAGGCCAGACTGCGGTCGGGCTCGCGCTCCTTCAGTTTGTGAGCCAGCGCCTCGTTGAGGGTCGCCAGACGGCCGCCCAGCAGCGGCTCCATGATAACCATCGGAATCCCGCGACGCTCCAACTCGCCATACAGGTAGTCGGCATTCACGTTCTCCGGCTCTATTTCATGGGCATAGTGCCAGTCCACGTAGTTCATCTGTATCTGTGCGAAGTCCCAGTGGTACTTGTCGGTCCAGCCCACCACCTTGTCGAACTCCGACTGCTCGCCGTGGAACGACCAGCCGAGGTTGCGGATGCGGCCCGCCTCACGCTCCTCCATGAGGAAGTCGAGCATGCCGTTGTCGACGAATCGTTTCTCGAAGTCGCTGGTGCCGTCTTTGTCGACGCCGCCGAACGAGTGCAGCAGGTAGTAGTCGATGTGGTCCACCTGCAGTTTCTCGAACGACTCATGGTACATCTTCAGGCTAGCCTCACGCGTCCAGGTGCGGAAGTTGCTCAGCTTGGTGGCGATGAGCCATTTGTCGCGCGGATGGCGAGCCAGGGCGATGCCGGTGGCCTCCTCCGACATGCCGCGCAGGTACACCGGGGCCGTGTCGAAGTAGTTCACGCCATGCTCGATGGCATAGTCCACCATGCGGTTGATGAGCTCCTGGTCGAGCTTGGCGTCGGGGTTGTCGCGCAGGCTGCCGCCGCCCTCGATGGGGAGGCGCATCATGCCGAAGCCCAGCAGGCTCACCTGCTGGCCGTGTTTGTCCTGCCGGTAAGTCATCTGTCCCAACGGCACCTCACCGGATTGGTAGCCTTCGGCCGGAGTGGCGTTGGGATGCTTGCAACCCACGGCCAGCGCGGCTCCCGCCACGCCGGCACCCGCCAATCCCTTGAGAAATTGTCGTCTGTCCATAATTATTGTTGTTTTAAGGACCTTAAGGTCTTTAAAGTCCTTAGGGTCTTTACCTTTTGTCAATTTTCTCCTGCAGCTGTTTGCGCTTCTTGCCGGTGGCCCAGAAGCCATACACCTCGCTCACATTGCCGGCGGTGGAGAAGGCCTCGATTTTCTCTTCCTTCATCCACACCAATATCTTGCTGAACTCGTCCTTGTTGAGCAACACCTCGAGCTCGATGCTCTTCTCGCCGGTATAGCCGCCGGTGACCTCATAGAGGGTGCAGCCGCGATGCAGCGTGTTGATGATGTACTGGCGGATGCGCTCGTAATCCTTCGACACGATGCAGAGTCGCTTGTGGTTGTTCAACGTGGCGGTGAAGTAGTCGACCACCAGACCGTTAATCCAAGTACCGATGAGGCCGATGATAACCATGCGGAAGGGGTTGATGGCGAAAGCGGTGCAGCAGATGACGGCACCGGCGATGGATACCGACGTGCCGATGTCGAAGTGCAGGTACTTGTTCACAATCTTGGCCAGGATGTCAAGGCCGCCTGTCGAGGCGTTGATGCTGAACATCAATGCCTGTGCGGCACTGAGCAGCAGCACGAAGCAGCATAGGTCGAGCCACGGGTCGCCCATGATGGAGGCCGAGCCGGTGATGGGGTTGGGGTTGGCCAGGATGTACTCGCCGGCGGCGTTTTTGGCATCCCACGGCAGTATCTTGGCCCAGAGGTCGGCCAAGGGACCGAGGATAAGGGCCGTGTAGACCGTTTTGGCACCGAACTCCTTGTTGATAAGCAGGAACGCCAGTACCAGCAGGATGATGTTGATGACCATAATCAGGGTACCGAGCGAGATGTTGATGCCTACCCCCTCAAATATCTTGGTCAGCACAATCGAAAGGCCCGATATGGTGCCGATGATAAGCTTGCTGGGCACCAGGAAGTAGTAGACGGCAGCCGCTGTGACGGCCATGCCAAGGGTCATGATAATCAGTTCTTTCCAGAACTTCCAAGTACCCATGTACTTGACGAAGTCAATCAGTGTTTGTTTGATGTTCATATAGTGTGTTTTTGATTTTGATATCTTCTCTTTTCCCCTAGGTTCCTAGGGCTTTGCGGAACTATATTTCTGCGTGAATCTCTCTGCCTTCCACGTAGATGGCCGACACAGGTCGGGCGGGGCAGTAGTATTCGCAGGCGCCGCAGCCGAGGCAGCGGGTTTCGTTGACCGACGGCTTGCCGTCGACCATGCTGATGGCCGCCGACGGACAGTGGCGTGCACAACTTCCGCAGCCCACGCAGTTGTCTTTCAGCACCACGGCTACGCCGATGCTGATGGCTGTCTTCTCTTCTTGGGTAATAGGCTTGATGGCCCCGGCGGGACACACCTCGCTGCAGCGTGTACAGGCCATGCGGCAGTAGCCGTCGGTATAGTTCATCTCGGGCTGCATCAGAGTCTCCAGCTTGGTCGAGGGGCGCAGGACGTGCTCGGGGCACTGGCTCACGCACAGCTGGCACGACGTGCAGTGGGTCGAGAAATGTTTCAGACTCTTGGCACCAAAGGGTTTCAGAGGCGTCTTGCGGTCGGGAACCTGCTTGTTGGCAATGGCTGCCAGACCGCCGTCCAGCTTTTGTTCCTGAGCCTGTGCCGCCATGGCAGCGCCGACGGCCACCGTGCCGGCCACGAACTTGCGGCGGCTAGTGTCTACGGTCTTTTCGCTTTCCACTTTCCGCTTCATACTAAAGCTTATGGCCCCGGCCTTGCACTCGCTCAGGCAGTTGAAGCAGTTCACACAGCGGCTGCTGTCCACCTTTTTGTTATCTACATCGATGCACATCGCCTTGCAGCCCTTCTCGCATTTGCGGCAGCCGGCGCACTTGTCGGCGTCGATGCGGATGCCAATCAGGCGGTAGCGGCTCAAGAGGCTCAGCAGCGAGCCTACAGGGCACATCGTGTTGCACCACATGCGGCCCATAGTGAAGCTGAGCATCCCGATGACTACCAGCGTGGCGATGGCTATCCATTGCACCAGTCCCGAGGCATGCAACCCCGTGACCATGCGGGCGTAGGCGCTGTAAGGAGCTATCAGCACGGCAATGCTGTTCAATCCTACTAACATGGCCAATACAAAGAGCCCCAGCACCGTATAGCGCAGCCAGTTCTGCGGCTTGCGGTAGCGGTAGGGGTGCTTCTTGCCGAACAGGAGCTTGTGCACCCAGATGAAAATGTCCTGGAACACGCCCATCGGGCACACCACGGCGCAGTAGAAGCGTCCTATCTGCAGCGTCACCACCAGTATGGCGAGCACCAGGAGGAAACCACCCGCCAGCAGTGCCGGCAGCAACTGCACCTTGGGCATCCAGCCCAGATAGTGCCGCAATACGCCCGTGGTGTCCAACAGCAGTGCCGTGATGCCCAGCAGCATCAATGTCGCCAAAACAATTCTAACCGTCTTCAGTGCTTTCATATGTTCTTAATTCTTGATTCTTAATCAACTTTGACCTCGTGGAACAACTCCTCCAGCATCTCCTTGTACTGGGTGTAGTCGTACAGCGAGCGTTTTCTCAGGATGGATCCCAGCAGCAGGTCCTCTATCTCTTTGTCCGAGCCCCCTTCTTTTTTCAGGCAGAGGAGATGCTCCAGCAGGGTCTCGTAGTATTTGTTCAGGTAGTAGCTTTTGTAGCTTTCCTTGCCACGGTCCTTGATGATGACCATCTCGAAATCGGCAAACGAAAAGTCGTCGTACTGGTAGTAGGGTTGTCCGTTGAACTTGGGGAACCGCTTGATGTACTTGTAGGCCTCGGCGGTGTTCATGGGCTTGGCAATGTTGATATAGCCCCAGATGGTCGAACCACAGAAACGCATGCATTTCAGAAACAGGATGCCCCGTTCGGTGTCGTCTTTCAGTTTGTAGTCGTTCATGCGGAAGTTTGTCTTGGCAAGGTTGAACGGCTGGTTCTTGTTGCCGACGGCCAGGAAGAGCATCTCGTAGTAGTTGTCGACGAGCTCATACACAGCTATGTCGGCCCGCGTCAGGCTGTCGATGAGCCAGTCGTTGTCAACGGGGTTCTTCTCGTCGAAGTTGTGGCTGACGGCCCTGACGATGTATACCTGCTTCAGGGTGCGGTCGTCGGGACGTGTCAGGTATCGCGGGGTGAGCATTTTGTTCTTGGTAGTGATGGCTTGGGTGATGAAGTCGACTGTTGCCTTCATCTCCGGGTCGGCAATGCCCTTGAGTTCCTTCATGACCTCCTTGGTCGGCTGGTTGCGGAACATAAAGCTGTCGTAGGTCTTGGCCAGGAACACCGTCAACTGGTGGTTGTTCTGGGCGTGGAGGCCGAGGGCGATGGTGCAGAAGAGGAACAAGGAAAGATATTTCTTCATGGTCTTTGTTGCAGTTGGGTATCCCCTTAATTCTTGATTTTTAATTCTTCAGCATGGCATACACCGCCAGGCCGGCCACGCTCTTGATGCCCGTCTTGCGGGTGATGCTCTTGCGGTGGGTGTTGACGGTGTTGACGGCAATGTTCAGGCGCGAGGCAATCTCCTTGCTCGAGAGGCCTTGGGCCACCAGCGTGAGCACCTCTTGCTCGCGCTCGCTCAGGTCGTAGTCCTCCGGCGGCGCCAGCAGCAGCTCCTCAATCTCGGCGTGCTTCTCCAGGTCGCGGCTCAACTGCAGTATGTCGAACACCAGCTCCATCATTTCCTCGTTCAACCGCTCGCCGGGCACGTATTTGTAGATAATCTGCGTCAGGTCCGACAGCTTGTCCTTGATGTTGTCGTGGCTCTTCATGTAGTTCGGAGTGCGGAGGTCGGAGGTCGGAGTTGAAGAATCACTCTTCGAACTTCGAGCTCCGAGTTCCGAACTCACCAGGTTCTTCTCCTCGCGGCGCACATGGTCGCGCACCTCGCGGCAGTAGTCGGCGAAATACTTCTTCAGCACTTGCGACGCCCCTTCGCCGGCACCCTCGGCAATGTGGTCAAGGTGGTGCTGCAGGTGCGGCAGACGCTCGTCGATGTAGTAGCGGTGGCTCGCCTGCAGGTGCTCCACCACAGTCTGCCGGTCGATGCTTTCCACCTCCTCCCTGTCGGGCCGATAGTCGTCAAAAGTGTAGATATTGCACACCGTCAGGAAGAAATTCTCTTCCACGCCATGCTCGCGGCACACCTCGCGCACGCTCCTGTCGCCAAATCCCAAAGGGATACCAAACCTAGGAAGCATAAGGATTAGGTCGTAGTTCGTCGCTATCATGTCGGCCATCTTCATGCGGCCGGTAAAAAGGGTCCTTTTCATGCGGCAAAAGTACGAAAAAAAAACAATATGTATAAAAAAAGATATCCCGCAGCGGATGCCGTTCCTTGCCGCCCCAGCTCCCTCCTTTTTCTAAGGTTGTCTTTGTGCACTTTTAGGGGCTCTAGGGAATAAGCAGGTAATTGCTTTGTGTCTTCTGTAGAAATGAGTAGGAAAAACTGTTTTGGGATGAGTGCCGGAAGGAGGAATGGGGGTCGTAAGGCCGAATCAAACTTAGGAAAAGTTAAAAGTGAGGTGTCGCTCCTTTGAATACCAAGTTATTAACATCGATGTGTGAAAAAATGTCTTGTGTAGTCAGAAAAAGTGTGTACTTTTGCCCTTACGATGTGAGTGGTGGATTGTTCGTATGTGTCTAAGTTTGAGATTGAAAGTAAAAAGGGTGAGGTCGGATGTTTGCAGCCGGAAACCTGAAGTTGAAGGTTTGGTTTTTGACGGAAGATAAATAATAAATGATAAACCTAAATTATTAACAAAAAGTTGTTTTTATGAAAAAGTTTCTACAAATGTTTGCCTTGGTGGCCCTGCTGGCCACTCCATGGGCAATGCAAGCGCAGACTTTGACGGTCGCCAATGGTACTGAGACCAACCAGTATGTGCCGATCTACGGCTACTATACCGATGCCGCGCAGCACAACCAGGTCATCTATCCGGGCAGCATGCTGACGTCGATGACGGACAACTACATCACCGAGATTGCGTGGTATATGTCCCAGACCGCCTCGTCGAACTGGAACACCACGGTCACGCTGAAGATGGCCATTGTTCCCGATTCGGTGCTGAGCAGCAGCCTGATTGCCGACACAGGCCACTTCCAGACGGTGTGGCAGGGTGTGGTCTCTGGCCAGAGTGCCACGCTCAGTTTCACTCTCGACAGTGTGTTCTATTACACGGGTGGCAACCTGCTGATCGACATCACGACGACGGCGGCTACCTATTCCCAGGGCTACTTCTATGGCCAGTCGACCGCTGCTTACTATTCGAACTACAGTTATGACTCTTATGGTAGTGTTTATGGCGGTCCTCAGAGCTTCATGCCCAAAGCCACATTTACCTACAATGCGACGGGTGCGGTGTGCTATGCTCCCTCGGGTCTCACCTTCGACAATAACACCACTTCGAGCCTCACGTTCCACTGGAACGGCATGGCCGGCTCGATGGGTTATGACATCATGGTGGGCGACAGTGTGATATACAATGTGACCGACACCTTTGCCACAGTCTATGACCTCAACGGCTCGACCCGCTATGAGGTTGCTGTGCGCAACCACTGCGGTGCCGACCTGATAAGCGCATGGAGCCCTGAAGTGGTGATGATGACCCAGTGCGCTGCCATTACCTCGCTGCCTTGGAGCACTGGCTTCGAGGGCGAGACCGACAGCATCCCCCTCTGCTGGACGCGCCCGTCATCGTTTATTGTCAGCCAGTATAGCGGTGACCCTGTCAGATCCCCCTATGTTTACAACACGTCGTACTATTCCCACACCGGCAACAGCGCGATGTATTTCTATCTCTATTCCTACTATGGTGTGTCCAGCGATGTTGCCATAGTGACCACGCCTTACTTTGCCCACGACCCTGCCGATCTGCACGTCAGCTTCTGGCTCTATCCCAGCACCTTCTCCAATGGCTCGACCTTCGAGGGTGGTGTGATGACCGACCCCACCGACACGTCGACTTTTGTGCCGCTGCTCACTCTGACCTATGACGAGCTGGGCGACTTCTATGAGTATCGTCAATTCGAATTCTACACCTCGGCACTGACCACCCTGACCGACTTGACGGCCAGTGACTCGGTGTGTATGGCCTTCCGTGTGGTGGGAGGCGATGTGTACAGCATGTACCTATACATGGACGACGTGACGATCGATGCCATGGGCAGCTGCCTGCCTCCCGTGCTCAATAGCGGCCGAATCGACAGCGTCAGCTACAATGCTGTGCAACTCTCGTGGGATGTGCCTGTCGCAGCCGACGAGTATAGTGTAAGGTTGGTCAACCTTTACAGCGGCGACACCACCTATCACGTCGCATACGACACCACCCTCCTCATCGAGACCTTGGGTCCTGACAGCACCTATGCTGCCTCGGTGGCCTCGGTGTGTGGCACCGATACTACCAGCTATGTGGACCTTGCTACCTTCACCACCCTGCTGCGCTGCTACAGCGTGCAGAATGCCACCGTGGGTGCCCTCACCGCCAATGCGGCTGCGCTCACCTGGTCTTTCGCCGGCATCGCCATCGAGCCCACGGCGGTGCTCTTGACTCTTGTCGACAATAGCGACGCCACCGCCAACCCCCTCGAGGTGACCGCCAGCGATGTCACCAACTACACCTTCACGGGCCTCACCGAGGGTCACAACTACACTGCCACCATCAGTGTCGTCTGCGGCAGCGAGGGCGACACCTCGTCGTCGGTCAGCCTCGACTTCACGCCGCACGCGCCGGCATGTGCCGAGGTGACGGGGTCGGGCTCCAATGGCTATGTGCCGTTCTATTCTTACTATAATAACGGCTTCAGCGAGTCGCTCTATGATGCTTCCATCATCGAGGGCGTGGATACCATCAACGGCATCAGCCTGCAGATTGCCTCTCCGGTCTCCCGCAATAACATTATCGACATCTACATGGGCTACACCACCCTGTCGTCCCTCAACGGGGCGTCGGCCTATGTGCCTGTGGCCAACCTGACGCATGTGGTCTCCGATTACAGCTTCAACAGTGGTGAGGCCGGCTGGTTGGAGATGATTCCGTTCGACTCGGTCTTCGTTACCCAGCCCACGGGCGACAGTCTCCACCTGATCATTGCCTTCTACAATCACACCGGCAGCTACACCAGCGGCCTCAATTGGGCCACCCACACGTCGCCCATCGGCAATTCGACCTACTGCTACACCGACAGTCCCATCTCCATCAGCGATCCGTGGAGCAGCGTCTACTCCACCTATACCACCGACCAGGCTCCGAACATCCAGTTCTACGGTACCTGTGGCGGCGGCGACTGCCTGCCTCCCAGTGCCACGGTCTCTGCGTCCGACACCGCATCGATCGACCTCACCTGGCTCCCCGGCGGAGCCGAGAGCGAGTGGACAATACAGTACCGTCAGGAAGGCAGCACGGCATGGATTACCGCCGGCACCACCCTTGTGCAGCCCTACACCGTCAGCGGCCTCAATGCCGGCACCACCTACCAGTTCCGCGTAGGTTCCGTCTGCACCGACACCGTGGTCTACAGCAGCGCTGTCACTGGCACCACAGCCTGCGGCGTCATGCATGCCCCCTTCGCCATCATCCCCAACGGAGTGAACAGTTGCTGGTATTTTGGCGGCAGCGGTTACTACGACAGCTATAGCAACTACTACTACTTCTACGGCAACGGCCATATCGTCACTCCCGAGATTGGCGACAGCATCAACACCCTGCAGGTGAAGCTGCTTGCCTATGGTGCCGACTGCTACATCGGAGCATGCGATGCCAACGGAGCCAACCCCGAGTGGATCGACACTGTGTCGTTCCCCAATGGCGACTACAATACCCCCGAGCTTCGCAAGAGCTACCTTGTCAGCTACACGGGCAGCAAGCGCCACATCATCGTCCGTGCTTCCAACGACTACACCTATATTTATAATGTCGCCATCGAGCCGCTCGACGACTGCATGCCCGCCCTCAACATAGCACTCGACAGTGTGACCACCAGCGAGGCCTGGCTCTCGTGGATTGGAGACGGCACCAGCTACGAGGTGCAGTACCATGCCGAGAGCGATACCACCGGTACATGGCAGACCACCACCGTCAGCACCAATGAAATTCACCTCACCGGCCTCAACAGCAACGTCCGCTATCAGGTGAAGGTGTTCAACGTCTGCTCCGCCGGCAGCCGCTCCGACTCGGCCACCTTCCGTTTCGCCATGGGTTGCACTCCCTTTGCGGTGCCCTTCCGCGAGCAATTCGGCCACGACGATATGCCCGTCTGCTGGAACACGGCCAACTTCGTGTCTACCGCCTCCTATCCTTGGACCTACTCCTTCTCTAGCTACAGCAACTACATCTCGTCCGAGGCTCCCTACAACGGTTCGGCCAACGACTGGCTCATGACCCCTATGATCCAGATGCCCGCCGACGCCTCGAACACGATGCTCGTCTACCTCGTCGGTGGCAACACTTCGAGCTACACTCCCGGTTCCAATGCCTCCTATGAGGTGTGGGTCTCCACCACCGGCAATACCGACACTGCTTCCTACACCCGCATCTACACCGACTCCAGCATCTACACCTACGATGCCACCTCCTACTCCACCATGCTCGACTACAACCGCATCTCGCTGGCTGCCTATTCCGGACAGACGATCAGCATCGCTTTCCGCAATACGAGCACCAACTACGGCGAGATCTATCTTGGCGATGTCAGTGTCCGCGAAGTTGTCAACCCGCTCTACTACATCACTGGCGATGCCACCGTCTTCCTGGGCGACACCGCTCACTACTATGCCATCTACCAAGAGGGCGTGACCGCGGGCATCACCTTCCAGTGGACTTCCACCATGGCTGCGGCAGGCCAGGCTGTGATGACCGGCGCTACGACCGACAGCATGACGATGGTCTACAACGCCGAGGGCGTCGATACCATTACTTTCATTGCCACCAATGCCTACGGTGCCGACACCAGCCGTGGTTTGGTCTATGTCTACGACTGCACTCCCGTGTCGGTGTTCCCGTTCTACGAGAGCTTCGAGACCCCCACTGCCCCCGCCGGTTGCTGGACGCTGACCTACGGTAGCGCCACCGCCAACCCCATGCTCCACGTCCAAGTGGGCGACGACAATTACCTCGACAGTGTCATCGACGGCTCCCGCGCGTTCCGCTTCAGCAGCTATAGCAGCAACTCCGACTACAACCAGTACCTCATCTCGCGCGAGCTCGCTGGTACCAACATGGTGCTTAGCTTCAAGTACATCAAGGGAAGCTACAGCTCCTCCTCCACGGACAATATCCGTGTGGGCTACTCCTCCACCACCCGCGACACCTCCGCCTTCACATGGGGCGAGTGGATCACCGACATCTCGATCGACGACTGGACCACCTTCACCGACACCCTCCCCGATGGCACCAAGTTTGTCGCCATCCAGTACTGGGGTGACTTCGCCTACTACGTCTACATCGACGACCTCGTCATCAACGGCCTCAGCGCCATCTGCAACGCCCCCGTCCCCGTGGTGACCGACGTGCAGGAGACCACCGTCGACATCCGTTGGGATGGCGATGCCACCAGCTACCAGGTGGCTGTCGTCGAGGGTTCCTGGACCGAACCTGCCAACGTTACCCCTGTCACCGACACCTTCTACACCTTCACCGGCCTGACCGAGCAGACCGACTACACCCTCGGCGTGCGCGCCGTCTGCGGCAACGGCTACTTCAGCCAGTGGGCCACCCTGCCCGTCACCACGCTGCGCCACCCGTGCGCTGTGCCGACCGACATCGCCGTCAGCGACGAGACCTTCGACGGTGCCACCGTCAGCTGGGCCGCCGGCGAGGAAGAGACGGAGTGGCAGGTGCGCGTCTTCTGCGCTTCGCCCGTCTACGACGACACCATCGACGTCAGTGGCACTCCCAGTGTCGTGATCACCGGCCTGGCCAACGACGCCGTCTACAGTGTGGCCGTCCGTGCCGTCTGCGACTCCGCCTGGATGAGCCTCTGGAGCGACACCGTGGCCCTCACGCCCGAGACCTGCCCGCAGGTCACCGGCGTCGGCAGCTCGAACGTCACCTTCAATGCGGCCACCATCACCTGGAATCCGTCCGGCGCCGCCAGCTATGAGCTGGAGTACGGCAACACGGGCTTCCAGCAAGGTAGCGGCACCACCGCCACCTCGAACACCGCGAGCTTCAATCTCACCGGTCTCGAGGAGATGACCACCTACGACGTGTTCGTCCGCAGCGTCTGCGCCACGGGCGTCACCTCGGAGTGGAGCGCCAAGTACACCTTCACCACGCCTGAGAACAACGGCATCGACGACGTGGCCGGCAGCAACGTGACCCTCTTCCCGAACCCCGCCAGCACGATGGTGACCATCCGCGGCATCGAGGGCGAGAGCACCGTCACCGTGGTTGACCTCAACGGCCGCGAGGTGTACAAGACCTCGGCCAACGACAATCTCACCATCGACCTGACCGGTTACGCCAAGGGCGCCTACTTCGTCCGCATCACGGGCGAGCGCACCACGGCCATCCGCAAGCTCGTTGTGAAGTAACTCACGCTGAATAGCAAAAAAGTGGAAGGGCGATTCTGCTCTTCCACTTTTTTTTTGTATCTTTGCCGCGTGAAACCAAAACATTGTTTGTAAATGAAACGACTGATATTCCCTTTGTTTATGGCCTTGGCGGTGCTACTGTCCGGATGCACGCACCAGGAAAGGGCGCCGAAAAACGTTATCCTCATTGTCGGTGACGGTATGGGCGTGGCCCAGGTCTACGCCTCGGTGGTGGCGGCGAAAGGCGACAACTCGGCCTTTCTGCGCTTCCCGGTGACGGGCTTTTCGCGCACCTATTCGCTCAACAAGTACCGTACCGACTCGTCGGCCGGCGGCACGGCCCTCACTACAGGGCAGAAGGTGGAAAACTATCATGTGAACTGGGGCCCCGACTCGTCCCGCTACCAGACTATCTTTGACGACGCTGTGGCCAGCGGCCGCAGCACCGGCTTCGTGGTGGTCAGCGACGCCATGGACGCCACTCCCGCCTCGACCTACGGCAGTGTGCCCTACCGCAAGATGTACGACACGCTGAGCCTCCAGCTGGCCCAGTGTCGGCACAGCGTGATGGTGGGTGGCGGATACAAGTATTTCCTTCCGGAAAACCGCAAGGACGGCCTCGCCCCCCTCGACACGTTATCCGCACGCGGATACGCTGTTGTACGCACGTTGGACAGTCTTCTGGCTTTCGACGGCGACCGGGTGGTGGGCCTGCTCTACGATGGCGACCCACTCACCGAACCCGACCGTGGCGACGTGCTGCGTCCCGCCTCGATGAAAGCCATCGAGATGCTCAGCCGCAACCCGAAGGGGTTCACCATGCTCATCGAGGGGTCGCAGATTGACTGGGCTTGCCACAACAACGACTCGGCCTACATGATGGCCGAGCTGGCCGACTTCGAGCTGATGCTCCATGCGGTGCTCGACTGGGCCGAGCAGGACGGCAACACGCTGGTGGTGGTCACCGCCGACCACGAGACCGGTGGCCTCACGTTGCCCGACGGCGACATCGAGCAGGGTGTCAATGTGCCTCGCTACCATTGGGGAAGCCACACGGGCGTCATGGTGCCTGTCTTCGCCTTCGGGCCTGGCGCCGAGCGGTTCAGCGGCATACAGCAGAATACCGACATCCCGCGCAAGATTCGTGAACTGATGAAGTGGTAGTAACCAAACACTAAACACTTACCACTAAACACTATGATCAAGTTCTGCGTCCGGCTGGTGCAGCGTTGGCTGCCCGAACCTTTTATTTTCGCCATTCTCCTCACCTTCGTGGCGGCAGCCATCGCCATGCCTGTGTGCCATCAGACACCGCTCGAGGTGGTGGAACATTGGGGCGGCGCCGTATGGAATCTGCTGGCGTTCGCCATGCAGATGGCGTTGGTGCTGGTGTGCGGGTCGGCGCTGGCGGCAGCCCCTGCCGTGAAGAGGGGCATCGAGGCCCTGGCGAGGGTACCGAAGACACCGGGCGCCGCCATCGCCTTGGTGACGGTGGTCTCGGCTCTGGCGTGCTGGCTCAACTGGGGCTTCGGCCTCATCGTGGGTGTCATCTTCGCCAAGGCGATTGCACGTCAGCTGCAGGGCGTCGACTACCGCCTGCTCATCGCTTCGGCCTACAGCGGCTTTGTCGTATGGCACGCCGGTTTGTCGGGCTCCATACCGCTCACCATGGCCACCCCGGGCGAGGCCCTCGCCGTGGCTACCAACGGAGCCCTTACGGCTCCCGTGCCCGTCAGCCAGACTATCCTTGACCCTCACAACCTGGTCATGGTGCTGCTGGTCATTGTGGGCATCACGCTGGCCAACACGCTGATGCATCCCAAGCACGGCGCTGTCACGGTGGACCCCGTGTTGTTGGCCGACGACTCTAAGGACTCACAGACTCATAGACTCACAGACTCTAAAACTCCCGCCCAGCGGCTGGAGCGCAGCCCTGTGCTCTCATGGCTCATCGCAGCGATGTTCATCGTCTTTCTGGTGGTGAGGCTGGGCTTCCGCGGAGGCAGTCTCGACTTGGGTGCCGTCATCATGATATTCCTGTCGCTGGGCTTGTTGCTGCACGGCACGCCGGTGGCCTACGTGCGGGCTTTCGGCAAGGCCGCCACGGGTGCCGCGGGTATCATCCTGCAGTTTCCTTTCTATGCCGGTATCATGGGTATCATTACCGGCGTCGGCGCCAGCGGCATCTGCATGGGCACTGTGCTGGCCGATGCCTGCATACGCATAAGCACCCCGACCACCTACCCGCTGCTCACTTTCCTCTGTGCCGCAGTGCTCAATCTGTTTGTGCCGAGCGGTGGCGGACACTGGGCCATTCAGGCACCCATCATGTTCACCGCCGGTGCCGACCTCGGGGTCGACCCGGGGCTGACCGGCACCGCCATCGCCTGGGGCGACGCCTGGACCAACCTGATTCAGCCCTTCTGGGCATTGCCGGCCCTGGCTATCGCGCGTCTCAGCGCCAAGGACATCATGGGCTATTGCCTCATCGACCTGCTCATCACGGGCCTTCTCATCGGCGGAGGACTGGTTGTATGGGCGCTATAAGGACTGTCGCATTAACGAATCACACATTCACACATTCATACATTAACGCATTCACGCATTCACTCATTCACGCATTCACTCATTCAAGCATTCAAGAGGTATGTTCGAAGACGTCATCAAACACTATCCCGATTTCCCCAAGCCCGGGATTGACTTTATCGATGTGCTGCCTTTCTTGCAGGACAAGGCTGCTTTCAGCAAGGCTGTCGTTGAAATCGACCGGCTCTGCACAGCGCCCAATGTGGCTACTGTCGAGGCGCGCGGTTTCCTGTTCACGGCACCCCTGCTGACAGGTTCCGACCATGTGCAGACCATCGTGCCTATCCGCAAGAAAGGCAAGCTGCCTCATGCCGAGGGCGACTTGGTGAGGGTGGAAATTGAGAAAGAATACGGTAGCGACGAGGTCTTTTTCCGCCGTAGCGACTTGGCGGCGTGTGTTGCGAAGGACAATGTCATAGAACTGACGCTGCTCGACGACCTGCTGGCCACTGGAGGCACGGCGCTGGGTATCGCCGAGGCCCTGAACCGCGAGGTGATTGACGGTCGCCGTGTGGTGGTCAAGGAGTTTGTGTTCCTGGTCGAGTTGCCTGCCCTCAAAGGACGGGCTCTCCTTGAACGGATGGCCCCTGTGCATTCGCTGATGAGCCTGGAAGGGGTGGAGTAGGGCCTTCTGGCGCTAGCCTTTCTAGACATTCTAGCCTGTCTAGTCGGCCTAGCTAGGCTAGAATAGTTTTACAATCACTATCACCAGCAGCGCCAGGCAGTAGACAACTTTGACCACGATGCCGGCCATCATGCCCAGGAAAGAGCCTAGCGCCGCCTTGAATGCGGGGCGTGTTTCGTGTTGATGGATATATTCACCAACAAAGGCGCCCACGAACGGCCAGAAAAAGACTCCCAAGAGTCCCGCCGGGCCGAAGGGCAGCCCGATGATGGAGAGCAGCAGCCCGATGGTGCAGCCCCACACGCCGTACTTCGTTCCGCCGTACTTCTTGGTTGTCAGCAGAGGAAATACGTAATCGAGTATCATCAGCGCCACACCGATGACAGCACTCCAGATTAGCATCTGTGTGCTTATATCGGCATAGCCACTCAGTCGGGCCAACAGCAGGCCGGCCCAGGCCACCGGTACCGCCGGCGGTACCGGCGTGAAGACAGCCACCACACCCACGAGGATGCAGACGAAAGCCAGTATAATCAGTAGTGTGTTCATGGAATATTGATGGTTTGTAGTTTACGATTTAAAGAATTGGTCGAAGAGGGTGCGGAGGCGGGCCTCGTCGTGGATGAGGGCACGCAGTTCGGTCAGAGGCTCGGCATTAGGCGACTCTTTGAGCCAGAGTTTGATGTATCCCCCTTCGGCATACTTCTCATGCATGTGCTCCAGCGTGCGTTGCCAGTGCCCTTCGCGGTCGAGGGTGGGGTAGTGGCTGAGGCCGTATTCGACGGTTCGCCGCACGATGGTCTCGGGTTCCACGTCGCGGTCGGCCTCGGCCACGATGCAACCCAGCATCGAACGAGGCGGTTCCTTGGCCGAGGCGCGGTGGTCTTCGGCAGCTTGGGCTATGGTCTCCACCTGCTTCTCGTCAAACCAGCGGCGCAGGTCGGTGCAATTGCGGATGAGACGCCCCGAGGTCAGATGGTGTTCCTCGCGACCCTCGGCGAGTCCTAGGTCGTGCATGGCGGCAGCGGTGTAGACCATCTCGGGCATCAGGGTGACCAAAGGTGCGTCGGGTGGAGCCAACCGTTCGCGCAGGTGGCGGTAGAGGGTCATGGCCCGCGCGATGACGCGGCGGGCATGGTCGACGCGGTGGGCGCTGTCGAACCGGGCGTACTGCGGCAGCACCTCCTGCTCCACCCATTGCTTCAGGCTTTCGGCCACTTCATCCCAACGCCACCACTCGTAGGCCAAGCGCGGCGAACCGTCGGCCATATAGATGATGCCGCAGTAGACGAACCCCTCGCGGGCGGTCAGATGGCGCATGGGACGGTTGCTCTCATGGGTGTCGATGCGCAGATGGTCATACTGCTTCTTGGCATAGTCGAGGGCGATGTCGGCGATGTCGGTGGTGCCGGGAGCCTTGGCCAGCCGGTGTATGGTGGCATAGGGTGTTGCGGAGTCAATCCATCGGCCATGGTCGATATATCCGTAGGTGGGCTCGATGCCGGGCACCAATGCAAAGGTGCCTATGGGTTTGCTGTCGGCGACGATGAGGTATGACACATTTCGGCGCAGGTCGTCCAGCACGTAGTCGCGGGTGGGATAACCGACCCACTGGCTGGTGTTGCCGTCGGCACGCATCAAACCACGCGAGTGGTCGTACATGGCCATGACGGCTGAAATGTCAGCTTCGGTGGAATGACGTATATTGTATGCTCTCATTTTCTTAATAACATAACGGAGGATGGCTTCGATTATTGTGTCGATGCCAAGTCCGACTTATTACGTGAAATGTGAATAGATGTTAATGACCCGTGTTGTTCGGTATATGCCGCTTTTTCCCCTTTTGAGCGTAATAGTTCTTGAATTTCGATACAAGTATATGTAAATCAGCGCGGTGTGCTTAATCAGTGATTAATATACTGTAAATCAGTGTTAAAGATGCACCAACTCTTAACCAACTCCTTACAAATTCCATATTAAAGCCTTATAAAATCTATATTTTGTAAGTGTTAAATAAGGCTGTAAAAGATGTTAAAAAATGATAAAATGGGAGTAAATAGCCATTAGACATTGCTTTTTTCTCGGGTGTCTGTTCTGGGGTGTCATTTTTTTTTGCGGGTTCACTCTTTTTTCGTATCTTTGCAACGGAATTCATATGCACTAAAGACTATGTTTGAGAATCTTAGTAGTAAGATAGAGAAAGCGTTACATACCCTTCGCGGCAAGGGCTCGATTACCGATATTAATGTGGCGGAGACCGTCAAGGAGGTGCGTAAGGCCCTGCTTGACGCCGATGTGAGTTATCCGATAGCCAAGGAATTTACCGACAAGGTGAAGGCCGAGGCGTTGGGTCGCAATGTTATCCAAAGCATCGAGCCCGGTCAGTTGATGGTTAAGATAGTGCATGAGAAACTGACCGAGTTGATGGGCTCGGAGGCGGTGGATATCAACGTCAAAGGGCAGCCTGCTGTGGTTCTCATCGCGGGTCTGCAGGGTTCCGGTAAGACCACTTTTTCGGCCAAGCTGGCCAATATGCTCCATTCCAAGCGAGGCAAGAATGTGATGCTGGTGGCAGGCGACGTGTACCGTCCGGCTGCTATCAGTCAGTTGCAGACGCTGGGCAGTCAGATCGGTGTGCCGGTGTACACCGAGGAGGGGTCGCAGAATCCCGTCAGGATTGCCCAGAATGCAATCAAGGATGCCAAGCAGAGGGGGGTGAACGTGGTCATCGTCGATACCGCCGGACGTCTGGCTGTCGACGAGCAGATGATGGACGAAATCGCCGCTCTGAAGAAGGAACTGCAGCCGCAGGAGACGCTCTTCGTGGTCGATGCAATGACGGGCCAGGATGCCGTGAACACGGCAAAGGCCTTCAACGACCGAATTGACTTCGACGGCGTTGTGCTCACCAAGCTCGACGGCGACACCCGCGGCGGTGCGGCACTGACGATACGCTACACGGTGCAGAAGCCCATCAAGTTTGTCGGCGTCGGTGAGAAGATGGATGCCCTCGATGTGTTCCATCCCGACCGTATGGCCAACCGTATCCTCGGCATGGGCGATGTGGTGAGTCTGGTGGAGAGGGCCGAAGCGCAGTATGACGAGCAGGAGGCTCGCAAGATATCGAAGAAGTTGATGCGCGACGAGTACAACTTCGAGGACTTCCTGTCGCAGGTGTCGCAGGTGAAGAAGATGGGCTCGATGAAGGAGTTGGTGGGCATGATTCCAGGCATGGACAAGCTGACGAAGAATGTGGAAATCAGCGACGATGCCTTTGTGCCCATTGAGGCTATGATAGGGTCGATGACACCCTATGAGCGTCAGCATCCGCAGTGTCTCAACGGCAGCCGCAAGCAGCGCATCGCTGCCGGCAGCGGTCGCTCGATACAGGAGTTGAACCGCTTCCTGAAGCAGTTCGACGATACGCGCAAGATGATGAAGATGGTGAGCAAGAACGGCGGCCGCGTCCCTGCAATGGGGAGAAAACGCCGTTGAAGAAGGAAAGATAACAACAACACAAATATATGACCGAATTATTGGATGGCAAGGCGACGGCCTTGCAGATAAAAGAGGAAATAGCCAACGAGGTTCGTCAGTTGACGGCCGCGGGCAAACGGGCGCCGCATCTGGCCGCCGTAATTGTAGGCACCGACGGTGCCAGTATGACCTATGTGGCCAATAAAGAGAAGTCGAGTCATGAGGTGGGATTCACGTCGAGTGTGTATCGCATGAGCGAGAGCACCACTGAAAAACAATTGCTGGAAAGCATCGAATTCCTTAACAACGATCCTGATATCGACGGATTCATCGTCCAGCTGCCGCTGCCTAAGCATATCAACGAGCAGAAGGTGATCAATGCCATCTCGCCCGACAAGGATGTGGATGGTTTCACGCCTATCAACATCGGTCGCATGGTGCTGGGAGAGGACTGCTTTGTGCCGGCCACTCCGATGGGCATCTGCACGTTACTGCAACGCTATGGCATTGAGACTGTAGGCAAGCACTGCGTGGTCATTGGCCGTTCGAACATTGTGGGTACACCTGTGGCCAACCTCTTAAGTCGTAAGGGATTTGACTGCACGGTGACGATGTGTCACAGCAAGACGCAGAACCTGAAGGATATTACCCGTCAGGCTGATATACTAGTGGTAGCTATCGGCAAACCGGAGTTTGTCACTGCCGACATGGTGAAAGAGGGTGCCGTAGTGGTTGATGTGGGTATTCACCGTGTGGAGGATGCCACGAAGAAGAATGGCTATCGTGTCATCGGCGATGTGAAGCATTCGGAGGTGGATGCCAAGTGCAGCTGGGTGACTCCTGTGCCCGGCGGTGTGGGTCCGCTGACAATAGTGAGCCTGCTGCAGAACACGCTGAAGGCGTACAAGAAGAGCAATTGTTGACCTCTTGTGAGGTAAAAGAAAGGGGCTGATGCATCTGAATGGTGCATCAGCCCCTTGGCTTTTGACAGAGTGTTGTTCAATCGACCGGCATGGTGACAACCACGCGGAAGGTAATGGGTGCGCTGTTGGTCAGGCTTTCGGGCATTCCACCGTCGAGGTCCTGCATGCGGAAGGTGATTTTTCCGGGACTGAGGTCGTAGGAGATGTTCTCAGGCACTACGATATTGCCGGTGGCGGTAGTGTATGTGACAGGAATGACGTAGGGAAGAGGGCACTGGTAGTCACCGTCGTAAACATAGGCCACGACGTTGCCGACATTGAGCACATCGATGGTGATGGCATCCCAAGGCACCTCGGCATAGAGGTAGGCTGTGGCACCGTCGTCGACCCAGTCGTTCCAGTAGACGGTGGTCGTCATGGCGCGGGTGTTGCTGTCGCCGAAATACTCATCGCTGCACGATGTCATGCTGACGCCTAGCACGAGAGCCATCAGCAGAGGGAGGATTAAGCTTCTTTTCTTCATAATATGTTGTTTTATTGGTTTGTTTTTCTTTCTTCACAAAAGAAACGCTGTCTGCGGTCTTTTATTGCTTTCGGGTGCAAAATTACAACACTTTGGGCGATAAAATTCCTGAGAGTAATAATATTTTTCCAAAAAAAGTTTATCTGTACGTAACAAATGAAACTTTTTTGCGTTATACGTGTTGAAAATTGGTGCTAATTAAGAGAGACGAGTATGAGACAACTGAAGATTACCCATTCTATTACTAACCGCGATATCAAATCGTTGGACAAGTACCTGCAGGATATATGCAGTGAGGAGTTGCTTACCCCCGAGCAGGAGGTGCAGCTGGCTCAGCGTATCAAGCAGGGCGACCAGGCGGCGTTGGAACGTTTGACCAAGGCCAACCTGCGTTTTGTGGTGTCGGTGGCCAAGCAGTATCAGAACCAAGGACTGAGCCTTCCCGACCTCATCAACGAGGGCAACGTGGGTCTTATCAAGGCTGCAAAGCGATTTGATGAGACGCGTGGTTTCAAGTTCATCAGTTATGCTGTGTGGTGGATTCGTCAGAGCATTCTGCAGGCCATCGCAGAGAACTCGCGTATTGTGCGTCTGCCGAGCAACCAGTTGGGCGCTCTCAATAAGTTGAAGAAAGAAATCAGCAAGCTGGAGCAGCAGTTGGAGCGTCCGCCATCAGAAGAGGAGCTTGCCGATATGCTCGATATACCGGAAGACAAAATCAAAGCTATCATGGGTATCAGCGGCCGTCATGTGAGCATCGATGCTCCGTTGGCCAGTGACGAGGATGTAAACTTTGTGGATGTGCTTCCCAACGAAGATACTCCGCCGACCGATAGCAAACTTATGCAGGAGAGCCTCTCGCAGGAGATTGAACGGTGCCTGTCAACCTTGACGGAGTACGAACGTGAGGTTATCAAGATGTACTTCGGCATAGGATTGCCTCATCCTCTGAGCCTTGATGAAATTGCCATGAAGTTCAATCTTACCCGTGAGCGTGTCCGCCAGATTAAGGAGAAAGGCATCAAGCGTCTGAAGACCAGCAGCAAGAGTAAACACCTGAAGGCGTATCTATAAAGCTGAGAGCTGTGAGTGTTAAGTTTTAAGTGGCTGCGTACTTAAAGCTTACAGCTTAAAACTTAAAGCTTAAGAATTGGATATAATTACTAAATATTTCCCGAATTTGACAGAGCGGCAGCGTGAGCAGTTTGCCGCTCTGTTACCTTTGTATGAGGAGTGGAATGCTCAGATTAACGTCATATCTCGTAAGGATATGGAGCATTTCTACGAGCACCACGTGCTACATTCGCTGGCCATAGCCAAGGTTGTACAGTTCAAACCGATGGCCGAGGTTCTGGACGTGGGTACCGGCGGGGGATTCCCTGGTGTGCCGTTAGCCATCATGTTTCCCGATGCCCACTTCACGCTTATCGACTCTATTGGAAAGAAGATAAAGGTGGTGAATGATGTGGTGGAACGGCTGTCGTTGACCAATACCAAGGTACAACAGATACGTGCAGAGCAATTGGATGGGGAGTTCGATTTTGTGGTGTCTAGGGCTGTCACCACACTCGGTGAGTTTGTGCCTTGGGTGAAAGATAAGATTTCAAAGACACAGTATCACCCGCAGCACAATGGTATCTTTTATCTGAAGGGAGGTGACTTGACAAAAGAGCTGTTCGTCTTCCGTCACAAAGTGCGGACATGGGATATCAGCAACTTCTTCGAGGAGGAGTTCTTCGAGACGAAGAAGGTGATCTATCTTCCGTTATAATACTATTTCAGCAGGTTCGCGATGATGTCATCGGTGCTGATGCCTTCAGCTTCAGCGTAGTAGTTGCGGACGATGCGGTGACGCAGCACATTGAATGCCACGGCGTGGATGTCTTCGGCATCGGGTGAGTATTTCCCATGAATGGCAGCGTGGCAACGAGCCCCTATTATAAGGTATTGGGAGGCACGGGGACCTGCTCCCCATGAGATGTATTTGTTGGCTTTGTCGCGGGTGCTCGTGACGAGTCGGACAGCATACTCCACCACATTGTCGGGCACGGGCATGTGCCGGATGACGTCTTGGTAGTTGAGTATCTCGTCGGCGGAAAGCACCTTCTCGATACTCTGGGTTTGGTTGACCGTGGTCTGCTTGACGATGGAAACCTCCTCCTCAAAACTGGGATAGTCGAGTTTCACGTTGAACATGAAACGGTCAAGCTGCGCTTCGGGCAGTGGATAGGTGCCTTCTTGTTCGATGGGGTTTTGTGTGGCCAGGACAAAGAATGGCGAGGGGAGGGGATAGCTGGTGCCGCTGACGGTGACATTCCGTTCTTGCATGGCTTCCAGCAGAGCTGCCTGTGTTTTGGGCGGGGTTCGGTTTATCTCGTCGGCCAGCACGATGTTGGCAAAAACGGGGCCTTGGATGAAACGGAATTGGCGGCTGCTGTCGAGAATCTCGCTGCCGGTGATGTCGCTGGGCATCAAGTCGGGCGTGAATTGGATGCGGCTGAACGACAGGCCGAGAGTACGTGCCAAGGTGCTGACCATAAGTGTCTTCGCAAGCCCGGGAACACCCAGCAGGAGGCAATGGCCGCCGCTGAAGATGGAAAGGAGCAGGCTGTCGATGGCCTCGTGTTGGCCCACAATGATCTTGCCGATTTCCTTTTTTAGTATATCATATTTCTCGACTAGTTGGTCGAGCTGCTCTTTGTCACTCATGGTTGTCTATTTTAGATTCTCGAAGACGCAGTCTTTGTATTCGTCGCTGAGCCGCACATAGGTGATTGCCATCTGGTGGCGAGCCCATTTCTTCAGCTTCTGCTGCTTGGCGGCGGCAAGAGCGGCGTTGTAGATATTGTCGTAGTCGTCGGTGAGGTTGGCGCGGTGGGCAGGGTGCTTTTTGTTGAGTCGCACGATGCGATAGGCGTCACGGTTGTCGGCGGTTTTCATGGCAGTGGCGTTGCTGATTTGACCTTCGTCCATGCCTTGTATGCCGATGTTGTAGTAGCGTTCGTTGATGGCGGAGCGATCAAAGCGGGTAGAACCGTCAGCCTCGTTCACGGCGGTGCCTCCTTGTTTGGCGTTGGCGGCGGTGCTGTATTTCTTTGCAGCATCCTCGAAACTGATGTTTCCGGCACGTATCTCGGAAGCTATGCTGTCGAGGGTGATGCGGGCACGCAACAAGTCCTCTGACGACACTTTGGGAGTAATCAGGATATGTCGTGCGTTGACTGTGTTGCCTCGGCGTTCAATTAATTGTATGATATGGAAGCCAAACTGCGTTTCTATGATAGGTGATACCTCGCCAGGCTTCAGCGCAAAGGCTGCCGATTCAAACTCGGCAACCATCCTTCCGCGGGGGAAAAAACCTAGCTCGCCGCCTTTCTTGGCAGAACCGGGGTCTTGCGAGTACAATGCGGCGAGCATGGAGAATTTCTCACCCTTGAGCACACGCTCACGCAATTCAGCCAACTGGGTGCGTACCCGGTCGCGTTCGGCTTCCGAGATGGTGGGCTGTAATTCTATCTCCGACAGTTCGTATCGTTCGGGCATCTCAGGCAGACTGTCGGCCGGCAAGCTGTTGAAAAATTCTGTCACCTCGCGAGGTGTGATGTTCACATCCTGTGTCAGCTGGTATTGTACACGCTGTCCTAACATATAGTTGCGCAGCATGCGTTGGTACTGTTCTTTCAGTTCGTCATAGGTGAATCCGGTGGCTTCTCTGAGGGCCTCTTTTGACCCATACTGCTGAAGATCGTTCTCCAAATACTCTTGTGTGTATTGATCCACTTCCTCGTCTGTCACTTCAACGCTGTCGACCTCTCCCTTGTGGATAAGCAGCTGGTTGAGAATGAGGTTTTCCAGTATGCCGCACTTGCTTTCAAATGGTTTGTCGTTTCCCGAACGCAGACGCATCTGGGCATAGGCTCGGTCAATGTCGGAATACTTCACTATATTCTTGCCAACCACGGCAGCAACGCCGTCGACGATAGTCTCTTGGGCGTGAGAATACGAAGCGTGCATTCCCAGGACAGAAAGGATGGCTGTGGCTAATAGTATCTTTTTCATTACTTGATGTATCTTTTTACGTTGTCGCTCTTCTCGGCCTCGTTCAGCAGGTCGGATTGTAGGCGGTTGAGAATATCTAATTTACGGTTGTTGAGAAGAATTGAGCGGATATTATCCCTCGCCAACTCCATTGGTGAAGTCTCGTCGCTCATTTTGTAATCCAGAATGCGCACCATATAGGTGTTGTCGTTGTCGGTGAGCGTGATGGTGTGATTCTGTTTTAGGTAGAGGTTCTCGTTATAGGTGGTGATGGGTATCGAGCTCTGAAGGGTATAGAACGGCATCCACGAGTCGGCGTCGTAGTATCCAGAGAGGTTGTGACGAGTGGCCGTTTCTTCCAGCTCTACTACGTCATGTTCGTCAAAACCACGTCGCTCGATAATCTTTTTCAGCTTGGCTATTGCCGGCGATTTGACTGGTGCCGTCACATAGACAGCCTTTACGATGGCGCTCTTCAACAGGAAGTCTTCTTGGTGCTGTTCATAGTACTCGGCAATCTGGTCGTCGCTTACGTTGGTGTCGAGCAGTTGGTTGACGATTTTCTGTTCGTACGCGTATATGAGCAGGCTGTTCTTGTATTCATTCAATTGTCGGTCGAAGTTGTCGACAATGTTCTTTTCAGCCTTGGCGAGCAAAACCGTCTGCCGTATCCATTGTTCGACATAGCTTGCCACGATGGCAGTGCTGTCCTCTGTGCCAACGCCGGCACCCACCAGTCCTTCCAAGTCGCTCTCGTGCAGCTCATGGCCGTATACGGTGGCCAACAGCGGCGATTCATCGCCTCGGTGGTGGCAACTGGTGAAAAGCAGTGCAGTCAGAAGCAACAGACTAGAAAGTGAGCGAACGCACGACATCGCGGTGTATCTTCACGTTGTATTTTTTCAGCAACTCGTCAGTCAGTTTCTGCTCCACTTCGTTTTGCCATGCGTTAAGGTAGTATCCGCGAGCCTCGTTGATACCTTTCAGGCTGCGGGGCAGTATCTGTTCCACTGCCAACACACGGTAGCCGTTGCCTTGGTCCTTCACGTACACCCCTCTCTGCCACTGGTCGTCGTCCAGCAGGTGTTGGCGGGTCTGCTCCACCTGGTCCACACCGACCTTGACCATGTCGCCGGCAGGGAACTTCTTCTGATTGATTTTTTTCTGGAGGAGTTGCTTCATCTCGCTGCTCCCCATCTCTTTCTTCATCGCTTTCTCGATGAGCTTTTGTGCCTTCTCTGGAGCCAAAGCGGCCTTGTCGGCAACGTCGATAACCGTCACGCGGGCACGAGGGTGGAAGAAGTAGATGGAGTCGCTGGGGTTGTCAAGGCGCTTGGTTCGGCTCTCACGGGCATAGAAATTGACGAATCCGACGGTGTCGTTGATGGCTTTGTGCCATATCATGGCATCGTTGTAGTTGAATATCATCAGACCACGACGGTATTCGTCGACCACCTGGGCAAACTCGGGGTTCTCCTTCTCCAGCTGGCTGTCGGCATAGGCGATGCTGATACTGTCAAGGAACTCGTCGTAGCGCTCGCGCAGGAGCTTCTGCATGTTCTCGAACCGGGCTTTCTTCTGGTGGGTGTAGATGTAACGGGCCACATCGAGCGAGGTGTAATTGCCTGCGGGGGATGTTACAAGCGCTGTGGTGTCGGTGAAGAGGCTTTCGTCTATTTTCCATTTGCTGTAGCGTACCGAGTCGGGGATTACGCGGAGCAACTCGTCGAGCGATGCCATCATCTTCACTGGCGTCGCTTTCTTCTTGCGGCCTTTAACCGCCTGCTTGACGGGCGTCATGGTGCGGTCCACAAAGCCGTATTTCTTGCGGCTGTTGGCGGCAAAGGTCTTACGCGACTCTTCGCCGCGTTGGTCGCGGGTCATCCGTTGTTTGTAGAATCCTTCCAGATTCTCCGGCTGCGGCAGGGTGTCGCGCTTGATGAGTTTGATGATGTGCCATCCATATTGTGTGAAGAATGGTTTGCTGAATTCGCCTTCTTTCAGCATCACCAGTTCATGGATGTATTCCGGCGGCAGCTGCGAGAGCGTGGCGTCGTTGAGCACACCTCCGCTGCCCGAGGTGGTGCGGTCGTCGCTTTGACGGGCCAGCGAGGCGAAGTTGATGCCTCTCTCCAGTTCGTTGTAGATTCGGTAGATGTCAGAACGGCGTGTGGCCGAGTCGGTGCTGTGCAGCCAGATGTGGGCCATCGTGACCTTGCCGTAGAGTCCTTCCACGCGGTCAAGCAGTTTGACGAGGTGGTATCCGAAGCGGGTGCGCACAGGCTGGCTCACTTCGCCCACCTTGAGTGAGTAGGCAGCATTCTCGAATGGATACACCATGTCGAACACGGTGAAGTATCCGAGGTCGCCTTCGTTGGGACGCACCTTGGCCTCGGGGTCGAGTTGGCGGGCGTAGTCGGCAGCTACGGCGAAGAAGTCCTCACCGTCCACCGTGATACGGTTATACAATTCCATAGCTTTGTTGTAGGCCTTGGTCGAGTCCTCGGGGGCGGCACTGGCCGAGATGGGCACTAGTATGTGCGCGGCATGCAGCGAGTAGTGGTTGCGGTCGTAGGCTTCGGCCAGCATCTGCCGCAGCACAGCCGAGTCAATCAGGTAGGGCGCGGCCAGCTCTTTGCGATAGCGCATGAGCTCATTCCGCAGAGCGGCTGCGGTGTCGAATCCGCGTGCATGTGCGTCAAGCAGTTTGGCACGGAACAGGGCATACAGGTCGACATACTCCTCCATCGCGGCACGTTTGTCGGCAGCGGTGATGCCGGGACGCTTCTCCAGCTGCTGTCCTACGTTCGTGTTGAACTCGCGCATGAACTCCGACCGGCGAATCTGCTGCCCGCCCACTTCGATGACCACAGGGTCGTTCTGGGCTTGCAACACCGAAAACTGAAAACTGAAAACTGCAAAGACGGCTGTCGCCAGCAATATCTTTTTCATGTCTATTAACAAAACACTTAACACTAAATACTTAACACTAAAAAATTATCTGCTGTAATTCGGAGCCTCTCGGGTGATGGCGATGTCGTGCGGGTGGCTCTCGGTGCGGCCGGCGGCGGTGATGCGGATAAACTTGGCCTGCTGCAGGTCGCCGATGGTGCGGCTGCCGGTGTAGCCCATGCCGGCCTTCAGACCGCCCACCATCTGATAGAGCACTTCGCTGAGGGTGCCTTTGTAGGGCACGCGTCCCACCACACCTTCGGGCACAAGTTTCTTGGCGTCGGTCTCCTTGTCTTGGAAGTAGCGGTCCTTCGAGCCGCTCTGCATGGCCTCCAACGAGCCCATGCCGCGGTAGCTCTTGAACTTGCGGCCTTCGAAGATGATGGTCTCGCCCGGAGCCTCATCCACGCCGGCCACCAGACTGCCCACCATGATGCTGCTGGCGCCAGCCGCCAGAGCCTTCACGATGTCGCCGCTGTAGCGGATGCCGCCGTCGGCGATGACGGGCACGTCGTAGCCGCCCTGCTTCAGGGCGCCGCACACTTCGCACACGGCGGTCAGCTGCGGCACGCCGATGCCGGCCACGATACGGGTCGAGCAGATGCTTCCGGGTCCGATACCTACCTTGATGGCGTCGGCACCGGCCTCGGCCAGCATCAAGGCGGCCTCGCCGGTGGCGATGTTGCCCACCACCACGTCGATGTCCTTGTAGGTGTTCTTCACTTTCTTCAGCGCCTCGACCACACGGATGCTGTGGCCGTGGGCGGTATCGATGACGATGGCGTCGGCACCGGCCTTGACCAGTGCGTCGACACGGTCTATCATATCGGGCGTGATGCCTACGCCGGCAGCCACGCGCAGACGGCCGTTACTGTCTTTGCAGGCGTTGGGGCGCTCCTTGGTCTTCATGATGTCGCGGTAGGTGATTAGGCCCATGAACTGGCCCTCTTTGTTCACCACGGGCAACTTCTCAATCTTGTGCTGCTGCAGTATGTCGGTGGCTTCGGCAAAGGTGGTGCCCTCGTGGGTGGTGATGAGCTTGGTGATCATAATTTCGCTCAGCGGACGCTCCATGTCGCGCTCGAAGCGCAGGTCGCGGTTGGTCACCATGCCGATTAGCATGCGGTTCTCGTCGACAATGGGAATGCCGCCGATGCCATATTCTTCCATCAGGCGCAGGGCGTCCTTCACGAGGGCGTCCTTGGTGAGGGTGATGGGGTCGATAATCATGCCGTTCTCGGCACGCTTCACCTTGCGCACCTCGTTGGCCTGACGCTCGATACTCATGTTCTTGTGCAGCACGCCGATGCCGCCCTCCTGCGCCATGCCGATGGCCATGGCCGCCTCGGTCACAGTGTCCATGGCTGCCGACACAAGCGGGGTGTTCAGCATGATACGCTTCGAGAAGCGCGACGCTACCGAGACTTCGCGGGGCAGCACTTCAGAGTAGGCGGGGACGAGCAACACGTCGTCATAAGTAAGGCCTTCGCCGATGAATTTAGTGGTGTCTGTATACATAATATTGCGCAATTTTTATTCTTTGTAAATAAAATGCAAAAATACGTACTTTTTATAAAATGACAAAATAAAAGTTGCAAATGGAGTTGATTTTACAATGGGATGTAGTGAAAGGGCTCTGTTTATTAACAGTTTATGATACGATTATCTCACGTTCTTCTCAAATTCAAGAAGAACGTGAGAAGAACGTGAGAAGAACGATAAAGGAATGGATATGGTTAAAACTTCGTTTTTCCCTTTTTACCGCTTATTGCGGAAGTAGATATCGTTGATGGTTCGGATGGCGATTTTGACCTTGCGGACATCGGCCTTGGGGTCGATGGGGACAAGGGTGGTGGTGATGCTTTCTCCAGCCTTGAGGTCGAAGAAGTTACGGGTAAAGTGTCCGTCGATATGCGGCTCGGTGTCAATGTAGACGTCGTAGAGGTCGGTCTCGGCCTTGAGGGTTACCATTAATTTCGACTCCCGATTTCCGACTTCCACCTTGTATCGGGGGTCGGGGTAGTTGCGGTCTTTTGGGTAACTGCTGTAGTATTGTTCCCATTTCTTCAGGTCGACATCGTCGGCATATAACACCTGAGCGCGGTAGTGGAGCGCTTTCCAGTTGCCGTAGTAGTCGATGCTGCTCCACGAGGCTACGGGCCAGCAGTCGTTGAGCTGCCAATAGAGGGTCCCCATGCAATGAGGATGCTGCTTGATGTGCTGGAAGATGCCGTAGCCCACGCCCCAGGCCTGCAGTAGCTGGCTGACGTAGCAGTAGTCCTCCAATGAGAGGCTCTTGCTGTCGAAGCCGTAATAGTGTTGCATGGCCTTGTCTATTATCTCGCGACCGCGGCCGTGCTTCTGGTGACTGCGCAGGGTGGGGGAGTCGATGCTCAGCTGGTCGTCTGGGCAGAAGCGGCGGATGGTGGTGATGAGCGGATAGCTTTGGAAACCGTACTCGCTCATGAAACGGCCGGTCTTCTCGGCATAACGCTCGAAGGGTTCCTCGCCCCACCAGACACCCCAGTAATGGCTGTCGCCGTGGGTGGTGCATTCGGGATGTCCCCAGCCGTAGAGCGGCGAGGTGGTGATGTAGGGGCGATGGAGCGGGTCGCAGGCGCGGACGGCGCGCTCCAGAATAGATGTAGGGACACGGCGTGCCGTGTCCGCAGTAGAGGGTCCGTCGCTTGCGGACACAGCACGCTGTGTCCCTACAATTCCAAAGATGGTGTCCATTGCTTTCTCCAGACGGGCGCGCTGCTCGGGTGTCCAGTTGAATTGGCCCTGCCAGCCCCAGTCTTCCCAGCCATTCTTCACCTCGTTGTTGCCGCACCAGAGGACGACGCAGGGGTGCTTGGCAATTCTCGCCACATTTTGATAGGCCTCTTCTTTGATGGTCTCCAGCATCTCCGCATTGTCTGGGTAGGGCGTTCCGGCGAACATAAAGTCCTGCCACACCATAATGCCCAGCGAGTCGCAGAGGTCGTAGAAGTAGTCGTGTTCGTAGATGCCTCCGCCCCATACGCGCAGCATGTTGAAACCGGCCTCTTTGGCCGAGCAGAGCAGGGCGCGGTAGCGGGCGCGGTTGGCGTTGTCGTCTACCGGGAAGCTGTGCACGGGTATCCAGTTGGCACCTTTGATGAAGATGGGTTTGCCGTCGCGGTAGAAGGTAAACGATTGTCCTATACTATCGGGTTCCTGTTGTAGGGACACGGCGTGCCGTGTCCGCTGGAGTTTGTTCACTTCTTTTGCGGACGCGGCACGCCGCGTCCCTACGGACGTGATATATACCGGCTTCCAGATGCCGCAGGTGGGCAGCTTGGGACCCCAGTCCCAGCCCTGTTGGTAGGGTGCTATGCGGGTGAAGGCGCGCCTCTCGGGCAGGGGGATGCCGTAGACCTCTTCCTTCAACGTATCGCTAAGCGGAGTAAAGACAACTTCAATACATAAAGTATCCATCGATGGATCGAGATGAATGGGAAGTGGTATCTCATGCTGACAAAACATATTGTCGTCGGGAAGTTGTGGGTCATCAACAAGGTCGTAGACCTCCTTGCCTGATATTGAGTTGATAAAGACAATGGCAGGACCTGCCAATCCTTCAAATACTAGCCATAGGGTGTCACCTTTTGGCAGTTTCTTTCTACTAATTTGGCAGAAATAGGTCCATGAACTATCAGCCACCCACCGTACCGAATCCTCATTGGTGCCGATGTATGGGTCGGGTATCAGCCCGTTGGCCATCAGGTCGGTATGGATGAATCCTGGCACCGTGGCGGGATACTCTTGCCCGTTGTATTCAAACAGCCAGTCGGTGAGTTCCACCGTGTCAGGCTTTGTTGCGCATCCCGCCAGCAGCAGCGTCACCGCGCATATCGTCATTATCTTTCTCATCGGCTAACTCTGTTTTCTCCCATTTAGTTGATTCCCTTTGCCTTTCAGCGTTTAATTCAGCAGGCGGCTTTCGCCCCACAGGTACTGCGGGTAGGCTTTCTTGAGGTCGGCAGCCGAGCCTGTGACGTTGCTTCCACCGCTGGTGGCGAAGACGTTGAGCACCTTTCCGCCGAGGTCGTGGGCCTCGATGAAGGTGTTGACGATAGTGGGGGCGGTGTACCACCACACGGGGAAGCCAATCCACACGGTGTCGTAGTCGGCGATGTTCTCGCAGCGGCCCTTGATGGCAGGACGCGACGAGCGGTCTTTCATCTCCAGCGTGGAGCGCGACCCTTTGTCACGCCAGTCGAGGTCGGCAGAGGTGTAAGGCTCTTCGGGGCTGATTTCATAGAGGTCGGCGCCAAGTTCCTTGGCGAGCTTCTGTGCAGCGGCCTTGGTAGTGCCCGTGGCCGAGAAATAGGCAACTAAAGTCTTTTTCATTTTTTTGCTATTTGTTTGATTGTTGTCGTTTTCAATAGTGTTTTGTGCGCATGCGGTCAACAACATAAAGCATGCAGCGATGATAAATGCGATGCGTTTCATTTTTTTTAGAAGGATGAGTGTCCCGTTTATATGTTTTTCCCTAATTCAAAGGCTTCCTGAAGTTTGGCGTTGCCTGCAATCTCGTTCGGGGCGCCCACGCCGCCGCAGAAGAGGTGGCCTTTGAGTGCCGACTTCCCGAAGCAGTCAATCCAGCCTTGCAAGCCGCTCTCGGCACGTGCGGGGACGTGTGCCTCGTTCTCAAAGGCGGTGGTCAGCAGGTAGATATCGCGGAAGCGGTAGTCCTTCGTGTACATGGCGTTCATGCGGTCTATGAGGGTCTTCATCTGGCCGCTCATCTCGTAGTAGTAGATGGGCGTGGCCCAGCAGACAACATCGGCATTCAACACGCGCTCCATAATTGCCGGCACGTCGTCCTTGAAGATGCAGGCACCTGTCTGCTGGCACGACAGGCAGCCGACGCAGAACTTTATCTCTTTGCCGCGCAGCGAGATGAGTTCCACCTGATGCCCGGCGGCTTCAGCGCCTTTGGCGAACTGCTCCGCCAAAGCGTGGCTGTTCGAGCCCGGACGGAGACTGGTAGATATAACGACTACTTTCTTCATAATAGATTGGAATGTATTAATGTGTAAATGTGTCAGTCCCTTTGATTGACGTGTTAACACATTAACGAATTCAGGCATTCAAGCTTTTCCCTTTGAACTCGAATCCCGCCTGCTCTACGGCTTTGCGGATGTCGTTCTCTTGGGCGTTTCCCGTCACCACGAGCGTGTTGGCAGCAGGGGTGGCCTCGCAGGATTCCACTCCTTTCAGCTTCCCGACGGCCTGCTCCACGGCGGCCTTACAATGGTTGCAATGCATACCTTCCACTGTGTAAATCACTGTTCCTGCGACAGCTTCCTGTTTTTTGAATTTGTCTAAGAATTTCATGGTTAGTGCAGTTATAATGAATAGTAATAATAATGCAGAACAGATGGCACGGAACACCCCGCCGGCTCCTTCAAAGGTTGAGGCAGACTTGGCCGCGCAACAGGCTCCGTGGGCCTCGCCGCAAGAGGGCATGATGTCGGCTCCGATACCGATGGCATTGATAATCATTCCGAAGAGGATGGAGAATCCCACGATGGTGAGCAGATAGATCCAGGCGAAGCGGGTGCCCATCGATTTTTTCACCACGAGGATGGAGGCGATGTTGACCGCCGGTCCGGCCATCAGCATCACCAATGCCGCTCCGGGCGAGAGGCCTTTCATCATCAGCGCCGCCGCCACAGGGATGCTGCCCGTGGAGCAGATGTACATCGGCACCGCCACCACCAGTATCACCAGCATCTGCAACAGCGGCTGCTTGCCGAAGGAGAGGAAGAACTCGTCGGGAACGACCACATTGATGAGGGCCGCCACTATCAGACCGATGAGCAGACGAAGCCCGATGTCCTGTATCATATCGAAGTAGGCGTACTTGATCACTCGCCAGAGGCGGTTGCCGCGCTCTACGGCACAAGTGCAGTCGGTGGGTACCACCGTGGTTCCCCCACCGGCAAAGCGGTTGACCAGCAGGCCGCCGCACACACCGGTCACCAGCGCCGCCACAGGACGCACCACGGCGAATCCCAGCCCCATCAGCGAGAAGGTGGCGAGGATGGAGTCGATGCCCGTCTGCGGAGTGGCTATGAGGAACGAGGCCACAGCTCCTTTCGACGCGCCCTCGTTCTTCAGCCCGACAGCGGTGGGAATGACGCCGCACGAGCATAGAGGCAGCGGCACACCCAGCAGGGCTGCCCACAGTACCGACCATTTGTTGTCGCGTGAGAGGTATTTCGCATAAAACCTTTTCGGCACGAATACGTGCAGCACCCCCGCGATGAGAAAGCCCAGCAATAGGTAAGGGCTCATCGCGCCCGTAACCTCAAGCAGTGCGTTCAGAATATCGTGCAAAGTCATATTGGTCTCTTTCTAGTTAAGAAATCAAACGCCCAATCCCCGATTTTATTGTCCTCAAAACATCCTTCATATTTTTATCTTTTTGATTAATGACAAATCATTACTTGACAGGGCCTCGAAATTGGCCTCAATCTTCTCTATGTCCCAATCCCACCATTTCAACTTCAACAGATAGGCGATGAACTCGTCGTCAAAACGCATTTTGACCACCCGGCAGGGGTTGCCAACAGCAATAGCATAGGAAGGAATGTCGGAGGCCACTACCGAGTTGGCCCCGATGATGGCCCCGTCGCCGATATGGACGCCCGGCATGATGGTTACATTTTGGCCAATCCAAACGTCATTGCCCACAACGGTGTCGCCCTTCAGAGGCAATTCGTCTTTCACGGGAGCGATGGCGCTGCCCCAGTCGCCACCCATGATATAGAACGGATAGGTGGTCACGCCGTCCATACGGTGATTGGCACCATTCATCACAAACTCAATCCCTTTGGCAATGGCACAGAACTTGCCGATAATCAGCCGGTCGCCAATGAAGTCGTAGAAATGGGTGACATGCTTCTCAAACTGTTCGGCACCGTCCACATCATCATAGTAGGTATAGTCGCCGATGATGATACGAGGGTTCTTCACCACATTCTTTATGAAGCAAAGGCGCGGGAGGTTGGGATTGGGGAAAGCATCGTCGGGGTTGGGTCTGTTTTGAAGCTTAGTCATAAAGTGTTTTTTTTGTTATCCTGAATGTGCAACGGTCGCTCCCCCTAAGAATCGTATTCTCAATTCGGACATCAAATTGGCTCTCCGGTTCAAGCTGCGAGAGAATAAATAAAATGCTCTGTCGCGAACATTCGCATTGCTCTGGATTGCTTCTCAGTCCACTTTTTACCTTTGGGCACGAACACTCCAAATAACTCAACTCATATTCCTTCCCGGGTTCAATCACCTTGCCCATATAGGAGGCGTTATTGTACGCTTCGGTATAGATTCTGTCAAAATCCCCATTATACTTGGCATATATTTCCTTGTGCATCTGGAGTACATTGCCCTTGACGCACTCTATCGCTTCCTCTTTATAATCCATATTCTGTTTAATATTTAATGTCTTCTTGTCTTACCTCTCTATACTGGGGACAAACTCATCCGCTTTTGTTAGACAACTATAGGTTCTTTGTGAAGAAATCGGCCAGCGTGTCCCAGGGTATGTAGTTGCCCGTACCGCCATCGTAGAGGTCGCAGTGGGTGGCGCTGGGGATGATGAGCAGATGCTTGTTCTCGGGGTTGGGATTGGGCTTGCCGACGAAGTTGTAGCCATCGGCCTTGCCTTCCACCATATAGTGGTAAGCGGCTTCGCCAAAGTATCGCGAATGGGCTTCCGCACCGTGCATTATGAGGACGGCGGAGCGGATTTCGTTGATGTAGTAGAGGAATCGGGCATTGGCGTAGGCTTGCGTGCCGATGGTGCGCCAGCCGTCGTTGCTGTTGCCGCTGCGCTTGTGGTAGCCGCGCGGGGTCTTGTAGTAGGCGTGATAGTCTTTGACGAACTGCGGGGCGTCCTCGGGCAGCGGGTCAACGACTCCGCCGGCCATCGCCGTGGGGTCGCTCAAACGCTGTTTGCCCATTGCCTCACGGGCAGCGTGGCGCGACTCCTCCTTGTCCTCGCTGTCGTAGTAGCCATTGCCGCTGATGCGGCTCATGTCGTACATCGTCGAGGCGACGGTGGCCTTGATGCGCGGGTCGGCAGCGGCTGCGTTGAGGGCGATGCCGCCCCAGCCGCAGATGCCGATGATGCCGATGCGCTCGGGGTCGACATTGTCCAGCTGCGACAGGTAGTCGACGGCAGCCATAAAGTCCTCGGTGTTGATGTCGGGCGAAGCCGTGCGACGGGGTTCGCCGCTACTCTCGCCAGTATAGGAGGGGTCGAAGGCCAGCGCCACAAATCCGCGCTCCGCCATCTTCATGGCGTAAAGTCCGCTGCTCTGCTCCTTGACGGCACCGAAAGGACCGCTCACGGCGACGGCCGGCAACTTTTCACTTTTTACTTTTAACTCTTCACTTGCTTTTGGCGTATAGAGGTCGGCGGCCAGCGTCAGCCCATATTGTGTCTCGAAGGTCACCTTGCGGTGATCCACTTTCTCGCTCAGCGGGAACACCTTGTCCCACTCCTGAGTTAATGTTAGTTCCTGTTTCATATTGTCAGTGCTGTTAGTTTCTTGTTTGCTGTTGCAGGCGGCCATCATCAGCGCCGCAGCCGCGAGGATTAAAGTTGTGTATTTCATTGCATTATTATCAGTATTATCGTATGAAGTGCATTGGCTCCCATTCCTCGCTTTCGGGGTAAGGGACAGGTTCCTGCGAGTGAATGCTTTTCAGCAAAAAGGCTATGTTGCGGCCCAGCGCACGCATCGTCTGCATGCCTTCGCTGTCGAGTGTCGCCTCGCCCTCTGCGCGGCCATAGACGATGTTCCAATATTGCGACGTAACCATCGGCATATGCTGCAGCTGGAACATCATAGTGAGTGACTGCAACGCTGCCGTTGCGCCACCGCGCCGGCAGACAGCAATACCTGCAGCGGGTTTGTGCATTGCCAGGTGCGACTGCGAGTAGAACAGCCGCTGCATCAAGGCCAGCAGGGCACCGTTGGGCTGGCCGTAGAAGGTGGGAGTACCCACCACGATGGCGTCGCTCTCGGCCAGTTTCTCGGCCAATCGGTTACAAAGGTCATCGTCGAAAACGCAGTGGCCCAACTCGCGACAACGTCCGCAGGCGATGCATCCGTGCACGGGTTTCGTGCCAATGCCTACAATCTCATAGTCGACACCGTTCTCTTTCAATGTCTTGCCAACCTCCTCGAGGGCGATATGCGTGTTGCCGTTGGCACGCGCACTACCGTTAATCAGTAATACTTTCATAGCTGAATGCGTAAATGTGTGAACGCGTTAATGCGTAAGTGATTGTCGAATTAACAAAAATATCTTTTTAGAATTCGAATTTTTCCACTTTCATTTGCCCACATTGGCGCATCATAGGCGAGTATTTCTTGAACTCCGGCGTAGCGGAATGTTTGTCAAGCGAGGCGGCATCCTGCCACGTCTCGCAGATGAGGAACACATCCGGTCGCGTAGCACTCTGGAACACATCGTAGGCAATGCATCCTTCGTGATGCTGCGAATAGCTGGTAAGTTCTTTGGCGGCCTCCAGCGCAGTCTTGTACTGCTCGCCGTCATTGGCCTTGAAAAAGCAATTCAATCGTATCATATTCATAGAGTTTGTTGTTTTATCATTCTAATCAACTTTGCCAGTACCATAGTTGATGTTGTTATAACGTCGACTCCAGGAAGATATTGCCCACCTCTTGGCTCTTACTTGAATGATGAAAGCCATTTCTCCACTTTGGCCTTACCGGTGCGGACTTCGTGACCGTATATGGAGAAGCCTTTGGTGACGGTGGCCTTGGGGAAGGCTTTCTTCACGTCGCTGACGCAGTTGGCCAGGCCGCTGCCCTCGTGGGTGGTGAAGGGGATGACGGTCTTGCCAGAGAGGTCGATGTCCTTGAAAAGGGTGAACATCACCTGCGGGTAGGTGCCCCACCACACGGGGCCGCCGATGAAGACAGTGTCGTACTGGCTGAGGTCAGGGGCAGTGCCTTCATAAGGAGGCAGCTCGCCTTTGTTGGCCTCTTCCTGCGCAAGGTTGATAAGCGGCGTGTAGGCCATTCCGTCGTACTTGTGTGTGACAATCTCGTACTGGTCGGCCCCGGTGATTTCGCTGATATAGTCGGCCACAATCTTGGTGTTGCCGACCTCAATGTTGCCCACGCTGTAATTATCGCCCGCGTGGGAGAAGAAGATGACTATCTTGTTCATTGTGTTATTGTGTGAATGCGTTATTGTGTTAGTGTTGTTTTGTCCATTCTGAGCATTGCAGCCGGTAGCCAGAAGGAGCGCAAAGGCTGCGGTGAGAATCTTGTTCATTGCGTTATTGCGTTATTGTGTGATTGCGTTAGTGTGTTAGTGTTTTTTGCAAATTACTGCATGGTATTGTATTGCTCGTCGGTGACGGGTTCCAGCCACTCGTTGCTGTTGCCGGGCTTGGCGTTGGCGTGGTAGGTGAGGTGCTGCATCCAGCTGTCCTTGGCGGCTCCGTGCCAATGCTTCACGCCTTCGGGGACGGCGACGGTGATGCCGGGTTTCAGCTCCACAGCGGGTTTGCCCCACTCCTGGTACCAACCGCGACCGCTCACGCATATCAGCACCTGCACGGCGCCGTGGTGGACGTGCCAGTTGTTGCGACAGCCGGGTTCGAAGCTGACGTTGCAGAGGCCGCTCACAGAGTCAAGCAAGGCCAGGTAGCTCTGTCCGGTGAAATACTTGGCGTAGGCGTCGTTGGGCTCGCCCAAGGGCCACGATGATGTGGAGACGGCAGGCATCGGCTGTCCGCCCACTGCAGCAATGGCGGCTTCGCAACGCAGCGCTTCAGCCTCCATACCATGTGAATGCAACGAGGCGACGATACCGTTCAGCTGCTCCTCCGTCACACCCATATTCAGGGCGCCACGCACGTGGGCCTGCAGCTGCGGCATCACATTCTCCAAGCCACTCAGCGCGCTGACGGTGACCAGCTCGCGGTCGGCATGGGTGAGCAGGTCGCGGGCGAAGATGTCGCCGAAGAGGTGCGCCTTGAGGTAGTAGTCCTCGGCGGGGCAGAAGTCGTAGTTGAACGGCTGTCCGCTGAGCTTCGTCTGTACCTCGGTACCCTGCTTAAGGGCATCGTAGCCGCAGGGTAGCGGCGACGATTCGGCACCCATCTTCACATCGCCTCGCTGTTCCATCACTTTCTTGAGAGTCCCCAGCGCGTTGAGCGAACGCGGGAAGCCGGTGTAGGCATAGAGCTGCGAGAGGGCTTCCTTCATCTGGTTGGCGGTGAGGCCTGCGTCGAAGCCCTCACCGATGGCGATGGCCAGCGACGACTGGTCGCCCCGTGCCTCATGACAGGCGATAGCCGTTAACGCGGCCGCCTGCTTTTCGTTGAAACTTAAAGTATTCATATCCTTTCCCGATTCACTCTTTTTGCCGCACCCCACTGTCAGCAACAGGCAGCAGACGGCAAGGATTATCGTGATGCGTTTCATTTTAGGTGTGGTTATTTGTCGATACTGACGATGGTGTACTGACGGCTGCCGAGGCCTATCTTCTCGGCGTGCTCGATGGTATGGATGCCGTGCTGCTTGTCGATACGCGAGAGGAGGTCGGTGGGGTCGTTGGTAGCGCTCACCTTCTGGTTGTTGATGATGTCGATGCAGGCCTGGTCGAGGGCCACGGGGTCGGTGCTGGCCAGGATGCCATAGTCCTCGAGCTTCACAGGCTCGGGATGGTCGACGCAGTCGCAGTCGATGCTCATATTGTTCATCACGCTGATGTAGACGATGCCTTTCTTTGCGCGGAAATAGTCGGTAACGGCTTGAGCGGCAGCGGCCATACTCTCAAGGAATCCGTCTTGGTCGCCGATGAATTCGGGTGTCCAGAGCTTGGCCATGTCGAGCACCTCCATCTTGCCGGCGGAGTGGATATAGGCCTTGCCGTTCTGGCTGGCGCAGCCGATGCTGAGGTTCTTCAGTGCTCCGCCGTAGCCGCCCATGGGGTGACCCTTGAAGTGGTTGAGGGCAATCATAAAATCGTAGTTGGCCATATGGCTGCCCACGATGTCGTACTTGATGTGCGTGGTGTCCTGCACGGGGATGCGCATCTCGCCCTCCTCGTCCATAATGTCGACCTTGAACAGGGGCGTGAATCCGTGACGCTCGATGACCTTCCAGTGGTTGGCCGAGGTGTTGCGCTCGTCCTTCTCGTTGCCGGGGCCACTGCCGTAGGCGGTGTTGCACTCCACGATGGTGCCGTCCACCAGCTGCACGAGGTTCTTGACGAGCTCGGGCTTCAGGTAGTTGGGGTTGCTGCCCTCACCGGTGGAAAGCTTCACGGCCACGCGGCCGTTGGCCTCCACGCCCAGCGCTTGGTAAATCTTCACCAGCGCCTCGGGGCTGATGTCGCGGGTCATGTACACCACCGAGCCCTCGGGATCCTGTGTGGTCGTTGCGGTTTCCTGTTTCTGCTTGCAGCCGAGCAGCATCAGCGCCGCCGCGGCAAATAATGCGATTTTTTTCATTGTATTACAGTTTATAATGATTATTGTTTTATCTGATTTATACCAAACCTCTCCAACCCATAAACATCTTGGTCACCTCGCCGTCGTGGTGGTCGAAGAAGAGGCTCTGTCTGGTGTCGAGGGCTTCGATGCGTGCCATCTCATCGGTTGTGAGCTCAAAGTCGAAGATGTTCAGGTTCTCCACCATACGCTCCTTGTGGGTCGACTTGGGGATGATGACCACTCCCCGCTGCAGCAGGAATCGGAGTGCCGTCTGCGCCACGCTCTTGCCGTGAGCCTTGCCGATTTCCGAAAGCACCTCATTGGTGAAGAACCCGTTGCGGCCCTCGGCCAAAGGTCCCCACGACATAATCTGGCATCCCAACTCCTCCATATACTTCTGCGGCTGTCGCTGCTGGCAGAAGACGTGGGTCTCCACCTGGTTGACCATCGGCTTGACCTCCACATTGGAGGCTAAGTCGATGAGGTGGTCGGGATAGAAGTTGCTTACGCCTATGGAGCGCAGTTTGCCCTCGCGGTAGGCCTCTTCCAGCGCGCGGTAGGCACCGTAGCGGTCGCAGAAAGGCTGGTGCAACAGCATCAGGTCGATGTAGTCCGTCTGCAAACGGCGCAGACTCTCGTCGATGGAGGTCTTAGCCCTCTCGTAGCCGTAGTTCGAGATCCAGATCTTCGACACGATGAACACCTCGTCGCGGGCTATTCCGCTCTTCTTCACCGCGCTGCCCACGCCCTCTTCATTGGCGTAGGCCTGTGCCGTGTCGACCATACGGTAACCTACGCTCAGTGCATCGCTTACGCAACGTTCCGCCTCACCTGGTGTCACCTGATAAACTCCATAGCCCATCTGGGGCATTTTTACTCCATTTGATAATGTAATTTCTTGCATAAGTGTTTGTTTTATTGTTTGATATTCAATTCTTGTTCATTCCGTTTGATGATGCAAAAATACAACCATTTTTCCATATATCTATTTCACAAAAAGCATTAATATTTTCACAATAAACACAAAAGTATCCTCTGGCGGATTTGTTTTGCGCTGACAGCACTTCTCAAAAGTAATATAATTTATTTATAAATTATATTATATACCTAGTTATCAAGCCCTTGCGCTCATTGGTCAACGCTGTAGCAACCCTATACCAAGCCTATACCAACTCTATACCAACTCTATGGTAACTCCCAGGTACCTCCAGGGTACAGCCGATGCACATCAATGGTTCCTACCCTATAGGTGGCACAATAAATTCGCACCCCATACGTTTGTAAGTGAGTGAACAACAATGAATCTATAACCAATAATCATTATCTATATGGCGAGAATACAGGGCAATAGCGAAACAGGTAAGTTGGGGAACAAGATATACTATACCTGGCATGGACGGCAATGCGAGCGTTCTATGCCCACCCATGTGGCCAATCCCCGCACCGAGGCGCAGCAGGCGCACCGCAGCAACTTCACACAAATCTCCAAGCTCTCCTCCTACATGAAGGAAGCGCACCTCGTGGGGCTCCACGGGCAGGCCGTGCGCGAGAAGAACAGCACCTATGCCCTCTTCAAAAGAATAAACAAAGACTGTTTCACCCTCGACGGCGAGATCGACTATCCTCGCATCGTCGTCAGCAATGGTTCGGTGCCGATGGTCACCATCACCTCGGCCGTCATCGAGGATGGGTGCCTCACCGTCAACTTCGACAGCCATGCTTATGACGGCGCCGCCACTGACAGACTCTTCCTTTTTGTCTACTCGCCCGCCCTCTGTGCCGGATTTCTCGCCGACCCTGTCCTGCGCTCCGCCGGTCGCATCACCGTCGACCTCCCCACCGAATGGCTCGGCCAGCCCCTCCACCTTTACGCCTTCCTTCAGGGCTATCGCCTCCGCACCTCCGACAGCATCTATTGCATGCTGCAATAATTAGCGTATTATCGCATCCACGCATTCACACATTCATTATATTTTGCCATTCAAGAAAAAATGCGTATCTTTGCAAATTGAAATGTTATACTGAAAATGTTCTACCAACTCATAAAGAACAAGCGGGACCATTGGATTCAATCGCCATCATGTCCTGTCAAATCGCTCATCGACTACATCGAGAGCCGAGGCATGATGCGTGATGCTCAAATTGAGGCAATAAAGACGTATCTCTTCTTGAAAATTGCCTGTGGCAACAGACCTCTCTGGGAGTTGTTTTATAAAGGAATCCTTTCTTCTCCCGAAACGATAGCCCTTACTGGTACAGAACGGGATATCCTTGGCAACAACATACCGGCCTTGGCCTTGATGGAATATGCCACCCTTCCAAACAAAAACGGCAAACCCTTGGCACCGGAACTTGTCAAAAACATCAAGTCCAACCCTACTGCCATCAACTATGAACAGGTGTTCCGCCAACTCTTCTACAATGTCAGCTACCCCGACTATCTCTTTAGCCTCCCGATGGGCGCAGGCAAGACCTATCTAATGGCGGCATTCATATACCTCGACCTCTATTTTGCTCAAAACGAGCCAGACAATCCCGTCTTTGCCCACAATTTCATGATTCTGGCTCCATCCGGACTGAAATCATCAATTATACCTTCGCTTCGCAAAATACAGAATTTTGACCCTTCATGGGTGTTGCCTGAACCTGCAGCCAGCAATATCAAGAGACTTATCAAGTTTGAAATCCTTGATGAACAGAAAAGTGCCAAGAAGAGCAACCGCACCAAGAATCCCAATGCTCAAAAGTTAAACATGCACCTTGGATGTGAGGGTGAAGGACTTATGGGTCTTGTGGCTGTTACAAACGCCGAAAAAGTAATTCTCAACCGTTGGGACAAAAATAAAGATGCTAAACTTTTTGACTCAGAAGACATCATTGCGAACGAACTGCGCGAGATTATTGGCAAGACACCTCAAATGTCTGTGTTTATAGATGAGGTGCACCACGCTGCCGACAGCGAAATCAGACTTCGCCAAGTAGTGACCCAATGGGCTGAAGGGAATAACTTCAACTGTATGTTGGGGTTCTCAGGTACTCCCTATCTGGAACACGCCGAAAGGGTTCAGATAAATGACTCCATCACCGTCAGCAACACCGACCTGTCCAATGTGGTCTATCATTACCCTTTGATTGATGGTATCGGCAATTTCTTGAAATATCCTGACATCCGCACTGCCGATGCCGATAGCGAGACAATTATCCGCAATGGTTTAACCCATTTCCTTGACAAGTTCAAAGACAAAGTCTATGCCGGTGGCTTATGTGCCAAGATGGCAATCTATTGTGGGAAAATTGAGACACTTGAAGAGAAGGTATATCCTCTTGTGGCCGAAGTGTTGCAGTCCTATGGCATCAATCCGGCCGAAGTCGTGTTGAAATACCACGACGGCAACAAGCAGTACCCAGCCCCTGAGGGTGCCGAGTCGGCCTTCGCCGCCCTCGACACTTCCCTATCTAAGATTCGAGTGGTTTTGCTGGTGCAGATTGGCAAAGAGGGATGGGATTGCCGCAGTTTGGCTGGAGTTATCCTCTCGCAGCAGGGTGACTGCCCAAAGAACATGGTGCTACAAACCAGCTGCCGTTGTTTGCGCCAGGTGGAGCGAGGCAAAACAGAAGAGGCCGTAATCTGGCTCAACAAGTACAACGCCGACACGCTGAATACCCAACTCAGCAAAACACAGAACACCTCTGTCAAGGAAATCAATGCCAAACATCAGGCCGAGCCTGTAATGATTAAGCGGTATTCTCGAATGGATGTACAAAAGGTGCCGCCGATTGACTTCTACCAATTAAAAGTTGTCTATAACACCTTGATGATCGAGGAAACTCCCGACACGAAAAACAGATTACAAACCGAATGTATTGAGAAGAATTCTCACACGCTTGTCAATGTGCAAGACTTGTCAGGGAAAGTAATTAACACCTATGCCATCGACACCCAACCCGGGAAACAGATTACCTATACCGATTGGCTCTATACCATCGCCAAAGAGAGTTTCGGTACTCTTCCCGTACAAGAGTTGAAACTATACGATAAGGAGCTGCGCAACATCTTTTCCCAAATCACCATTGAAAAAGATGGTAATCGATTCACTGACGAGCAATATGATCAGCAACGTATCCGGTCGCTGATCCGCCAAGCATTTATTCCTCGACGCGATTATGAAACACAGGAAGAGATAATATCCACCGAGGCAAGTCTGCTTCAAATAGAGAAGCTAACCTCGCCTGTGGAGTCTTATCGCGGAGACAAACGCTACTATCCAGACCAACAGACTGTACACGAGATTATCGATGACGACAAGCAGCCCAACACCATCACTCCAGAGATGCAAAAGGCGATAGACACTCTAAAAGCATCCGGAATGCCAATCCCCGACTATATGCAAGGCAAGGAACATCACCCTGAACGCAACCATACCTATCATTATCTACCTTACCGTTTCGACAGCTCTTTGGAACGTGAATATCTCGAACAGGCCTTGGCCTGCATCAAAGACCAGAATATTGAGGTGTACTACAATGGCGACGACCAACTCACCAACTTCAAGATTGACTGCTTCAAGCAGAGTGGTCGTCATTGGGTGCGCATAGGCAAGTATGTGCCCGACTTTCTTGTCCTCAGTCGCAATGCCGAAGGTAGCATCCACAAGGTGATTATTGTAGAGACCAAAGGTGAAGGATTTGCTGCCAAGTTCGCCGACCGCCGTCACTTCATGGAGACCCAATTCATTAAGCAGAACAACGACAAATTCGGATATAAACGGTTTGATTTCCTATACATTGAAGACATTCTCAAACCTGAACAACGAAGACGTAAAATATTTGATTCCATTAACAATTTCTTTCAGGACAATCCAACTACCGAGGATTCTTCGGCAGTTGACAATAAAAAATAAAGTCAGCATTAGCATGGTCATGCGGGAAATAAAGAAAACATCATGGTAAATTGGAGTACTTTTGCAGATAGATTTTATCAAAAAGAGCAATGGGCTTTTGAAAATATGGCATATTTTCTGTTCTGTTCCGAATACAAATACCCCATTGGAATATTTAGGTACAAAAATCAACCAGGACTAGAAACTGAACCAATAGAAATAGAAGGAAAACAATATGGTTTTCAAGCCAAATATGTTGATTCTATACGCATTGAGAAGAATGACATTATAGATTCCATAAGAAAAGCCAAGAAATATCACCCCCAATTAAACACAATATTATTATACGTTAACAAAGAACCCTCCAAGAAATCGGAGAGGCCCAAATATTTGGTTGAAATAGATCAAGCCGCAGAAACGGAACATTTAGAATTAGTGTGGAGAGTGCCAAGTCAATTAGAAGTGCAGTTGTTGCGACCTCATAATAAATGGATATATGAAATCTTCTTTGGAAAAAAAATCCTTGACCCTTCTTTTTTCGAAAATAACATAGTTCAAAATATCAAAAATCTTGGGCCTAGATACAATGAAGAATTAAATTTCGAATTGCCCATTGCCAGATTATTTGACGTCATTGCTCACAACAAAGATTTTAATGATAGACTAGTATCAATCATTCATTCATGGATCACAAAAGAAACGCATCTCAAATCATATTCAGGCAAAGGCATATCTGCGATAGATAATGACATTAATTCATTAAAGTCTCAATTACTTCAATGGGTTAATTGTTATGATTACTCCATTGGCAATCCTATTGATTTAGACTCTGTTATTACTGAAATAGAAAAACTAAATGAAACAATATTTAACAGACAGCGCGAATTACATAAACAAAACAATGTGGAAAGACAAGATGAAACCTCATATATATTACGCGAAACGGTTGAATCAAACAGCACATTTCTTAAGGAGTACAACAGTCTTCACGTTGAGCTATGTAATAATCCCATATTGATAATTACAGGAGAAGCTGGCTGTGGTAAATCACATCTATTAGGTGACATCGCAAACAAGCGAATCAAGCAATCGCATCCGACACTACTACTTCTCGGCACAACATTTAAAGAAGCCTCTACTATTGAGAAGAACATTCTTTCTCAATTGGATCTGAATATTCCCTTCTCTGATTTCATAGAGCAACTCAATGAACTTGGATTGTCTATTGGATCCAGAGTATTGATTATGATAGATGCAATAAATGAAGGAATAGGAGCAGATCTATGGCGTGATCAAATATCTGGTTTTATTGAAAAGATTTCAAAATACCCTGCTATTGGGCTTGTCTTGACAATACGAAGTACATATTACGGGGACATTATACCTGATGATTATATAAATAAAACTAATATTACCATCTATGAGCACCCCGGTTTTAAAGGGAATATATACGAGGCATTAAAACTTTTCTGCAAGTATTATGACATCCAACAACCATCATTTCCATTATTAAATCCTGAATTATCGAATCCCCTTCTTCTTCAAATAATATGTAAATCTGTAAGCAAAACAAAAAAGAAGACCTTTCCACAAGGTTTTACTGGTTTATTTGGATTGATTAATCAATATGAGGAATCATTAAATCAAAAAATCGAGAAAAGACGAGAGATATACAAAAACAGAAGAATTGTATCGAGTGCATTAGAAGCCCTTGCATTAAAAATATGTGATTCTCCGTATGGAAGTTTGGAATGTGATAAGGTTCTAAATCTATTTGACGAGAAGTTTCCTCAATTCCCCAATCTTCTATCAGATTTGTTAGAGGAAGGTGTATTGATAAAGATGAAGTCATTGGATGAAGAAATAATATCTTTTTCTTATCAGCGTATAGGAGACTTTATTATGGCCAAAGAATTTGTTAGGCCATATTTGACCTTTGAGGCATTCGCTTCAAACCTAAAAAAACAATCCTTAGTAAAGTCTCGCCGATGGCATCACGAAGGTGTCTATGAAGCGTTGTCAATTATTATTCCAGAGAAATATAACCATGAGCTTTTTGAATTATCAGAGATATTCAAAAAGAATAAGGACTTGACAGAGTGGTATATTGGCAAAACGCTATTTAGTCTAAAATGGCGAGAAATATCATCAATTAACAACAAAAAGATAACACAATGGCTAAATAAACACAAGAAGTACATCGACCTTGATTCCTGGCTGTATTTTCTAGTGGAAGTTTCCTCCATTCCATATCATCCATTTAATAGCGATAGATTGACCCAAATACTCTTCGGATATACAATGGCAGAGAGGGATTCCTTTTGGCAACATTTTGTATATTCCTACGGGAAGTATGACGATGAGCAAAATGCGCAACCGTTATCTCGATTAGTTGATTGGGCATGGTCTAACAATATTTCCAACTCTGACCCTGAAGTTGTTCGCCTGTCGGCACAAACTATAGTTTGGATATTGGCATCAACAGATAATAAATTCAGAGATCAAGCGACAAAAGCTCTTGTTAATTTGTTAACAGGATATTCCAGTATTCTTATTAAACTACTTAATGTATTTAAAGATATAAATGATCCATATATTGCAGAACGACTATATGCTGTAGCTTATGGTTGTATTTTAAGAACTAATGACGAAAATGCAATAAAAACTATTGGTCAATTTGTTTATGATGCTGTTTTTAAGGACGGCACACCCCCTGTGCATGTTTTACTAAGAGATTATGCGCGTAATATTGTGGAATATGCAATATACAGAAATCTCATAAACGTAGATATCTCAAGGATTCGTCCTCCTTATCAGACCAGTTTTAATTATTCAGTTTTATCAAACAAAGAGTTAGATAAGAAGTATAAGCCCCAAGGTGAAGATGGCTATTATGGGGGAAAAGGTTGGGGTATAACTGCTATTTTGAATTCAATGGTCACTGAGTATGGGCGCGGAGTTGGCGGATATGGGGACTTTGGACGATATACATTTCAAGCCGCCTTAGATGATTTTAAATTGCCACAAAAGTATAATGCCGACAAATTGAGCAACCTCGCAGTTGAATGGATTTTCGACAGATATGGATATAATGCAAAACTACATGGTCAATTTGATTATTTGATTACACTTGGCTCCTATTCGAGGGCGACTAAACAGGTGGAGCGTATTGGCAAAAAATACCAATGGATTTCTTTACACGAAATGGTTGCAAGGGTTTCCGACAATTTTCCATATCAGGATGGATGGTGGAGAGAAGCACCTATTGGTCAGTACCAAGGACCGTGGCAAAATTATCTTAGAGATATTGACCCTACATATATTACTCCCCAACAAATAAAAGATGACAAAGGATGGTGGACAGAATCGGGTTATTCGAATTGGGATGTACCCGATGAAAAGTGGGCCAACTCAATAGACGATATTGATTCCATCCAGAACATTCAAAAAAAGGATGACAATGGGAATAATTGGGTAAGACTTGCGTATTATAACATAGTACAGGAACCCACACAACTATTATCAGAGGATGTTGTAGGAAGGAAAAAACAAATTCAATATTTAATTCAAGCGTATATCATAAACAAAAAAGATAAAAAAAGTATTGTAAATTATCTCAAGAACAAGAATTTCTGGGGAAGATGGATGCCAGAAAAACATGAAGACTCATCATCTTTAATAAACCGAGAGAAATACTGGTCTCCTGCATATTTGGATTTACACGACGATACTGAAGAATGGCAATTTATTAAAGGGACCAATTATAAAGTAGTTGTTGCCAGTGAACTGGCGAAAGGTCATATCGAAGGAGATTGGTCGGGAATAAATAATACATATTTAATTCCATGTAAACAAATCTTCAATGGTTTAAACCTGCTCTATTCTAATAATGATGGGGAGTTGAATAACATTCATGGAGAAGTGCTGTCTATGCACAACAATTCAGATATGTGTATGATTCGGGAGAAGGAATTACTTGATTTCTTATATAAAAATAATTTAGATATCATTTGGACAGTATTGATTGAGAAGAATGCATACTGTCACGACTGGAGCATTGAACAATACTATAAAGTCCCTTGTGGCGTTTACTATTACGAAAACGGTGAACTTGTCGGTAAACTTAATCTACATGATAGAGAATAAACAATAACACTATGGCAATAAAATACATACCTTATTATCCGAATACCCTTGAGGGGCAGGCGTTGCTGGACAATTTTGTGCGGACGCGTAGGATGCTCTCTTATCGGGACAACAATGTGGTGGTGGAGCATATACAGCGGGGGATGCCGCTGTATGAGGTGCAGCAGGTGGAGCATGTGGGTACAAAAGACAACGGCAATATGTTGCTGCGAGGTGAATGCCTGTCGGCTTGTGCCTATCTGAAGGAGCAGGGCATTGAAGTGGACTTGGTCTATATCGACCCACCGTTTGCATCGGGTGCCGACTATGCCAAGAAGGTGTATGTGCGCCGCA
>CAMJJD010000002.1 GCA_946406015.1 uncultured Bacteroidales bacterium | reverse complement strand
TTTTTTTAGTTTTGATTGAGATTTGAAAGAGGCGTGACATCAAGCATTCGGATTGATTCGGATAATTGACTTTGTCAACGCTCCTTCATCTCGGCATTATTCATGCTAGCATGACACTGCGCTCGACTTACGGAGCTTCCGGTTAGCGTTTTTGAAAGTTTTTTTAGTTTTGATTGAGATTTGAAAGAGGCGTGACATCAAGCATTCGGATTGTTTCGAATCTTTCGGTTAGCGAAGAATTTTGAATGTTTTTTTTAGTTTTGATTGAGATGAGATGAGACGATGAGGCGTTTGGCTTGGTTCTTCCACCATTGGACTCCCGCCTCCATTATCCATCGCATGCCGAAGGGCATCCACCGCTGCGGGTGGGTGTTGATGAGCAGTTCTTTCTGGTGTATGGGGTGATGTATGTCGTTGAGCGCATGGATGATATCGTCTGTGCTATGGAATATGAGCCCTTCTCGTTCCCACTGCTCTTGATATTGTGGCACCTTGTCGCGCACGCTCACCTTGTATCCATCCCATCGCCGACCCGTATCGGTCAGATACAGCGTCTTTGAGAAATCGGTGTCCAGCATCGGTTCGTACTCAATCCCCAATACATGAATATCATAGTGGCTTTTCGACTTTTCAACTTTTTGACTTTTCGACTCAAAGAGATCTTGGCTATTCCATGGTGAGCGAGGGCTTCCGTGTGCGCAGGCGGTTGTTATGGGCACAATCTTGCGCAGCTTCTCCAGATTGTTGCAGAAGTCTTCGTAGGCGGCCTCCATATCTCCATGGGTGGTGGTCAGACATTCATAATGGTATCCCGCCCTATGTCCCATGGAAACAATCTGTTGAATGATGTTTTCATCGTAACTTTCGGGTACCGTTCGGAAGTAGTAGGTGGCTTTAAGCCCCGCCGCTGCCTCCACCTGCGCAATGCGCAGAGAGAAATCCGGCCGCAGATCCACATCATGTCTGAGACTAAAGCATTTATGCTTCTTCAGCGCCTCCAGCAGTTCTTTGTATTTTTCGATAGTGAAGTCCATCAGATATCCAGTTGTTTGACGATTTTGGCGGGTACTCCGGCAGCAAGGGTGCGGGGTGGTACATCTTTCGTGACCACTGCTCCGGCAGCTATGATAGCCCCTTCACCGATGGTCACGCCGGGGAGAATGGTGACGTTTACGCCCACCCAGGCGTTTTTGCCGATAACTGTCGGTGCTACAAACGATTCCACACATTTACTATGGTATTCCATAGGGGTGCTGTGGGCCAATACATAGTCGTTTCCAGCCAGCGAAGCGCCGTCTTCGATGATGACAAAATAGGGGTAGGGGTAGTCAAGGGTGCAACTGGGACCAATGTGTACTTGCTTGCCTATCTTTACACCTCGCCATCGTTGCAGTCTTATCCTAAGGCCATTCCAAGGGCAACGCATGGCCCATTGGTTCAGCACATGGTCTTTCCAGCGAATTATGGCGAACCAAATGGCGCTATGGTAGCCATGCACCTGCGCCGACTGGCGAATGGTGTTCCACAGGCCTGCTCGTTTATAGTGCGGCAATGGTTGCCGTTTCAGATCAAGATAGGCTTTCATTTTTCTCAATCAGAACTAAAAGAATAATCAGATTTTTTTCAATCAGATTGTAAAAGATTTTAAAAGAAACATGATGTCTCGTTGTCTTTTTGACTTTTCGACTCGGAGTCTTTCAGACTCACAGCCTTATAGACCCAGCGCCTCTTCGACTTTTCTACTCTTCAACTCCACATAAACTCAATCAAAACTAAAAGAATTATTCTCTAACCGAAAGAACCGAACTTAACCGAATACTCTTCGTCCTAGTCACTCTTCGTCTCTTCAAATCTCAATCAATGGTATGCCTACGAGCACCTATTAAATCAATTTAACACAGCGAATCTTCTAGAAGAACTAAATCGAAATGGATTGTTAACTGTTGATTCACTGCAAGAACCGTAAATCGTAAACTGTAAACCGTAAACATTATCACGGCTCTTTGACTTTTCTACTCTTCTACTCTTTGTCTCTTCGACTTTTTGACTCTTCTACTCGAAGTCTTGATGTCTCGAAGTCTTGATGTCTCGAAGTCTCGTTGTCTCTTAATATTGTCTCCTTCAGATTGTAAAAGATTATAAAAGAATACTTGTGGTTTTGGTCATCGTCATAGTTTTAGTCATCGTCATAGTTTTAGTCATCGTCTTGTTTCTATGTAATTGACGAAGAACTCTGTGGGGTCGATCATATCTTGTAACATTCGCTGCCGTTTGGTCTGCCATTCTTTTTTAAGTTCTTCTGAGTCGCGGGCAAGCAGTTGCTCTATGTGGTGGTACATCTCATCGAATTGTGTCGGCTGGTAGGCATAGCAGAGGTCATACTTCTGTTCCAGCATGTTGGGCACTGAAAGCCGCCCTGCAAAGGTGTTGCATTTCAGTGCTGGCACCCCTAATATTGCAGCCTCGGAGGTCATCGTCTGGCTATCGCCGAGGAACATAGAACTGTATGCCATCAGTGAGTGTATCTCTTCCGGAGGGACAGGTAGGCGGTATTGCTCGAATTCCGGTTCTATGGCACGTTCTGAGGTGATAATGACTCGTCCGTGTTGTTTTAGTAACTCCACCAGCGTTTTCTTTTGCTCCAGTGTCAACCCTTGCTGCCCCACGTCGTGATGTCCTTTGAGCGCTACAAAACGCATGATAAAGAACCGTTCACCTTCTTGTATTCCAGCATGCCGCAGCACTGTTGGGTCGGGTGTGAAACGGTTGGGATGTAGATAAGCCAACTCATGGGTTCCGGCATAGTAGACAGCATGTTTGGTTTTCCTTTGTATGCAATCGGGAGTGAAGACAACATTGCTCAGAGGATGTTCGAACTTGACCGAAAGGGGCTCGACAATGTCGTCGTCGTCATCGAAGACATACGACTTCATGTGGCTCAGTTTTGATACATGACTCAGCACCAGTCCACTGCTTAATCCTATGTCAATATGGTTTTGCCGGACGAACTTGAGTATCTGCGCGTCTTGATGTAGTACGGTTTTTGCTTTGCCCCATAGCGAATCCTTTTTACCCCCTAGGTCAACCCACGGGGTCATGCCATAGTGCTCCATCAAACGCTTTGCTATGGGAATGTCCCTCACCGAGTAGAACACCATGTGCTCACGCTTTTTCATCTCCTCCGCCACGCCATGCAATAGATGCACATGTCCAGGATGTCCAATATCAATCAGGATATTCATGTTGTTTATTTGTTTTTGCCCCTGTACATCAGTCGTTGATACATCAGTTTGATGTTTTTCCGCATGTTGAGTAAAATGCTATAGCGAGAGAAGATAGCCACAGGCACGAATGCCAGCGTGGGGGCATACTTCTTTTTGTAATGAGCCACACCGCCGAGGATGAGGTCGTTCACACCTTCGTTGTGTAGTATACGCATGGCCTCCCATACCAGCAGCTCATTTGGACAGAGGTGCATATAATCTTCGAGCGAGGCAGCGGTGAAGTAAGTGGCAGTCCCGCCAGGGGTATAGGCGAAAATTCCCGATGCAATGGAAAGTCCGTCAGGAGTCATAACCTCGAGCATCAGAACATGATGGGGGAATAACGATTGGCAGAGTGCCAGAATGTTTTTGTGTCGTTGACAGGGTAGTCCTTTGCTCCGTTTGCGTCGCATCATGTCTTGAAGGTGTTGGCTATGGCGCAACGCAAATCCAGCAATATCTTCCACTTCTTCTACCCGTCTAACTGATAACCCCTCTTTGCGTGCTTTATTGATGCAGTATTTGCACGATTTATAATGTAGTCTCTGCCATAGCTTTTCTTCCGATGGACGTAGGTCGATGACATAGGTGAGTCGTGGGTCGTAGTGTATTCCTGCGGAATCAAGCAAGGGTGCACTTTCGGGGTCTTCGTTGTTGCGTAGTTCGTAGTCGCATATCTGCAGATAACTGGCTATATGTTTTTTGAAGAGATATTGTGCCAGCTGTTGATAGATGTCGATGCGTTCCGTCTGTGTTGTTTCATGCAGCATGCAGAGTCCTTGAGAGTAGGTTCCAGTACCCATCGAGGGAGCTGTCACGATTCTTATACCTAGCCAGCGATGCGATCCTACAAAGTAACCAACTGTTTCTTCGTTGCATCGTACCTCAATTAGCAGGGTGTTTACACCCATACGGTGTAGATAGTCCTCCCACTGTCGAGTGAAGAAGATGCTGCTATCGGGAGCTGTCGTCAGGGCATCCCAGATGACAGGCGTGGGTTTGACAGAGTGAAAGGTATAGGTCATTTTTTCAGATATTTGAGGAATGCAATGGCCTTGCTGCCCAGCCAGTAGACGACAGGTCGACACACGTGTAAGAAACGTCCGTGTTCAACCAGTGTGCCGCCGAACTGCGCTTTGAAATCACGTACACCATAATCTTCGCCAGGTTTTCCTGCGCCCATCATGTCGTAACGTTCAAAGCCGTTTTCTGCAGCATAGCGTATGGCAGTGTAATTGGCCATGATAGAGGGGTAGAGGTCGTGATATTCTTTGTCGAGACCGCAGCAGTACCAAGCATACGCCACACGTTGATCAAGCATTAGGATAAGTTGTCCGCCTATGGTTTTGCCATGAATGTCTTTGACAATAAAATATTTGGCAAAAGACTCCTTGCCCAACTGCTCGAACATGCTGAATGGTGGCAATGGCTTGTGTATCTTGGTGTGGTATAGATTCGACAGGATGTCATAGAACCCTTTTATGTCGAGGTTCTCGCAATGTATGGTTACCCCGTTTTCTGTTGCACGCCGGATGCGTCGGCGCCGGCTTTTATCCATACGTTTGTCTACCAGTTCGCTCTCGGAAACGTCAATATGGAAGTTATAGTGCGGTACATAGGAGAATCCGCATGCCTCAAAGGTTTCCTTCCATCGTGAGTAGTCGTTAAGGTTGCGGGTCTCGATATAGATGCATCGGCGGCTCAGCTTTTTCTTGAGAGAGGTGAGCATCAGGTTGAGTGCCTCGACGGAAATATCATCGGCTAACAAAGGGCCTCCGACAATGATGGCGCGGCGCGAGAGCATTTGTTTTAGTTGACCGCCATCGCCTTGAATATAGCCAAGAGTGAGTCCAAGGAGTTTATCGTTCTCAGCAACAGCCACGATGAAAGTCTCCATAAAGCTGAGACTGTCGAAGAATCGGAATGCCTCGGGGGACTGGAACCAGGAGGTGACGGGAGACTCCTTTAAAAGGTTATCCCAGGACGCTGGGTCTATCTGTGAGTATTGTGTTAGTATGGTCATGGCTCGTCGATGATGCTGAGGTGTTTGTTGTTGGACATCAGGGGTAGTTTGTCGACAATCTCAAGACTTATTTCTCTGCCGGTACATGACGACCAATGGTTGATGATATTTTGTTCGTCATCAGGGGAAAAGAGTTTGTTCACAACCAGTCGGAAGCGGATATTGCCGTCTTTCAGTTTCACCACTTGCCATCCGTCGACCGACGGAAAATTATCTGAGAAATAGTGGGTGAAGTTGTGGACTGTCAGGAGGGTACCGTTGGCTTCTACAAGGGTTTCGCATTGGCGACCCATGATGCGTATGATGCGACCGCCTTTAACCTCGACAAGGTCTTGAGTGTCGTAACGGACAAAGGGATGAGCATAATTCCATAGGTTGGTGCTGACCACTCGACCAACACCGTTGACGACTGGTTTGTTGTCGTCGTCAAGAACCTCGATAATACCATAGTAGCCCGATATAGTGTATCCGTCGTGTGAGGGAGTTTCGTAAACATTGGGCGTCCCTTCACAACTGTAAGAGTCAATGATATCACATCCAAAGGCTTTCTCTATCTCATTACGGTAATCCTTAGTGAGAGTAGAACCTGTGGTCATGATGTGTCGTGGAGAAAAGTGATAGTTGGAATGATTGTTACGATATCGGGCCAGCAAGTATAATGGACTAGGATAGGAACGGATAAAGTGGGGTTTTGTGTACTCAATCTTATCTAGGATTGATTTTAGTATGTCGTCAGTGATAGAATAGAACGGCACATAAATACAGTTGTTCATCAAATCTTGGAGTTGCTTTACTTTGCTAGTGCGTTTCCCGTTGGTAATCTTCATGTAGAGGTCTCCCAGGTGGTAGCCAGCCTGATACCAAGTTCTTAGTTTGGCTGCCATATTGACAGAATAGGAGAGCTTTGTTTCATAAAAGGTAAAAGGCTCGCCAGTACTGCCACCAGAACGTGAGGGAATTCGTTTTTTTACTGGGAAATGTTCTGCAGAGAACCTGTCGATGCCCTCATTTCGCATAATGGCTTTAGAAACAATGGGCATCTGGTCGAGGGTAAGGAAATCTGGATTCAAATCGTGGGTTTGAATCCAGTCACGATAGAAAGGCACCTCTTGAGAGGCATAGACAAGCAGTTGGTGTAGGCGTTGCTGTTGAAATTCTTTCATCTGTTCGTTACTCCACGACTCTGCCTCACGCAACAGCCGCAGGTATTTGTGTACGCTCTCGCCTTTCAGTAGGTCGCTCAGCGGCAGTATAATATGTTCATGAAGAAAACCCATAGGTGTGAAATAGTTTGTCTTTGATGTTCTCCCAGCGATAGGCGTCGACTGCTTGATGTGCATTGCGTATGATGGACGTGCTTTCAGATGGTTGCTGAACTGCTTGAATCATGAGGCTTGCAAGGGCATCGGAGTCATCGCTCGGGAAAAGATATCCGGTTTTGTTGTCTTCAATCATATAAGGCACCCCGCCGACATCCGACGAGATGACCAGCAAACCGGCGTTCATGGCCTCCAGCAGCGATACGGGCATGTTATCCACTTTGGGGGAGGAGAGTATAATGTCGGCCATGTCAAGGTACTGATAAATCTCTTTGTTGTCGACACGGCCGGTAAACGAGACATTCTTTAATTCCATCTCTTTGACTATGGCCATCAGCACCTCATGCTCAGACCCACTCCCGACGAGTGTCAAGGTTGCTTCTGGTATTTCAGTCAGCACTTTCTGGAACGCTCGCAGAATGCAGGGGATATTGTAGAGCGGCTCGTGGGCACGGACGCAGATGAAGTTAGGCTGTATAGATGTCCGTTCACGAAAGTGACTTTCGTCGAGCTCTATGATGTTGGGGATGATGGCATAAGGAAGGTGATGATTGTCGAAGACCTTGGCTAGGAACCCCGATAGAACGATATTGGCGTCGGTACGGATCAGATAGTGCTTGACAAGACGGGTGTGCTTGTCGAAAAAGCGCTCGCCGCCACCGCCATGGTAGGTCAGCACCACTCGTTTCTTTAATTGCCGCCCCACAGTGACACCCACCACGGCTGGTAGGAAACCCCATCCCGAGCAGCAGTGGATATGTAACACGTCATGCTTTCGGGCTACCTTACGGAGCTTGCGAAGAAGCAGTAGACGTTTCAAGACAGAAGCTTTGGTGGAGAAGATATCGGCAGTATGTCCTTCCTCCCGCAGCTTCCGCTGCAGAATCTCCACCTGCCCTGAAATGCCTCCAACCCCCGGTTTATAGTTGCATACTAGCAGAATATTCATCTAACCGAAAAAACCGAAATCCTTATTTAGGATTCTAACTGGATAATTGTGTTTATACTTAAATTCTAACCGAAAAAACCGAATGAATCCGAATTATATGACCCAGTCGGGGATAGGTTTATTGTAGCGCAAGTTGCGAACCTTGTCATATCCTTGTCCCAAAGTGAAATTAGGAACGTTGAAATTGATAAGGTATCCAAAAGGCTTGTCTGTGAGCAAAAGGTAATTGAGTAACTGTTTGTAATGAATGTCCTCTAATTGGGCTACCGATTTTAGTTCAAGTATTATTAAATCCTCGACCAAAATATCCATACGAAAACCAACACCAAGATTCTCTCCCCGATAACTTACATCTATTGGAACCTCTGCTTCTGCTTGGATCTCATTATATGCCAACTCTTTCATTAAAGCCTTTTGATAAACTGACTCCAATAGTCCTGGACCAAGTGTCTTATATACTTCCATTGCACATCCAATAACCAAGTAGGCCAATGTATCACTCTTAGTATTCATGATTTAGGATTATTTCGTATGATTCGGTTAGAGGAGAAGTTGTTCGGCTTGCTTCTGGTGATTCGGTTAGAAAATTAGTTATTCGGATTACTTCGGATAGTTCGGTTAGAGAAGAAGTTGTTCGGCTTGTTTCGGATAGTTCGGTTAGCTAGAACAAACCGCGGGAGCCCAGTTTGAAGAACGCCCAGGCGAAGGCCATCACTGGCACCACCCAGTACCATATTTTTATGAACTTGTAATTCTTTGCATTCAGCAGCGTCACCCCGTAAGCCGCAATGATAAGTAGACAGGGCAAGGCTGGCAGTAGGAATCGCTCCGAGTTGGCGAAGCCGCTGGACGAGATGATACCCAGATAGGCGATTACGAAGGAGCCGATGAGGCTTAGATTGCGCCAGTTTTTAGTGATGAATATGGCACTGAACACGGCAATGAGCACAAATCCACCGAAGAAGTTTCGCACATAGTTTCCGCCGCTGAGCATCTGCTGGTTGTATTGCTCGTCCACATCCACCATCGTAGGGAACGGCATGACGAACATCATGGGTGCCATGACGGTACCGGTGGCGTACTTAGCCCATTGGTTACCTCTCGCAGTCTGTATTGATCTTTTGGCATCCTGGTTGCTTTCGCGGTCTTCCCAGGTGGCTTGTACCTCGGTTGTGATGACACCGCCAGTTAATGTTACTACAGCCAGTACTCCCCATGAAATGAGCATAATCCGTTTCCATCGTCCCACGACAGCGGTGTTGGTGAACACCAAAGCCGTGACAAACGAGAAGACGGCCGCACCGCCTAACACCGTACGAAACGAAAACAAGCTGACACCGAGCAGTACTGGAATGATGATGGTAAATACATTGTATTTCTTGCTTCGCAACAGGTAGTCGGAACGCTCCAAAAAGGCTATCAGGAGGAATAGCATGAAAGATTCTTTCAGGTGCATGCCACAATAGAAGATAAGGTTGGGCATGAAACAGGTGAAAACCGCCGCTAACCGGCCACCCTCCTCGCCAATGTTGCGTTTGGCCAGTAGGTAAACCAATAAGACAGTGGCGGCACTGAAGATGCTATTGACCAATCGTGGCAACAAAATACTGTAGCCTGTCACCTTGGAGAGTAGCGAGAGGTAGAATATGTAGCCTGAGTCAGAGATGGAATCGGTAGAGACAAATAGGTAATTCCAGATGGCCTTGATGGGAGCGTGCACATTGCCCATCGATTCTTCGTAATACCAGATGGAGTCACCAGCCGAAAACTCGAAGGGCATTCCTGTTTTTGCAGAGTAGTAGAAGTAGCTGAAGATCGCCCATGCCCATCTCAACCCCAAAGCTGTAAGGAACAGGTTGCGTAACAGTTTCTTCTGAGGTATTTCTTGCCATTTTTGACTACAATATGAACTCAGCAGAAAGAATCCCACCACCCACATCACTCCCATAATCAGGAAGTCAATGGCCATCGCATGACGGAAGAACACTAGCGAGATGGCAGTCAAAGCCCCAAGGTAGAGGTAGATGCCTTTGGTGGCTATTTGTTTTGGGAAGAAAGAAAGCATTTTATGAATGCGTTAATGTGTAAATGCGTTAATGTGTAAGTCGAAAAGTCAAAAGGTTAAAGAGTCGAAAAGTCAAAAAGACTATGAGTCTGTGAGTCAATGAGACATTGAGACATTGAGTCTTTGAGTCGAAGAGTCAAAAAGACGAAAGGTCGAAGAGTTTTCTTTTACAATCTGATTGAGATTAATGTGAGACGAAGAGTCGAAAAGTTGCTGAGTCTATAAGTCTGTGAGTCCTTGAGTCTGTGAGACAACGAGACTACGAGTAGCAGAGTCAAAGAGACGAAAAGTCGGAGAGTCGAAAGGTCAAAAAGTCGAAGAGTTTTCTTTTACAATCTTTTCAAATCTGATGGAAATATAAACGACCACGAATCACACGAATCCAACGAATTTCTTTTCTGTTCTTTTGGTTTTGATTGAGTTTCTGTGGAGTTGAAGAGTCGAAAGGTCAAAAAGACAACGAGACATCATGTTTCTTTTAAAATCTTTTACAATCTGATTGAAAAAATCTGTTTGTTCTTTTTGTTCTGATAGAGTTTCTGTGGAGTTGAAGAGTCGAAAGGTCAAAGAGTATTCGGTTTAATTCGGTTAATTGACTTTGTCATCGCTCCTTCATCTCGGCATTGTTCAAGCTAGCATAACACTGCGCTCGACTTACGGAGCTTCCGGTTATCCTTTTTGATTGTTTTTTTTAGTTCTGATTGAGCCGTTCTAAGCGGCGTTTGAGTTTTATCAGTTTGGTCATATTTTTCTGGCCAATCAGTTTAAGCAGGACCCCTTTCCATCCTTTGCTGTCCTTCTTGTTCCATGAGCCCATGAAGTGATGATTGCAGTAGGTGTTTTCGGTGAGCAGGTACTCGCCGGTGGTCTGATGCGGACAGAAGTAATCCGAGGGGAATACAGTCAGGTCCTTATATTGAGACATCTTTCCGTCGCATACGAACCCGTTGGATTGCATGATGCGACTGATGCGCCAGGTGTTTGTTGTTGTATCATAGCTGCCGTCAGGCATAAGGAAGTGTGCATTGTCGTAAGCATGCAGTTGTTCCTCGACCCATTGTCCGCCTGCCTCGCTGGCCATCAAACCTGTGACAGGCGGCTTGTGTTTACTGCCTTCATAGCCGGTGAAAGCCTTGAGGTGGAGCAGGTCGTCCAGAGGTTTTAGTATTTCCACGTCGGTATCCATATACACACCACCCTCGGTGCTAAGGGCGTACAGCCTCACATAGTCGGTGACGAAAGCATACTTTCTGGCAGCGTAGGCTTCTTGGGTATAGGGCACGCTGTCGACATCGAAGTTGTCTTCATTCCAGAGCTTGTAATTCCAGTCAGGCATATGGTTATGCCACGATACGATGCAGTCCTGAGCCAACTGAGGCATCTCGCCACGACCAAACCAGCAGTAATGTATTGTCTTGGGTATCATAGTCCCTTTTTGTAATACTTAAATGCGTCACGATAACCCGCAAAAAGAGCACTGATGGCAGGCCAATATTTGGGGTGTAGATTGATGATGAGGTTATATAATGTATAGTTGACCAACGCATAGATTCCTCCCAGCAGGGTGCGCACTTTGTGACGGCTGGGCCAGATATGTAACAGCCAGAACAGAGTGCGGTTGCGGGCAATGGTGTAGAGCCGTATGCGCTTGGCCTCCAGTTTGCTTTTTGCAGGACGTCCCGCACCAGCGTCCAGATGTGTGTATCCCGTGTTGGGGGTGTAAGCAATACGCCCGCCATGCAAATATAACTTATAGAAAAACACTGCATCGTCATAAGCAGCGTATTTTGACAGACTCCCTTGCTCCAGCCATACCTCTTCATCAAATCTGACATCTTTGGCCATCGATCCCTTGATGAAGAAGCATTGGAAACAGCCTGCTTGACACAGTTTGTCCTCGCAGTTGACATAGGTGCGGTGCCCGGCCGTGCTGGTGATGACATCAAACCATTCACTTTTGCGGCGACTATAAAAAACCTGTCCGGTAAAGGCTCCCCGAGCCCTCTTGACCTCTGCAAGTAACCGCGTTTTCTTAGAAACTTTTTGTGGAGGTTCATTGTTGTGGTTACCACCGTTGGGGAATGCCAGCGTACAATCCAACTGTTTTGCCTGTAGATGGTTGTACATCTGTTCCGCAAAATCAGCTGGGAAATCCAAATCATCGTCCAACACCAGTAGATAATCGCCTTGAGCGGCTTCGATACCTGCGGCCCGTTGTGTCACCATTCCTTTGTTGCACCGTACAATTTTTTCGTAACCTAGTGTATGGTCTAATGAGTAACCATCTGGAATAGCGACAATCACTTCTTGTGGTTTGACAGTTTGCCGTTCAATGGCGTTCAGCATTGTACGGTACTTTTCTCCCGTATTTCCTAGAGTGCGAATAACAACTGAATATGAAACTTTATTCATGGGAATCAAATGGAAATCAGGATTGTCAATTATGAGAAAACCTACTTTGTAAACGTTTTAAAAATGATTCGCCTACTTGTGAGTGGGTCGTATAGGATTCAATCGTTTCAGAATAGAGGTAACCATGATAATCAAGAGAATTGATGAGATCCTTAATATGTCGCTCATAAGTAGGATCTTGTCTTGAACAGAAAATATGAATAACTGACTTAGAACCCTTATGTTTTTGGAGTAAGTCAGGCATCACATCATCTAAAATGTGAGATTCTTTTTCCCCAGCATTACTCCCCATCATGGCATAGAATACTTTATCGTCAGGCATCTCGCTTGACACATACTTTCCGATGTGATACTGACAAGCTGCAGCAAATATTTCATCTGCATGAAAAACCAAGCCAAAATAAATGGCACATGTACCTCCTTTACTGCTACCAGCAAAAAACAGATGCTTATAGTTCCCTTTTTTTATTGTTTTGTCAATAAGATCTATTGTTATCGTTTCTGGTTTTTTTTCTCCATTTTCATATAAATTGTAGGATCCTTGATAGCCAAAATTATCATTAATATAAAGCCTATCAACGTTTTTTGCACCCATCAACCCTTTTACATAATTGTATTTACGAGGTCTATCTTTACTGAAACCAGGAAACAACACCAATAAAGATTCGCTCCCCTCTCTAAACCAAAGATACTTCAATCTCCTCCGAAAACTATGTTCATGAGTTGACAAAAACAATAGGTTTTTACACTTTTCGACAATTCTATTAATTGAAACTTTCTTCATGACAACTCTCCTGACATAAGTCGTATTATTCTCGTTAAAATGCGTTTCATCAAAGACCCCAGCTTCCGCACTTTAAATCGTATTTTTAAAACACCAACTGGTAGATTATAAAGTTTTTCCCATTTGACATCTTGGTTTCTCCAATCCACTTTTGACAATTCTTGCCTTGCGGCATCGCGATATTTGGAATTTAGAAGATACGATTGAAGACCATAGGTCCTTAAATTGTCTATCAGTTGCTTATAGTCGGGATTTGTTTTTTCCAGAGGTTCGTATTCTCCAAGTCTCCACAGCATGTTTTGCTCGGGCGGATGCAGGTGGTGGGTGCCGCGGAAGGCTACGGCTACATCCTGGTTGTAGTTGGCCAGCGGCCGGTTGAGAAGCACCGCTTTGTGTGTCAGTGCGATACGTAACCACAGCAGGAAGTCCTCGCCCAGTCTGACATCTGTCGGAAAGCCGCCGGCCTCATCGAATACCGTGCGTGGCATACAGACGCTTATCGAGGTCAGCGGCATGCAGAGTGTCCGCGCATAGACTTGGCAGTAGTTGATTTCACCCTCTGCGAAACCTTCTTCCACCCCGATGGGGGCCACGCGTTTCCGGCCGTTTTTTACGATATAGTACCCTGTGCCATAGATGCCTGAGCCGGAATGCCGCTCCACCAGCCCCGCCATCTCCTCGAGGAAGGTGGGCTCCCACCAGTCGTCGGCGTCGAGGAAGCAGATATGGGTCGATGTCGATTCCGCCACACCATGGTTGCGAGCAGCGCCGGGGCCGATATTCTCCTTCAGATGCAGCATCTTGATTCTTGGGTCGTGACAACTTGCCACCACCTCGCCACTTCCATCGGTACTGCCATTGTCGACCACTATCAACTCCCAGTCGTCGTAAGTCTGTCCCACAACGCTCTCCACGGCTTTGCGGACGTAGGGCGCCTTGTTATAGAGTGGCATGACGATAGAAAAATGTATCATGGTGTGGTGGCTATGAAATTAGATATATGTCGTTCGCGACCTATTTCGTGTCGACTCCGTATTTACACCGCAGTATGTCCGACTGTGGTCGGACTATCTGCGGAGTTGATGCGGACATGATGCTGACTTTGTGTGATTTAATATGTTTGATATATGCTATTGCGCTGGTTTACAATACAATTGTGTTATTGTTGGGGGGCTGGCGGAGATGGATGGCCTGGCTGTTCTGCAATGCGAGGGAATGTGCATTTGATGGGAGAAAAACATGTATTAGATCGTGTGCGATATAAATTCTGGTGAGATCTACGGACGGGTTTTCTCGATGGAACTCTGGCCATCACAGGTAGAGAATATCTTTCAATGCCCCGGTCGCTTAAGGTAGATGGGATGGAGTAGCACCATACCACAGATAAAGTTGCCATTGCACGAAGTCAGTTGAGACTATGTTGGTGATACTGTTAGTCACTAATGTGGAGAATGAATTGCTTGAATAAAAATGCCCAGCGTAAAGGGAATGCCAATGTCATGATGACGGCAGCCAAGGTACGATTTCGAATGAGAAATCCAGTCCAATTATCCCAAGTTAGTTGCGAGAGACTATCCCAAATAACGGAATCGGTTTCACCGCATCCGGATGAGTCAAATATTTGCCATGGACGTTTGACTTTCCATGCTTTACGGATTTTTGTGTAGATATTGTATTGGCCATCCTCTAAAACGATGTTGGCGAATTGAGGGGATGTTGTGCGGAATAGTTTGCTGTTTTCGATTTTACGATATCCATGTGCTATGCAGGCTGCATAAAGTCTTGGTGAAGTTGTGTGTGTGATTGACTGAGTGTTGGCATACCAGTTGTATATTGGATAGTTGAAATTCATTATTTTTTTTGCATAGAAAAGATGATACTGAACCCAGTCTACATCTTCAAGAAGAGTGTTTTCTTCCATGGGCCTATGAGACGCTATCAAATATTCTCGGCGGTAGATATTACTCCACGGACTTGCTGAAAAAGCAACGTTATAATAGTTTTCACAAAAATGTGTACCAGATATTATTTCTCCGTTTCTCAAAGAATGCATAGGTGTTTGAGTCTTTCCATTGGAAAATATCTTTCTGGCTTGACATAATATGACGTCTGGTTGTTGCGTAATTGCTTGGATAAGGGTTTCTTTGATATGGGTAGGGTCGATGGTGTCGTCTTGGTCTGCCAGGGCAATATATATTCCTTTTGCAGCGCGAATACCCGTATTCTTGGCTCCGCCTTGCCTTTTGTTAGTGCTATGGCGTATCAAGTGAAGGTTGGGGTGAATCTGAAGATAATTTGATAGATGTTCTTTCGCTGGTAAAGGAGAACAATCGTCAACTATAATTACTTCAAATTCGTTTTCTTCGAGAGGGATGGCGTAAATGGAGTCGAGTTGTCGTTCAATGGTGTCTTGCCCGTTGTAGTAAGGTATAATATATGATATTATCGGTGTTTGCATAGTATTATTCGGCCTAAAGGTTTGCTGATATATAATCGGCGATGCGGTGTGCGGCGTAGCCGTCGCCAAAGGGGTTGGCGGCGTGGGACATGGCGCGGTAGGCTTCGTTGTCGGTGAGCAGACGGGCGACGTGTTGTTCGATGGTGCTGCGGTCGGTGCCCACCAGTCGTGCAGTTCCAGCCTCGATGGCTTCGGGGCGCTCCGTGGTGTCACGCATCACCAAGACGGGCTTGCCGAAGGCGGGTGCCTCCTCCTGGATGCCGCCGCTGTCGGTCAGTATCAAGGTGCTCTGCTGCATCATGGCTACAAACTCAAGATATGACAACGGCACCAGAAGGTAGACGTTGTTCCGGCTGCCGTCAATGATTTCTTGTACCGGACGGCGGATATTGGGGTTGAGGTGGATGGGGTAAACGAAGTCCACATCCCTGAATTGCTCGGACAGTGCGTTGATGGCCTGGCAGATATGTTTCATGCCGTCGCCAAAGTTCTCGCGGCGGTGACCTGTGATGAGCACCATGCGGCGGCTTTCGTCACGGCCGAACTGCGGCGCCTTCGCCTTGCCCGACGCCACTACCCAATGCAGCGTGTCGATGACGGTATTGCCTGTCACAGCGATATGCGCATCGTCGACATGCTCCCTCAGCAGGTTCTGTCGTGCGGTCTCCGTGGGGGCGAAATGCCATGTACAGAGCCGTCCGTTTAGTTGACGGTTCATCTCCTCGGGCCATGGACTGTAGATATTACCTGTCCGCAAGCCAGCTTCTACATGTCCCACGGGAATGTGCTGATAAAAGGCTGCCAGCGCCGCAAATGTGGATGTGGAGGTATCGCCATGCACCAGCACCAGATTGGGTTGTTCCGTCCGTAGAACATCGCGCATGCCGAGCAGTATGCGGGCCGAGACGTCGTAGAGGTCTTGATTCGGACGCATGATGTCTAGGTCGTAGGCGGGTTGTATGTCGAACACCTCGAGCATCTGGTCGAGCATCTCGCGGTGCTGTCCGGTCACACAGACTTTGGTCTCAAACTCATCAGGTCGCCTGCATAGCTCTTTCACTACGGGCGCCATCTTGATGGCCTCTGGGCGGGTACCGAAAACAACAAGAACCTTTTTCATTTAGATGTTATGTTGTCAAGAATTTGGGGATTATAGAAATTATGCTGATGACTTTATTCTTAAATTCTCCTAATTCTAGATAATAAAAAGCTATTGTTCAATTGTATTTAGTAGTTCTTTTAAATCGTGCGCCAACTTGGTGGAAAACAGTTCGGCACCACGGCGGTTCAGGTGGCTGGCATTGTAGAAGTTGAGTGTATCGTAACTAATGCTGTCGTATGTGTAGTTTAGTATCTGGCAACCATAGCGGTCGGCAAACGACTGGTAGAGTGCAAACATTGTGTCGACAGCAGATCCCATCTTGCGGGTGGCGCCGATGTAAAAAGGAGCATATACCATCACTACCTGGATGTCTTCCGATTGACATTGTGCCAGATAACGATCGAATATCTCGATTGCTTCAGGATTGACGTTGATGCCGAGGGTGTCAATCTGGCGGAAGGCCGCACCGTCCCACGCTTTGTCTGTAGCGATAAACCCTTTGTCGATGTTTTTCGCCCGAGCCATCTTGGCAGGCAGTCCAAGCCCTTCCTTAATAGTTTCGTGGTATCCGGCATAGCGCAAGAGCGGCAGGTAATGGTCGGCCCAGGTGAACTCCTCACGGTCTTTTATCTCTTTATAAAGCAGCTTGTCAGAGCGTAGATAGGGTAGGTACTGCTCACGCTCGTAGCCGTTAGACATCAGTAGAGTGCCCCAATCGACATTCTGTATGATGAGTTTAGGTTTGGGGCAATGACGGCGGTAGAAGTTATATATGGTTACTTCGGCATCGATGCATCGGCCGTCGACGCTGATATTGTAGCAGTTGAGGCCGGCGATACTGTCGATAATGGATGATGAATATTGTACCTGACCACGAGACGATCCCATAATGAGTGCATCGCATTGCAGGTTTTCGTTATAGATGGCGTTGTAGGTATGGAACATGCGGGCATCGGAAAGCCTGAGGTTGTGGGTGATCAACGTATCAAGTCCATATGCAAGTGCAAGAAGGACTGCCGTGGTAATACCGAGTTTTAACAGAAAACGTCTCATGGAAGATGTTTAACGTTAATAGCCATTTTATTGGTTATCCTTGTAGTCTTCTTTTTTAATCTTTTACAATCTGATGGAAATAAAAATTCTAATAGTTCTTTTAGTTCTGATTGAGAATATGAAAGAGTTGTTCTGATTGAGTTCAAAACTGGAAGTAGATGAATGTTTCGTTGAAGACGCCGTACACGAATATCACAGCCAGCACCGCTAGGTAGCAGGTGTAACGCACCGCTCTGTAGCGTATTCCGCTCATGTCAAGTCCATGTTCCCGTTCTCGTTGCAGCCATTCCACAGCCAGCAACAAAGCGACAAAAACCAGGGTCCGCATCGGAGGATTGAAGCCCGACCATCCACCAGAGACAAGACCGGTATAGAAGTCAATAGCCTCACCGATGCTCTGACTACGAAAGAGGATCCATCCCAGAGCAGTCAAAACGAAGGTCAATAAAATCTGTCCTAGCTCTTTGAGGCTTGGGAGCCATCGTCCTTGGGCTATGGTGTCGGTATATTTTCGGTTCTTCCCCAGCAGTATCAGCGGAAGGAACAATAGTGCATGGAATGCGCCCCAAGCCAGGAAGGTCCAGTTGGCCCCATGCCAGAGGCCACTGACTAGAAAGATGACAAACGTGTTGCGCACCACCTTGACCTTGCTTACACGACTGCCGCCAAGAGGGATATAGACGTAGTCGCGGAACCAGGTAGTCAGCGAGATGTGCCAGCGTCGCCAGAACTCGGCAATGTCGCGGCTGAAGTAGGGTGCCTTGAAGTTGCGCATCAGGCGAATGCCGAAGAGTTTGGCGCAACCAATAGCGATGTCGCTATAGCCAGAGAAATCGCAATAAATCTGGATAGAGAAAAGAACTGCAGCCATAGCCAGATTGAGACTGCTCTGTCCGCTGATATTGGCCCAGATATCGTCCACAAAGACCGCGCAGTTGTCGGCCACGACTACCTTTTTGAAGAATCCCCACAGCATCTGCCGTACTCCGTCGACGGCCATGCTGTAGTCGAACTTTCGTTGCCGCTGAAATTGAGGTAATAGGTTGGTAGCGCGCTCGATAGGTCCCGCCACCAGCTGGGGGAAGAAACTGACGTAGGCGAAGAAAGCCACCACATCGCGTGTGGGCTCCATCTTGCCGCGGTACACATCAATGGAATAGCTTAATGCCTGGAAGGTATAGAACGATATGCCTACTGGAAGTATCAAATGCAACATAACGCTGTCGCCGCTGCAGCCTAATAGATTGGCAAGCTCAGCAGCGAAGAAGTTATAGTATTTGAATAGACCAAGAATGTCCAGGTTGACAATAATGTTGCCCCATAGGGCTGTCTTGCGCCACCGGCCGTTACCGATTAACAATCCACTGACATAGGAGCATGCCGAAGTAAAGGCGATTAGCAGTAAGAATCTCCAATCCCACCAGCCATAAAACAGATACGATGCCACTACCACTAACAGATTCTGCCATTTGGTGTGACGATTGAGTAGCCAATAGAGTGCGAAAACAATCGGCAGGAATATGAAGAACTCTATCGAAGTGAAGAGCATAGGCGGTTATAGAGGTGCAGGAGAGAAGGGTTGATATGGGCTATGTAGTAGAGACGTCGATGACGTGAAGTGATACAAACCTGATGGAATTGTTTCCACTCGGTGGGAGTGAGGGTGTTGCCTTTCACAGAGATATGGTTGATATAGTTAGAGGCTAATACTTGATAGATGGCGGTCTTGTCAATCCCCTGCATGGGTATGAATGTGTCGGCTAGGATTTGTTGCACAAGCCAGCTGTCGGCATCAAGTTTCGAGTTGCTTGTGCGGGTGATGCTGCCTTTACGCACATGGTATATGTACAGACTGTTAGCTATTGTCTTCACACTTTTGGCGTGGAGCATGACCATGGTGGTGAAGAGGTCGTCCTCGGCACGGCGCAGACCGTTAACGAAGCGCAAACCACACTCCTCAAGAAAAGCCCGTCTATAGGCACGTTGCCAGACACATACGAAGTGTACAGGGGTGGCCTCTAACCGATGGCAGTTGAAGTAGTCCCAGCCTGTATGTAGTGTGTAGTGAGTAGTGTGTAGTGGATAGTGAGTGATTGTTTGGGTTTCTTCGTTGTAGATACTGGAACCGAAACCAATGATGTCCTCACCATTTATTTGCGGTGCCAAATTGGAGAGTGCATGCGGCATTAATTTGTCATCGCTGTCGACGAAAAGAATATAGTCACCTTGTGCCACCTCGAGCCCGCGGTTGCGGGCCGTGGCCATACCTTGGTTCTCTTGGTGGATGACCTTCACTTGCGGATAGCCTTCCAGCAGAGCTGCCGTGCCATCGGTGCTGCCGTCGTCGATGACGATGACTTCATAACCATTGAAATCCTGCGAGAGGATGCTGTCGAGACATCGTTGCAGGTAGGCTTCGGCGTTGTAGGCGGGTATGATGATAGTGACGGTCATGGTTTGGCGTAGAGCAGTTTCCTGGCTTTGCGTACCAGATGTTTGTATTCCAACAACACGGCATCGGTGTTGCGTTTACTGATGAGACGGAGTGCTGTCAGTTGCAATTCTTGTTTGAGCACCGAAAGGGGTGACCAATGCTGCATCCAGGGTTTCTTTTCACCGGCATAATGAATCACAGACACCGAGTAGGGGTCATCCACTTGGTTGGTGTATTTATAGCCGAGGTGTTGTTCATAGTATTTTGCGTAGTATGCGATGACACCGTATTTCTCACCCATGTCTAGTTCAGGGCGTTGAGGCCAGTCGGTGTAGTAGGCTTGAAGAATGTCTTGGTCGCCACAAATTCCTTTAGCTTTGATGACTTCGGGAATCATTTTTTCAAACTGTTTGAAAAGGCCTTTCTTCGGAACGATGGTCATGATGCCCGAAGTGAGGTCTGTCCAGTCCTCGTTTCCGGGATAGCTCTTGCCGGCAATCATGGCACTCATGTGAGGTAGCTCGAATAGATGGTCAAGGTTGTGGAGGATATAGATGTCGGCATCGAGATAGACTATTTTGTCGAATTGTGTTTGTTCGAAGACCAGCAGTTTGTCGAAGGTGTGGCTAAAACGGCTGTCGCCGTGATTCTCATTGCTTTCGACGAGTTGTTGGGGAATGGGAATAGAGTCGCTATATTCGAGAATATTTATTCCAGTTGCTTTCATTCGATCACACAATTCCGTTTCTTTTCTAACAAGTTTGGTAGGCAACATGGCATAGAGTGGGATAGTGGTGCCTGTTTTCTTCAGACTCAGATACATGGCCATGATTCCTGGCAGGTAGCTCTTGCTGGTTGAAATTGTGATGTAGGCGTAGTTCAGACTCATTTGATATGGAATGAATTAATTGTATCTCATGGTTGTCGAAGTTCAATTCGTGGTAGCATCAATGGGTTTGCACCACGACGAATGTTGCCTCCCCATGCAAGGAGAGCGCTGTGGAATGTATGTTTGTTGATGATAGATAGTGTGTCAGTGTTGTAGGCGCCATGGGGATATGAGAAGTGAAGGATGGGATGACCAAGGATGGTCTCAAGTTCCTGACAGGATTGTGTTATCTCTTTTTTTTGTTCCTCGGGGGAGAGGGTGTCGAGTTTTAGATGACTGACGGTGTGTGCGCCGATGGTGCAGAGTGGATCGGCATCCAGGGTTTTCAGGGAATCTGTGCCGATTCCCAATTTCTCAGTTGGATAGCTACGCTCACGCTGCTGCACCTCGGCATTGCTCAAACAAGTTTGGCACTGCTCTCGGCTTTCGCAGCGGTACCACCACATGGGGAGACGATTGTCAATGAATCCTGTGGTGACATAGATGGCGAAGGGTACTTCCTGCTGTTTCAGAATGGGGTAAGCGATATCATAGTTGTCCTGGTAACCGTCATCGAAAGTAAGGCAAACGAAGGGGAGGTTGGTGTGACCTTTGGAGATAATGTCACAGGCCTCGTCGATGGAAACAAAGCGGTGGCCTTGTTGGCGGTAGGCTTCAATGGTTTGTTTCAGGAATTCTGGAGTAATCTCAAGCTCACGGTTGTTGTCCTCGCCACGCTGCTCCACCACACGATGCAACATCAGTATGCGCCCCAATACAGGATGCGTGATGTTGTGGAGTTTACGGTGGAGATATCCAATCATAACTATTTTTTCTCAATCAAAACTAAAAGAACAAAAAGAAAATATTCTGATAGTTCTGATGGTTCTGGTTGAGATAATCTATTTTGCTTTAAAAAGCAGACATTTGATAAGGATCTTATGGCGGTTTCTTGTAGGAAGGGTGGTGTAGAGGCCGCTAATTATGAGTCGGATGAAGGCGAGAGGTTTGTAGCCATGAGGGAAGTATGAGTGTTCTACATATTCCAATACTCCGTAGGCGATATGGAATTTGAACTTATGTTGCAGCGCTTCATTGGAATAGTTGTCGTAGATATTGCGGCTGATGAGAAGTTGCGCAAAACGTTTGAGCTTGGTAATGCATTCTTTGGATTCAATTTTGCATGGTACGAAGACATCAAGGAAGTACCGTTTTTCTTCGTCTGTAAAGTCGGGATTGAGCCAATGGAGCATCTTTAGCCGGACCTCGTTGGATTTCGCAATCTGTGCCTCGCGGCGGGCAGTGGAAATCTGGGTGGGGTGGGTGCGATAGTGAAAGAGGGTGCGTTGGACGTTGTAGATCTGTGTCACACGATAGGCGTTGGCCCACATCATGTAGTCTTCGGCAGGGAAGGACTCGGTACTGTAGCGGAGATGGTTGTCGGCCATGACGGCACGACGGAAGACGGGCACGATGACAGTACATCCGAAAAGCATCTGGGCTTTGGAGTCCTCGTGATGTTCTGGGAAACGAACTAACGAGGTTTTCTCACCAAAGAACTGAAACCCGAAACTGCAGATGCCCACTTCGGGCATGGTGTCTAACACATGTATGCCGGTTTCTAGCCAGTCGGACTCTGCGATGTCGTCGCCATCCATGCGTGCTACCAATTCTGTATCAATCAAGTCGAGTCCACGGTTGAGGTTTTCGGCGAGACCTACATTGTCCGGAAATGCGGCGATGCGTATACGTGGGTCATCTATGGCACGGATGCGGTCGAGAGTGTCGTCGGTCGAAGCATCGTCAACCACCAGTAACTCGAAGTCATGATAGGTCTGCTTCAGCACACTTTGGATGGCCTCTTCGACCCATGGGGCAACATTATATGTCGGCATCAGCACCGTAACTCTTGCCATACAGATTTAAGGCTCAATCAGATTTATAATTCAATCAGAACTAAAAGAACTATCAGAAAGATCCTTTTTCGCGATTGTATTTGAGGTTTGTTATTTTGTGAATGCCGTTACCGATGCTGAAATCGTCCGAATTGAAGTTAATCAAATAACCGAATGGTTTATTTGCAAGAGATAAGTATGTCTGTAGTTGTTTATAGTGAACCTTTTCTAACGCCGAAACAGATTTAAGCTCAAGAACAATCTGATCTTCGACAAGAATGTCCATCCTGAAGCCAATACCTAGATTCTGGTCGTCATACATTACTTCCAGAGGAACTTCCTCTTCAGCCAAAAGGCATTCATTGTCCAGTTCAATCATCAGGGCTTTCTGATAGACAGACTCCAGTAATCCGGGACCGAGCTTAGAATGAACTTTCAGTACGCAGCCAATAATGTTGTATGCTAAGTTGTCAGACATTCGTCAGACATTTTCTTTTATAATCTTTTACAATCTGATTGAGAAAAGAAGCGTACTTAGTTCCTTGGTTTCTTGATTAGCTTCTTTAGGACTTTCTTTGGCCGATAGTAGAGCCAGTAAAAGGTGCTGTATTTAAGACCTCTTTGGAACGTGAATCTCAGTCGTGGCCAACCATGCATATTATCGGCAATGCTATTATAGAGGCGGCGTTGCAAGTCGGGATGTCCGTTCAATGCTTTGTCAAAGTCTGAGAAATACCGCAGGCGCATCTCCAATAGCTTTTCTGCAATCTCTTTTTTGCGGGAGAGTGTCAGCGTATCGTCGCCAACGCCGGTATAGTAGAGCACCTTGTATATCTTACCAACAGGATATTTTTGCCAGATGCGCACCCAATAGTCATAGTCTTCCACGAGGAAGAGCGTGGTGTCGTAATCGCCGACGGTTTCCAGCACCTCGCGACGGTACATGAAAGCATAGCATACGCAGTTGAAGAGGGGAAGATGTAACTGCGGGTCGGGATGGTGCACCTCGTAGAGCGTTTCGCCAGTCTTGAGGCTGAAGGCTGCATAGCATGCGGTAACGAGCCCTTTGTCGGGGTTGTTGTCCAGATAGGATACGAACTCCTCCAGCATGTTGGGCGCCATGCGGTTGTCGTGAGAGGTCCATGTGAGGTATTTGCCCTTGGCTTCTCGGAAGCCTCTGTTCAACGCTCCAGGGAGTTTGATGTTGTGCTCGTTGTTGATGATGCGTATGCGGCTGTCTTTCTCGGCATACTGCTGCATGATCTCCAGTGAGTTATCTTTGGAACAGTCGTTGACAATGATGAGCTCCCAGTCGGTAAAGGTCTGGGCAATGACACTAGCTATGGATTGTGCAAGAAAAGTTGCTCCGTTATAGCAGGGGAGAACTATGGAAACAATGGGAGGCATTTGTTTTTTCTTTTTACCAACTGTTTACCTAGTTTTGGACTTAGCCAGACAACGATGAATGTTACCAATAATTGGCGTGGCATTGATAGAGATTTCCTCTCTTCGTAGACTTGTAGTAGCATCCGTGTATAGATGTCCTTCCCTGCTGTTTTCTGCCACAGTTTTCGGTGTTTCCGCAGCACATATAATCCATGTGCCCAGACGGTATCGTTCCGGCGCGACACGCGTTCTTTTGTGTGTTCGTGATATTGTGTCAAGTATTCTTCGATACAACCATATTCCCCAATTTGTGCAATTCGGATATGAGTATCCCATTCTTGATAGGAAGGGCATCGCTCGTCGAGAAGCCCAATCTTGTCTAATATTGTCTTGCGGACACAAGCGGAGCTGTTGTCAACATAGATTTTTCCGCACAGGAGGTCATATAGGATGTTTCCATCAGTCTTCCATTGTGTGTGGGTTTCAGATCCGTCAGGTTGTATGACACGGATATAGTTTGTTATTACGTCAACATTTGGATGCGTAATACCGTATTGTGATATCTTGGCTAGATAGTTGAGCTCTATTGCATTGTCGGAGTCGAGCAGCAAAACCCATTGGCCGCAAGCTTGTCGTATACCGGTGTTTCTAGCACCCTGAGCTCCAGGCATTCGATCGTTATGCAGGTATTTGATACGTGAGTCTTCCTGGGAATAACGTCGTACAACATCGTAGGTATTGTCTGTCGAGTGATCATCTACCACCAAACATTCCCATTGATTGTAGGTCTGGTTTCGTACGCTGTCAATGCAGCGACACACCATCTGTGCGCGATTGCGGGTGGGGATGATAATGCTATATGTTGGGGATAGAGCAGGCAAGATCCGTTACATTTTGTGGCGAGATGGCAATACTAACATTTCTCCCAAAGTATAGTTCCAGACAGGAGGATTAAATGGCCCGTAACCGGCAGAATCATAGAATGTCATCTCGCCAAAGTAGATTTGATTCTTAGCAAGATAGAAATCTACCCTGACATGGGGAATCCCTTGCGATAGTGTGGCTGCTAACTGCTTCATCTTTTCAAATTGTGCTGGTTTCTCGGGTAATATTGTCGCGATAGGATTGGCCATTGTGAAAGGGAGGTGTCGGTATTCCATGTCGAAGAAAGCAGTGACAGGATGACTTCCTCTCTCTCTGCATAGATACATTATCTTTGGTTCTCCGTTGAAACAGAACCACTTGTAGTCAACCAGAGCGTCTTCAGAGGCAGAGTCTTCGAGATATTGTTCGGCAAAGAGCATCGGCTTTACATGCTTATAGGCCCATTCTCGTGCATAGTAATAGTGGTTGTTTTTTAGATGACTGTCAAGCATCGCCATTGCTTTTTTAAAGTCAAATGACGCTTTGTCACGACATACGATAACGCCTCCGCTGTCGTGATTGCATTTCAGTACAAATTGTAATGGCAGAGATTCTGGAGTTATTTCCTGGACAGATTTATATGTTGCCAATGTCGGGACTATGTATTGGGAGCCAATCTTTTGTGCCACCCATTCTTTGACCCGGTATTTGTCAACCAAGAGTGTATAGAGAGGATTGCGATTATATAATTTGAGCCATTGTATTTTTTCATTGAAGGTACGTGGATTTTCGAGATCAAGCCTGTATCCACATTCTCGTAGCCACTGGGTTTTAATGTACCACTTGTCAGACATAATGCGAGGCCATCGATTCATAATGTTTTGCCCTATTTCGTAGTAGGGAGAATGTAGGTATCGTTTTATTTTCTTAAACATAACGGCGTTTTATTTTTTTTTCTACCCTTTTACATAATCTATAAATACTATGGTATAAGGAGCGCCTAATATCAAATAACATTATTTGCCTATAGGTAGAAGGATACAATTGACGATATAATTTATTGATTCTAATGATAATAAAAGGAGACCATGGGTTATGTAGTAACTGATTCCTCGTCTTCATATAGTTGACTCTTTTTTTCAGTAAGTCATCCTCAATCTGATTGACAAGTATCGGAGTAGGCCATATTTCTTTATCGTATACATTATTCCCTTGGTGGGTGGAAGATGGATTGATTCTCCCTGCCGTCTGCTTTTCATGTATTCGATAGTTGAAAAGCCGTTCCTTGGTGTATTTTATATTGTTCGTTAATGAAGCATAGAACAATAGAATATCATCATGATTGAAACTCTCCGATAGTTCATTTTTGAAAGGAAGTACTTTTTTTAAGAAGGAATGACGTAAGGCCATTGAGGAGCCGAGAACAAAGCATTCAGATAACGCCATTTCCATGGCTAAGCCGACATCAAACATTATTTGGTTTTTAGAAGGGAACGCCTGTGTAAAAAAATCGATGGAGTCTGATACATACTTTCCTTCAGAATCGATAAGTCCGGCATTAGAAAAAACCAACGAAGTAGAGGGGGCATGGCTAAGGATTTCAACTAATGTACTAACCTTATTGGGATACCAGATATCGTCTTGGTCTGACAAAAAAACTATATCTCCGTTACACAAAGATAGAGCTTTTTCGAAATTCTTTGCAACCCCCAAGTGCCCATCATTGATATGTAAGCTTATTATTGAGGGGTGTTCCTTTTGAATTTTTTTCAAAATCTGCAGTGTGTCATCGGTGCTTCCATCATCACAGATAACAATCTCGTTTACGGGGAGGCTCTGGCTTAAAATTGAATTCAATTGCTCTTGGATATAGAGAGCTCCATTATATGTACAAAGGGCAACCGATATCATCGCTGGCGTTTTATTTGTCGAAAATAATCCTTAAAATAATATATGGGTTTGAGAATAAAACGCCCAACCTGTAAATTTCTGCGATCTCTGACACCGAGGGGAGGCTTGTCGTCCCCCATACAGAGTCTTAGTCGGCGGTACGCATCTTCAGGGTCACGTTTTTTCCATTCGGGATATTTATAAAGAAGTGTAAATAACTGCATGGAGTGGTAAAAATCAGGATTAAGTCCTGATGTTGAGGTCCCACTATTCATACGGTATTTCACAAGTATTTTATCTAGAAAGTCAAGGTGATACCCGGCGTTAAGAATATTTATCCATTTAGGCCAGTCTTCGAGTAGAGGAATCCGTTCGTCGTTTCGTATGCTGAGTTTGCGTAAAAGATGTATGTTGATAAATGCGGATGCTGCAGGTATGCAATTGCCATCATATATTAAACGGGAAAGCTGTTGTTCTCTTGTTTTTGAAAAGAAGGAATAATCAAAGGGAGTGTTGGTATGAATGTTTTTTCCGGTATCAGCATCAAAGCATTGTACTCTGCTGAAGATACAAGGCAAGTCATCCTGGCCCTTGACGAAATTCATATATGTGTCAATGCAATCAGGTAATAGGATATCGTCACCAGCGAGAGGTTTAACCCATTTGGCATGGCATATATCCTCTGCACGATTGCAATTGGCCGCAATTCCTGTATTGGTAGAAGATTCGATAATCTCAGTTTGCGTGAAGCGACTATCGTTTTCGGCTATCCATTTTTTACAGAGATCGACTGTATTATCTGCCGAGCAATCGTCACTTATTATTAGTTCTATGTTCTGATAGGTTTGATGGTATATACTATCTAGAGTCTCAACTATTGTTTTAGATGAATTATAGGTTATCACGTAGGCTGATACCAGTGGTTTTGGAGGGGTCATCATAAATTAGAAAAAGGTTAATTCATTTTTTGATTTTTCCAGCCAGATTAATAATTGGGTAAAAGACAAGGCCCCTGATTTTATCCAGCATGATTGAAATAATAAATATCCCCCCAATTATTAATACCATTTTTCCGCAATAATGAAGGAATGGATAATTCATGAAAGTGTAGACGTCTTTTGAAGCTAACCATCCTATGATAGGTTGACATGTATGTAATATAAAACATGCGAGACATGATTTCCCTATCCAGTTCACAATCGGATTGGTTGGAATAGGCATTCTGTAAAAAAGCCAAAAGAAGCATACAGCAGAAGCAATACTGAATGGACTGCAATAGCAAGTAAGAGGCCTCTCCGTTTTTTGCTCGAGGCAAAAGAACCCTATCAATATTAGAAGAGAAACAATATATGCAAAAATAAGGTGGCTGTATTTCCGTTTTGTGATTTGCTCTTTAACGTGCAGGCTCATATACCTGCCAATCAGGTATATCAGAACCATGGTAGTTACACTATAACCACTGTTAAAATAGAAATAAATTGATGGATTAACACAGCCCCAATAAAAAGCGCAGATAAGGAATACGCTTAGATATATTCGCGCATTGCGGGCCGTGGTTCTTTCCATAAAAGCATTTAGAATTGGAGAGAGGAGTATTAGAAACAGGTAGCAATTAATAAACCAATTTTCTCTTGAGAATGCAAGAACGTTCTTGAGAAGGCCTTTCCATGAAAAAACGTCCTGGCCACAATGGCAGCAAAGAAGATAGCTGCCGACATAGAAGAACAGGAGAAGTGTGAAAAGGTTGACTAATGACTTTAATTTAGGACGTATGCCATAGAATCCTGAAATAAGGACGAAAAGAATAACACCGATACATGTAATATTTTGAATGGTTATTCTGGCTGCGCATACCGCGTATCCACCAGATAGCCAAGATATCTCACCCCAATCACGCAAGAACCATCCGTTGCAATGAACAATCAGGATGAATAATGTGGCTACTATGCGAAGTAATTCTATATTTGAATCTCGTTCTTTCACTTTATGTTCTTGGGGCCTTCTTTAGAATGCGTTTAGTAATTCAACAACCCGTTTTACATTGTCTGTAGATATCACTGGACTTATAGGTAGTGATAGCTCTTCTTTGTGAATCTTTTCGGTAATTGGAAGTGAGATGTTGTTCCAACCATTATAACATTTTTGTTTGTGCGGGGGAATAGGATAGTGTATCAGGGTTTGCACCTCATTTTGGGTAAGATAATTTTGTAGTTCATCACGCTTTGTGCAGAAAATGGGAAAGAGATGGTAGACATTGTTTTCATCGGGCAATTGTGATGGCAGTTTGATTTCTGGATGAGATATGTTGTTATAGTAATAGTTCGCCACTTGTTGCCTTTTGGAATTGTCGTCATCCAGATGCCTTAGCTTTACATTTAATACTGCGGCTTGGATTTCGTCAAGTCGACTGTTACGACCACAATAATCGAATACATACTTTTGAGAACTCCCATAGTTGGCCAATGCACGGACACATGTTGCCAATTCTTCGTCATCTGTTGTAACTGCTCCAGCATCTCCCAAGGCGCCAAGGTTTTTACCAGGATAGAACGAATGTCCGGCAGCGTCACCGAGTGAGCCAGTACGTTTTGTGCCGAAACGACAGCCGTGCGCTTGTGCGTTATCCTCAATCAGTTTAAGATTGTGTTTTTGGCACAAATCCCCGATGTTGTTTGTATAGGCGCATCGGCCATAGAGATGCACTATCATGATTGCTTTGGTGCGGTCGGTAATATGCTTTTCAATGAGACTGTCGTCAATTTCGAGTGTCTCGCCCCGAGGTTCTACTAGCACGGGAATCAAATTGTTCTCAGTAATTGCAAGAATTGAAGCGATATATGTGTTTGCTGGTACAATAATCTCATCCCCATCGTGCATGATGTTTAGTTCCTTGTATGCACGCAAGATAAGTGTCAGTGCATCTAATCCGTTGCCGCAACCAATGCAGTGGCTGGAGCCGATATATTTGGCATAGTTGTGCTCAAAAGTTGTGTTTTCTTGCCCTTGAATATACCAGCCACTATTTATTACTCGTTTTATCGCCTCTGCGACTTCATCGTTATACGATAATGTGATGTTTTTTAATGGTAGAAAAGAAATCATTTTTCTGACATGTTTTTCCATTCTTCAAATCCAGTTTCATTCCATGGCATACCTCTATCAAAATGATATGGCCATGGGTAATGAGGCTTTCCTGTTGATCGATCAATAATATCTCTCACATTCTTGATAGATTTGGCAGGTGTGCCTACCGCTAACATGTAATCATCAATATCTTTAGATACAAGAGAGTGTGCACCAATCACGCAGTGTTTGCCAATCTTCACGCCGGGAAGTAAAATGCTGCCTGTGGCAATCTGTGTATAATCATCGACGGAGGGCCCAATTAGATTCTCAGAAGGAGGAGTGGGGTCGTTGGTGAAAACCACATATGGATATACAAACACGAAATTCCCTAACTCTGAATGCATGCCAATATGGACGTTGCTGTGTAAACGACAATAATTGCCAAAGCGAGAGTGGCCTTGAATATCATCCAATGTCCCTAAACTGCAATGTGAGCCGAGTATTGTATTTTCGCGCAATGTAACGCGATGCCCTGTTTGAAAATGATCACCTATTATATTCCCAGCATAGATAATGGTATGGCTGCGTATAAGCGAGTCGGCTCCTATGACTGTTCGGGGATTATTGTAATTGCCGGTTTCTTTGTAGTATGCATTTAAAGGTTCCCCAATTATGCAGTCGTTACAAATAATTGTGTTGTCTCCAATCTCCACACTGTCGTATATGATAGTGCGGTCGCCAATGCGGACGTTTTTTCCTAATATGGCAGATGGGCTGATTATTGCCCCTGTCCCAGTAAACATTTCTAGTTCCATTTTTTCTTGAATGTTAAAAACTCACCATATTCCCTTATATAATCACACTCATCATATTTCTCTGAGGCTATTACTAAACATATTGCCCCGGACGAGAAATCAACAAGCTCCCGCCATATGCCTGGTACTATGAATAGTCCTTGATAAGGCCTATTTAATGTGACGGAAAGTTTCGTCTTGCCATCGTCCAACAATACAGTGAAACTACCGCTAGCTGCGACAATCAGTTGTTGCAGTGCCTTATGGGCATGTCCGCCACGTTCCGCTCCTCCTGGAACATCGTATAGGTAATAGACTCTTTTTGACTCAAATGGAATATTGATATTGTTCTCTACAACGGACAAATCCCCCTGTCGGTCGCTGTGGTGGCGGTCTAGAGTAATTATTTTGCAGTCATCAATGGTTGTCATCTAATGTTCTTTTGAAGATGGAATAATCTCGAATATAATCATCAGTAAGGTAGTGGGTAGATGCCAATACTAGCGCAAGTGAATTGGTGGAAAAATCAGTCATTTCACGCCAAATCATTTTTGGAACATATAACCCATAATAGGATCGGTTTAGGTGAAACTCTTTCCGCTCGTGTCCATTGTCTAATAGTACGGTAAAACTACCGCTGAGGGCAACAATAAATTCTTCCGTTTCCTTGTAAGCATGTCCCCCGCGATTCTCCCCTCCGGGGACATCATAAATCCAAAATGTACGCTTAATTATAAACGGAATGTGCTGCTGCTCTTCAATAAAAGTCAAATTGCCTCGATGGTCGGGTATTTTGGGCAGTTCTATAATATGCGCTTTCATGGTTACTCTAAAAAACTAGTGCTTATATCGAATTGTGGTTTCATTATTCCAGGAAGATTATTGAGGTTTCGACCTTGGTTAGTGTATGTGTTTTCTATATGGAAGTAATGCTCATAGGTTCCCCAAAGAATGTATTTCTGATTCTGTCCGAACCATATTCGTAATGTGTAGTTTCCTGTATTGAGGGTGTGGGCGGGGATGTCAAAATTTACTTGGTAGAACCCTTTTCGAGAATCACCATCGGGACTCAGCACCTTCCCTGTATGGAATACAATTACATCATCAGCAGTACGTAATTCAAATGTTGTGTCCAGTATGATGTTTGGGGTGTTGTTTTTGAAAACAAGATTTATATGAATGCCTGATTCTACATCAATTATATTTCCATGTATAGGGTTTATGGAAAATTCGCGGATTCGGATCTTGTCGTTTCCTGGAGCAATGGCAATGTCTTCGTAAATAGAATTGTTGCTGTCTTTCTTGCCTCCAATGTAAGTTTCTACTACTTCATTTATCTTGCCTATGGTTTGTATGTGGCCATTATTCAGGAGTATGCCAGTGTGGCAGAGAGCTCGTATACTTGCCATATTATGACTCACAAATAATACCGTCCTTCCTTCACCTCTACTCACATCCTGCATCTTGCCGATGGCTTTCTTCTGGAATTCGGCGTCGCCGACGGCGAGGACTTCGTCGACGACCAATATTTCTGGGTCGAGATGGGCGGCGACGGCAAAACCTAAGCGCACCATCATGCCGCTGCTGTAACGCTTCACGGGGGTGTCGATATAACGCTCGCAGCCGCTGAAGTCGACAATCTCATCAAGTTTTTTGGTAATCTCGGCTTTGGTCATGCCGAGGATGGCACCGTTCATGTAGATGTTCTCCCTTCCCGTCATCTCGGGATGGAAGCCGGTGCCGACCTCCAACAGACTGCCGATACGTCCACGGGCACGGATGGTGCCGGTGGTGGGCGCAGTGACCTTGGAGAGAATCTTCAGCAGGGTGCTCTTGCCGGCACCGTTCTTGCCGATGATGCCCACCACGTCGCCCTGCTCCACTTTGAAGTCGATATCCCTCAAGGCCCATACGTACTCGCTCTCGCCCTTGGTGCTGCGGTCGTTGGTCTCACCGATGGTCAGGTAAGGGTCTTCCTTACCGCGGACGTTCATTGTCCACCAGCGCTTCAAGTCGTGCGCCAAGGTGCCGGTGCCGACCATTCCCAGGCGGTAGATTTTGCTGATATTATTGAATTCGATGGCAGTGGCCATTATATGAATGTGTTAATGTGTAAATGCGTTAATGTGTTAGTCGCTGAGTTAAAAGACGAAAAGTAAAAAAGTCGAAAAAACATCGAGATGTCGAGACATCAAGATTTCGAGCTCTTTTGTTTTTTTAGTTTTGATTGAGATTATTGTTTGTGCAGGATGCTGCGGGGTTTCTCGGCGTGGGAGGTGAGGCTGGCCAGCATCAGGCTCGATGGGCTGTCGCTGTAGACCATCTTGCGCTTCCAGGCGAGGGCGTTCCAGCGGCGCATCTTCCATGTGAGGCGGCCAAGGCCGTCTGCATTCTTGTCGTCGGTCTCAGGGCTCCCGTAGACGATGTCACGCTCGAGAGAGGCCGTGTTGGCCAGAATATCCGGATTGTTGTCATTTTGCAATGGCAGGACGATTCCCAGCTGTCGTTCTGCGATGAGGTTCAGAGCGCTGGCAAACGGCCTCATGCCGTAGTCGTCGACCGACTGTTGTACCCGTTTCCAATCCACCTCTCCTTGCAACGCCTGGCAGGTGAGTGCCCAATCCGTCAGTTCGCGCAGGGTGATACGGCTCGAGGCGAAGTGGCAGGCCATATGGCGGAGCAGGAAGAGAATTTCGAAAGTTGAAAGTTGACCTTGAGCCGTTGAGTCTTTGAGTCCTTGAGTCCTTGAGACTTTGAGACTTTGAGACTTTGAGTCGGTGAGGCTATTATTACCGACTAACTCTTTGAGCAAGGCTTCATACCGGCGGTTGCTGGGTGGATAGTGCACGTTGACGAAGTCGTAGTGGCTCTCCACCGTCACGCCGCGGTAGTTGTATTTACTGTGGTGGTGGGCGTCGTTGCTGACTTCTACCTTCAACACATTTCGTGCTACTCGGTCGGCTTCCTTGTGCCGGTCGTAGAAGTAGAGGTCCAGATCGCCGAACTCGCGCTCCTCGGGTCTCGGGTAGTACTGCGCCAGGCGGGTCCCCTTCAGCACGAGCGTCTCGATACCGTGACGCGCCATGGTGTCGATGATGTCCTGCTGCACCTGTCGCTGGTGGCGGTGCCAGTCGACGGCCTTCTCATGTTCGGCCAGCCAGGGCATCAACACTGTGCGCGGTGCTCCTGCAGTCGCTGCCGCCTCATAGCATAGTGCCGCCACACGGTTGCGTTGCAGCAGGCGGAAGAGGCTCCACCAGTGGTTGGTATCGGGCAGTTCGATGCCTAGACAGGGCTTGCTCCCGTCCAGGGCAGCTTTCAGCATGTTGTATGCCAGTTGCATCTCGGTCATCTTGTCCCCGTTTGTTTCTGTCTCAATCGGATGGTCTTGCCAGTGCTGCTATCGGCTTGTGGGCATATCGCCCGACCATCCATGACCGAGGTCCCAATGTTCGTCGTAGACAAACTCGAAGTAGGGCAGGGCGAACTCTTGTTCAATCAGTTCGCTTAATTCGTCTTGGATGGGCTCGGCCCAATGTCCTACGAGGACGATGAACTTGTCAATTGTCCACGCCACACGACCGCAAGGTATCTGTGTGTAGTCTCCTTTGAACTTGGTGTCCAAGTGCTTGGCCTGGGCACGGAAATACTCCTTGGCCCATACTTGACGATGCAGGTGCGGGTAGTTGATGAAAGGCTTCCCTTTTTCGGCAGCCTCTTCCACTTCGCGTGGTGTTATCTCCTTTTTCCGTACACCGAAAAGCGAGTGGTCTTCAGGGTCATACCAGAAGATGCCGACGGCAGGCATCGGCTCGTCGAAGGAGCGCATGTCGTCCATCTGGGCCTTGCGGCTTATCTCGTCAAGGTGGGTCATAATGATTACTCTTTGTTTGATATTCGAATTGGGCGGTTCTGTCAAATCACACCGTATCCATGAAGGTGCGTTGCACGCGGTTGAAGATGACGATGCCGATGGCCAGCAGTACCACCATGAAGGCGAAGCTATAGCCCAGCAGACCCCAGCTGAACTGGCCCTCGCCAAGGAAGCCGTATTTGAAGGCTTCGACAATACCCGTCAAGGGGTTGAGGCTCATGACGAAGCGCAGCTTCTCGTTGGTGATAGTGCTCAGTGGGTAGATGACCGGTGTGGCATACATCCACAAGCGGATGAAGAAGTCGAGCAGCAGCGTCATGTCGCGGTATTTGGTGGTGAGACTCGAGAAGAGGATGCCGAAGCCCAAGGCCAGACCCGCCAGCATCAAGACCAGCAGCGGCAGCAGCAGGGCATACCAGTTGGTGTGTATCTGCCCGGGGATGATGAACAGCTGGTAGATGGCGTAGACCACTAGGAAGAGTCCGAACTGGATGCCGAAGCGCAGCAGGTTGCTAATGACGGTCGAGATGGGCACCACCATGCGTGGGAAGTAGACCTTGCCGAAGATGCCGGCGTTGGCGGTGAAGGTCGACGACGTCTTGGTGAGGCAGTCGTTGAAGTATTGCCAGAGGCAGATGCCGCTGAGGTAGAAGAGCGGCTGCGGCAGTCCGTCGGTGGGTATCTTGGCGATGCCGCCGAAGACCACCATATACATGATGACCGTCATGGCGGGCTGTATGATATACCACAGCGGCCCGAGGATGGTCTGCTTGTACTGTGTGGTGATGTTGCGCCGCACGAAGAGGCTCGTCAGGTCGCGGTAGCGCCAGAGCTCTTTCAGGTCCACCTGCAGCAGGCGCTCCTTGGGCTTGATTATTGTCGTCCAATCTTGATTGTTGTCGTTTCCCATAGTTGTCTGTCGCCCCTACGGGGCTCTTAAAAAGGGAGTTTTCTGTTTTGTTTCCGTGGGCTCACGCCCACGGCTAATGACTGTCGCCCTTTCAGGGCTTCTCAATGTGTCGTCTTTGTTTCTTGTTCCGTGGGTTGACGCCCACGGCTAATGACTGTCGCCCGCTTGCGGGCTCCTATTTCGACCGCTTGCGGCGAAGCAGGATGTTGCCTACGATGCCCCAGAAGTAGCGCCAGTCGGTGGCGAAGGGGTGCTCGAGATAGGCCTCCAGGTAGCGGCGTTCGCTCTCCTGGACTTCCTCGATGGTCTCGGGGGTATGTTGGTCATAGTAGAACGGCGGAAGCATGCCGGGCTTGGTGCGTATGCGCAGCTGCTGCATCTCAGGGGTGTAGAGGCTGAAATAATGGCGGCTCAGCGGGCGCACGCCCACCAGTTTGAGGTCGCCGCGCAGCATGTTCCACAACATGGGCAGCTCGTCGAGCCAGATGCGTCGCAGCAGACGTCCCCAGAGGTTGATGCGGTAGTCCTCCTTGAATTTCCCGCCTCGCTCGAGGCTCTGATAGTGGTAGATGTAGGGCTGCACATACTCCGAGTAGGTGTACATCGTGCGGAACTTGTGCACCACAATCTCCTTGCCACCCTTGCCGATGCGGCGTAGGTGGATGACGGGCGACCCTGTGGGGGCTTCGTCGTCGATGGGCTCGGCCACTTTGCAGACGGTGACGAAGAATTCGCCTTCGCGGAACTGCTCGTCGACGACCTCGAAACCTGCACGGTAGAAACGTCCCAGTATCTCCACACGGCTCATGGTGCGCTTCTTGCCGCCGGTGACGGCGAAGTAAAGCCGGCGTGTCAGCTTCATCTTCGGGCACATGCGGTGCCACACGTAGTCCCATGCCACCATCAGGTAGTTGATGCCCCACGGGTAGCGCGCCATCGTCAGGTTGCGTTTCAACGCCGCCGTCATCGAGTGGGCACATAGGTAGGCGCCTTGGGGCAGCCGCCAGTTGGCGGCATACAGCATCTCGTCGAGCCGTTCGACAGTGTTCAGGGGACGGGAGAGGAAGGTGAGGCGTGGCGAGAGGTTCTCGAGGCGGTAGGCAAGTGCTTCGGGCGTGGCGGTGGTGAAGGGGATGATGGCGATGCTGCTGTCGGACTGTTCCTGTCGTCGTTTCAGGTACTTGACAGTCTCCTTATAGCCCAGATGTGCCGTGTCGGACAGGAACCGACGTACGTTTTCGTCGTCGATTTCATGCACATCCAGCTTGGCCCCTTGGTCGCTGCCGGCCTCGGTGTAGCGGCTGTCAAGCTCGTATTGTAGTTTAAACAGTCCTTTTTTCATGATAGACCTTGAGACTATGAGTCTTTAAGACAATAAGACTATGAGTCTTCGAGGATAGAGCCTTTATCGCTCTGGAGTGGGTTTTATTGACTCTATTAATTTAGCGAGCCCATAAGATATTTGGTTTACTCGCCCTTGCAATTCTGTGCGCTTCTCACTGCCACATAAGCCTAAATCCTCACACAAATAAAGCGTGCTTTTTACTTCGGAGCAACTACCTCGTGCGGTGTTAAGGTAGTTGACGAATTTGGCATCAGAACCACAGTCAGCTCCTTCGGCAATATTATTCATGATGCTCACGCTAGCGCGTTGTATTTGGTCTTTAAACCCGTAATCTCTCGAACCATCCAGCATGGAATATACTTCACCCACCAAAGTTCTCGCTTCTTGCCATACAAATAGATTTTCAAAAACCCTTTTCATGCCATCTAACGTGTTGTTTCATATACTTATACACTCATTGACTCACAGACTCATAGACTCACAGACTCAATGACTCATAGACTCATCGACTCTGCGGAGCAGGCTGGGGTGTATGTAGGTGGTGGCGACGGCGACGACGCCGCGGATGGTGACGACCAGGCGGCGGTCGCGTTTGATGCGTTTGATGTGTCCCTCAGCACCTTTGAAGGGGCCGCCGGTGACCACCACGCGGTCGCCCTCATGGTATTCGGGTCGGTCGTCACCCAGCACCTCCAGTCCGTCGCGTCCAGCCGTGACCACGAAACGGAACACTTCCATCTCACGGTCGGGAATCACGGCAGCCTGAGTGCGCTCGGTGTTGTAGTATACCCATGCTTGTCTATGGTGGTTCACAACGAAATGAGCCATGTCGGTCTCGCTGCAGTGCAGAAAAAGCAATGACTTGATGACATCTGTCGGTGCGAAGAACTCAAGCCCTGACTCCAGGCAATCGGAGATAAGCGGCTGCACGTGATTGTAATAGACCTTGAATGCGTACCAGTGTTTTTCCATAAACCCAATACTCTCCCCTCCTCCAGGCGTGTGCATGGAGTCCGTCCGGGGTTTGTCAGCCGGGGAGTGTTCTGACCTTCGGGCCCTCCTATCGCAGGAGGGGAGCCGCAACCCGTTGGGAGACAGTAGTATATTGTGTGATTATATACTATTGTTCCAATTGCAAATATACAAAAAACATTTTATACCACCAAATAAAAAACGCGTTTTGCCGAGAAATAATCCACAACGGGGAGAAAACCACCCCTTCTGTGACGACAGTCGGAAGGGGTTGTGGAAATAAATCGTACACGATTTAATTAGTGATTTTGAACGGGCAAAATCTATTTCCGTTGCTGTCGTGCCCGATGGATGGTCGCTGACGCTCCAGGTGGCTGAAGATGGTCCCCAGGCGTCTTGTGGATAATGTATCTACTTGGTTATCACATGTGTGTGTATACAAATAGAATGTAAGTCGCTGGTAGATAGCATCATCTCCGATACATCTCCGATGCTACTCCGAGGTTACTCCGATACTACTCCGACTGTAGTCGGAGTTCGGTCGGAGGGGACGCGGTGGTGTTGTGGGGGTAAATTTTCCCTGGTGAGGAATTGGTCGTGCGCGATGTATTTAACAAGAAGGCCGGCAAGCAGCGCGCTGCTTGCCGGCCTGGCAGTGGGGGTGTGGCGGGTCGGTTAGAGACCGAGCACCTGGGCACCCTGCTTGTAGATGATGTCGCGCGGGATGTTGGCGTCGCGGATGGCGTCGAGGTCACGCTGCAGGTCGTTGCTGATCTTGCCGTTCTTGTCGCTATAGGCTTTGGCGGCAGCGGCATCGCCCTCGCCTTCCATGGCGATGATGATGGCGGCCCAGCCGCGGGCAGCCTCGCGGGCTTTCTCCACGTCGATGACATACTTGCCGTCGGCATTGCGGCTGAAGGCGCCGTGCTCGAGGAAGTAGTTGTAGCACATGATGTTGGCCACGCCGTGGGCCTCGGTGGCACCGAAGCGGACGCTGCGGAGGATGCCGGCGATGAAGGTGATGTAGTTCTGGGCGACGGTGGTGTTGGTGATTTCGCCTCGCTCGATGAGCTGCTCGGTGAGGAAGAGGCCGCAGACGTCGGCTTTGGCTTCCTCCCAAGCGCTGTACTGGGCGCCGAGGGCCTGGCGGCAGGGACCGCGGCCGGTGACGGTGTTCTTGATGCCGAGGCCGTGGGCCACCTCGTGGTAGCAGGTGTTGCCGAAGAAGGCGTTGAAGGTGACGCTGTCGACCTGCTCGGGACAGACCATCAGCTGGGCGATGGGCACCATGATGTTGTCGAACTTGGCCTTCATGGCGTTCTTCAGCTGCAGGCGGCGGCTGCCTTTGGCCAGCTGCACGCGCTCGTCGTTGGGCAGGTTGATGGCGATGGTTTTGGAGCCCGCGTTGCAGTCGCCGGCGTAGTAGACCACGTCGTAGACGTTGATGTCGCAGTCGGTGCCGGGCACCTCTTTCTTATATTTGGGGTCGCAGGGGAGGAGTTTCTGCATCTCGGGCAGGAGGGCGGCGAACTTGCTGAGGTCGTTGCTCCACTCCTCGTCTTTGACGAGCACGAAGGCTTCGTGGCTGCACTTCAGGCCGTTGATGCCATCGTCGTAGTTCTCGATGGGACCGACGACGAAGTCGAGCTTGCTGTCTTTCATATCCATCCACACCATGTCGGACTCGAAGTAGTCGTCGGTGCGGAAGGCCTCGCGGCGAGCCTCGAGGTACTTCTTCAGGCCGGCGTTCTCGGCCAGTGCGATGGCCTTCTCGAGGAGTGCGTCGACTTTGGCGAGTTCCTCTTTGTAGGCCTCATGGTAGGGGAGGACGTAGAGTTTGCCGTTCTCGTCGCGACGGATGACGCTGTACTGGTCGTTTTTCAGCGGGTCTTCGAGGGCGTCGAACTCTTCCTTGGTCATGTCGACAGGGTAGAAGTTGCAACCCGCGGGGCGCTCGCCATAGCCGGGGAGGAAGGGGCGCTCGCTGTCGAGGCGGTCCCAGGCGCCGTACTGTATGTTGGCGAAGGCGCGCATGGCGGGATCTTTCAGTGTGTCGAGGCTGGCACGGTTGGCATAGCCAAAGTACTCATCCCAGTAGATGTCGTCCATGACCTGTCCGATCTCGATGAAGATTTTGACCAGCTCTTTCTCGTTGGCCGAGAGGTTCTGGATGAGGTCCGACTTGAGTTCGAACTCGGCATACTCGTTCACTTTCTGTTGGATTTCGGGGTCGCTCTCGACGGCTTTCTTGCCTTTGCAACCCACAGCCATAAGCATTGTTGCTGCCATAGCGATGACGATTGTTTTTTTCATTGTTGTATGGGTATTGTGTTTGTATTTGTTCTTTCTTGTTTACTGCTTGACGGCGCGCAGGATGGTGCTGCCGTGCGGGGTGGCGATGTGGAGGGTGTAGACTCCTTGTGGCAGGGTGCCGAGGTCGAGCTGTTGCACGTTGTGCAGCAGGGCTATCTGACGGCCTGTCATGTCGTAGATGCGCACCTCGTCGGCCGGCTGGCTGAGCTGCATGTGGCCGGTGGTGGGGTTGGGGTAGATGCGGAGTTCGGAACCGGAGGTCTGGAGGTCGTCGATGCCTTCGGAGCCGAGGAGGGTCAGCTGGAGGGTGACGGTGCTGTCGCATCCGTCGACGGTGGTGAGCACCTGCTGGTATTCGCCCGAAGCGGTATAGACGTGCCCGTTCCACACATATTGTGCCGACCCGGTGGTGTCGGCCACGGTTACGGCCACCGAGTGGTGCAAGGTGAGTAGGAGGGTGATGGAGTCGTAGCAGCCGTAGTTGTTCACGTAGGCCTGGGTGTAGGAGCCGTCGGCGGTGTATTCTTGTCCGTTCCAGAGGTAGGAGTCGCAGGCGACGACGCTGTCGGTGGAGACGGCGGGCGAGAGCACCAGGTAGTCGATGAGGGTCAGCTGTCCGTTGATTGTGCCTTGGGCTGTCCCGTTGCCGGGTGTGTCGGTGTTGATGGTCTCACCGAAAGGTGCGTAGGCACTGCCTTCGCATAGGGTGTCGTTGCGGAATGCGACGGTCTGTTCCTGGTGGGGCAGCTTGATGTTGTCAATCCATGCGCAGTCGCTGCCACGGCTCACGCTGACATCTTTTTTGTAGCGGAAGGTGAGCGTGTGGCTGCCGACGGTGAGGGGATATCCGGCCCGTGTCCAGTCGGTCTCGCCCGATGCGTTGAATTTCTCCACGCCATCGATGAGGAAGAAGAGCTTGTCGTAGCTCTGCTCCGACGAGACTTTGTAGTAGAAGCTGATGCTGTCGGGCACGGTGACGTTGACGGTGATGCGCATCACGGAGGAGTCGTAGTTGGACAAGTTGGCGGCCGAACGCATGCTGTGGGTGCCCTCGTAGGCCAGCGTGTCGATGATGATCCAAGGATGGTTGCTGTTGTTGGTCACGCCTGCGAGGTTCATGCTGCCGCCTTCGAAGGTCTCGGAGTAGCTCTGTCCGACATACACCGGCAGCTCGTGGCTGAGGGTGGCGTATTGGTAAAGCAAGGGGATGGTGATGTGTTGCGGGAGTTGGCTGTCGGCATGGAGCGTCAGGGTGAATGCGGTGTCGCTGCCGGGTGCAAGCGAGAAGGGAGTGGTGGCTGCGGGTGTGACGGTGAGGAGGGCGGTGGGGGAGGTGAAGGTCAGCGGGCTCTGTACGGGAGCGTGGCCGCTGTTGCGCAAGGTCGCTGTCAGGGTGGCGGTGTTGCCAGCCAGGATGCTCATCTCGGGATTCGAGAAGGAGATGGAGGGCACTGGTGCATACAGCTGCATGTTTATGAGGGTGTTGCTTGTAATGGTGTTGCCAGTCCATGAGGTGGTGAAGCTCAGGCTGGCGGTGCTGTTGTCGGGTGCGTCGGCAGCCACCGAGGCGCTGACGGCTCCGGTGAGGTCGAAGGAGGCACCGGCGGCCAGGCTGTCGAGAACCACGGCAGCCACCGAGAGGGTGAGGTATGGGTTGTTGGAGCTCATCTGAGCCACAATATTGTGGGCGGTGAAGTTGCCGATATTCTCGAAGTGGAGAGTCAATGCCACCGTCTCGCCGGCGTTGAGGGGCGTCGCGTTGACGGAACTGACGATGGCATAGGGACCGTCGGGTTGAATCACCATGATGTCGACGAAGGTGGTGCGGTACTGCTGAGCGGAGGCGGCAATCCGGTAGTTGCCGGCCATCAGGCTGCTGGGGAGTGACAGCACGGCAATGCCGTTCTCGTCGGCGAAGGCGGAGGCAACCAGTTGGTTGTTTGTGGCGTCGACCAACGCCACATAGGCGTGGGGCACTGCCGTTACGGGGAGCGAGGAGGTGCCGACGGTGACGGTGGCCGCTACCGACACCGTCATCGAGTCGGCTTGGGTCAGGTAGGGCATCAGCGAGGGGTCTCCCATCAGATGGTATATCTCCCAATAGTAGAGTTTGCGGCTTGACGTGGAGCTCTGCACGGCCATGTTGCCTTGGAACATCAGATCGCCCTGGGTGAGGACCCACTTGTTATAGGTCTCGCCGTGGGTATGGCAGAGACGGTCGTAGACACCGAGGTTGTTGGCGTTGTAGTTGAGCGACATGGTGGCGCTGATGCCGTTGCGCAGGCCCACAGCCCAGTAGAAGTCCTCGTTCCAGTAGGTGCTGTTGCTGCCTCCGATATAGCCGACGGCGCCACAGTAGTTGCCCACGCGGAGTACGGATTCGCCGAGGCAGGTGCTGGTCTCGAATTTGTTGGTCAGGCAGCAGTTGCCAATCATCAGGCCAAACTTCTGACTGTTGGTCATGGCGGCTGCATGCGAGGTGGTGAAGTTGGGCGTGCCCCAACTGGTGGCGCTGCCGTGGGCTGAGTAGTTGATCCAGCCGGCGCCTTGGTTGTAGTAGTTGCGGACGGTGGCCGACATGGAGGAGCTGTTTCCGGCCACGGTGATGTTGCTTCCTGTGGGTACCACCGAGGTGTTGTTCTTGAAATAGCGAACCTGGCTGAAGCCTTGGGCTCCATTGATATAATGCAGTATGGCATAGTCCATGGCGGGGTCGGCGTGGGTGTAGCCATAGTCGCCGCTGCTGCCGCCGTCGACGCCAGCCACCATCACGGCGCGGTCGAGGAACGACGGGTCGGCAAAGGTATATTGTTCGTACATCAAGGTCTTCTGTATCTGCGGTGTCAGCTGACTGATGGATTGTGCCGAGAAGCGTCCATGGTAGCAGTCGGGGATGTTGTCGCCCGTGGTCCAGGTGGTGTAGTAGAGGTCGGTGATGTGGTCGTCATCGGTAGTGCCGGTGAAGGCAGGGATCTGCTCGTGGTCGCCCACCAGCAGCAGGAAAGTGGGCGCGGGTTTGGCGGGAGTGGCATTGGTGTACTGGCTTTTGATGAAGTTCTGGATCGAGGTGGAGGTGGTGCCCACGGCTGCCGAGTCGGTATAGGCGATGTCAACCAGGAAGCCTTTGCGGCGTTTCCACTGCACGAAACTGTCGAGTTGTCCGCGGAACATGCTGTGCGATACGATGAGGTAACGGATGGGTGCTGTGGTGCTCACGGCCTTGGGGTACAGGTTGTTGAGCACAGGTATGCCGGTGCCGAAAGCAGGGGTGTGGTAACGGTCGAACAGGCTCAGGGTGGCTTCACGGTCGGCACCTACGTAATGCACGTTGACTGTGGCACGGCGGCAGACGACCACTTGGCCGCTGACGGGGTTGTAGCTCACGGGTGAGAACTGGAGACGTGCCAGGTTGCGGTCGCGGGCTATACCGACGGGCTCCACAGAAGCTAGCGCCACTTGATAGAAGGCGTTGGTTGTATAGGCGCTTCCCACGATTGTAGGATGCTGCAGTGTGTCGCTTTTGCTGCGGGAAGGCTGCAGGGGCATCAGCGGGTGGCGCAGTCCGAGGGTGGCGGCATCGAGGGTGTCGTATTCGGCATCGCTGACGGTGACTTCATACCCTTTGCACAAGGGAGTCTCGACGAGAGTGGAGTAGGTGGGCAGACAGGGTTGGCCTACTTCGGAAGAGGGTAGGTAGTCATCGATGGACAGCAAGCTGAATATTTGCCCATTAAGTGTCGCCTCGGTAGCTTTCAGCTGTCCGGTGGCAAACTCCACCTGCATGTTTTGGTAGTTGTCGACAGTCACCTTCTGCGCTTTGGCTGTCGGCACGAAAGTCAGCGCAAGAACGATTAAACCGGAAAGAAACAAGCTGTGTTTATTAGTCATGTCTCTGTGTTTGTTGTTTATAGGGTTGTCTATTATAATAAACTAAAATGCAAAAATACGAAAAAAACGTCAAATGGCTCAAATTAATGTTCGATTGCACCTGCAATGAGTATGATTCAGAGGTGTATTCTGTTATATAGTTATGTATTTATAATATTGATTATCAGCGATGTGTGTGTTATTGTGCATCTTTTGTTTTGCCATATTGGAAAAAAGTATTACTTTTGCACCCGTTTTCGGAAAGATGCTCGAGTGGTTGAAGAGGCCCGCCTGGAAAGCGAGTAAGCGTTAAAAGCGCTTCAGGGGTTCGAATCCCCTTCTTTCCGCTGAAAAGACAAAATGCTGTCCAATGAAGGGCAGCATTTTGTCTTTCTGTGTGTTACAGTGCTACGTGGTGGAAGCGCATCCCGCATTGGCGTGCCGATTCGCCATCGGTGTCGTCGCGGTCGCCAACCATGAGCGTTGCATCGGGAGGCACGCCGAGTTGCAGGCAGAGTGCAAGGGTCGACTGGCGGCAGGGTTTCAGTCCGCCGAGTGCCGGTGCGCTGGCAATGATGTCGACCCATTGGGGGTTGAACTGCAGTGCTTCGAGGCGTTCACGGAGGTGCCCATAGTCGGAGTAGACGGCGGTGCGTATGCCTTGTTGCCGCAGGTCGGCCATCAATTGTCCGACCCAGGGTTCTACGGCGTAATGGCGTTGCAGGATGCGTACCATGGTGGGCATGTATCGCTGCGTGTACCACTGCTGTACGTGTTGCGGCGTGGTGTGGCTCATGGCTGCCACGCTGGCGAAGAGGGCTTTGTAGTAGGCCTCCTCGTTGCCGAACCACCGTCCCTTGAGGTTGGCGCGTACCTTGCGCTCGTTGCCAAGGATAAACATGTGGAGCGGGTCTGCCGCAATTAGTCTCAGGGGGAGACCTTTTTTGTTGTAGAGAGTGCCGTCGAGGTCGAAGATGACCGCGCGGATGCCATTGGTGTCGAGCTGCAGGCTCATTTCTTGACGAGGTCGTTAAATTTGGCGTGACGCACTTCGTCCTGCAGCAGCAGGTTGAGTTTGAACTGGCCGTCGCGGGCACCTTCCTTGATGCAGCGCTCTTTGAACTGTTCGAACGACTCTTTCACCAGGAGGAAGGTCTTGGCATCCTTGAGGCGGAGCGACTCGCGCTTGGTCTTGTATTCCATGTTGATTTCCATGAGGTTGGCGTCGACGGCGCGGGTGAATGCCTCGGCCTGCTCCTGAGTGGTGGACTGGTCGGCGAACTCGTAGTAGAAGTTGTAGCGGCTCTCGGCCAGTTCGGCGAAGCCGATGAAGAAACGCGTGGCGAGGCCTGTCTGTTTCTCGGCTTGGTGCACGGCTTCGATAAACTGGCGCTCGTAGAGTTTCTCCCCGGTCATGGTGACGATGCCGTGTGTCTTCTGGATCATGTGCACGGTGGGGGTGTTCTGGAAGTTGGGACCCACTTCGAGGAGGTCGTTCATGTTGTAGCGATAGAGGCCTGCGAAGGTGGTTACGTAGGGGCAATAGCGCTGTCCTTCGACGAGCTCGTGCAGCTGGTAGAAGCGAGCGTCGGGTTTGTCCATATCCTCTTCGCGGACAAACTCATAGAAGTGGAAATGGGGGAACATGACGCTGTTGAGGGTGTCGTCCATGACGAGTCCGAAGCGGCATTCGGAGGCGAAGTAGCCAAACTCCTGGTGCAGCATGCCGGCAGGGAAGGAGTCTTTGAACTTGTCGAGGTAGACTTTGGTGTTGCCGCATTTCCAAGTGTTGAGAATCTGGAGGTTGGGCCAGTAGTGCTTGGGCAGTACGTTGCCGTACTTCTTGCGTAGGGCGCGCAGTTCGGCGGCGCGCTTGGGGTTGGGTTTGAGGCAGGCTTCGAGTTCGGCGCGTATCTCGGCAGGAATGTCGAGTTCGGCCTTGAGGGTGCCGTGCTCGATGTCGTTGACATAGTCGTCGTAGTAGCGGTTCACGTTGTTCTGCAACTCGACGATGGTTGAGGGGTTGGCGGTTACGATGAGTGTGATGTCTTGCTCGATGCCCATGCGCATGAGGACATAGTAGCGCGAGGTGTAATCGGTGATAGAGTAGACGCACTGGGGGTTGCTGTAGAGCCTTTTGACGAAGCCCGGGCAGTCGCGCTGGGTGACACCGGAGACGGAACCGTAGACAGTGCCGTCGGGAGCGTAGCCTTCGACTACCTTGCCCACGATGGAGAGAATCTTGCCGGCGAAGACTTTGTGGCGATTCTGGATGAAGTTGTAGAGCCACACCTTGGTCATTTTGCCGTAGATGGTCTTGAGGTAGCGTTCGGTGATGGGAATCCATTTGGGCTCGGCCGTGGAGCCGGAGGTGGTGGCATAGAGAACGGGCTTGCCGGGGAAAAGGATGTCGGCTTCTCCGTGTTTGTGACGCTCGACATAGGGACGAAGGTCCTCGTATTCATTGGGCTTTACATTTTCCTGATAGCGCTTGTAGAGCTCTTGCGCGTCGGTAGCCTGAAGGATGTAGTCGAACTTGTGTTCGCGGCCGTAGACGGTGTCTTTGGCGAAGGTGAGTATGTCGCGAAGGGTCTTCTCGCTGGCTTTTTGTGGGTCTTTGGACGCTTTTATCAATGCGTGGTACTGGATACCGCCTGCAGTGCCCAACAAGAAGTTGGGGATGATCATGTTGATCGTTTTCATTTGTATGTGTTAGGTGTTGTTTGTAATCGGGTTGGTTTGTGATGGGCGTTGTTCGTCGTCGGGCACGGCATCCCATGGGTTGTGGGTGATACCGGCCAGGTGTATCATGGCAGCGTGTGCTTCGCGGCGCAGACGCTCGGTCTCCTCCTTGCGCGACTTGGAAGTGTCGGGCATGAGGGGTTCGCCGACGTGGATGGTCATCAAGGGCAAGTCTTTGGGACCGAAGAGGCGGTAGATTCCGGTGCGTTGGCGGAAGCGGATGGCGCAGGGGATGACGGGGGCGTTGTACTTGTAGGCCATGGTGAAGGCACCTTTCCGGAAAGGGCGTATCGGTGTGTAGAAATCCCAGCGCACCTCTTCGGGGAAGACAAGGATGAGGTCGCCACGGCGGTGGTACTCGTCGAAGGCTTCGTCGAATTTGCGCATGCCGCCACGCGTCTCGGGCACGGGGATGCCGCCCACGTAGCGTACAAACCAATACTGGCTACCGTTGAAATGCTTGGCATACATGGGTATCCAGAAGTTACGCCAGGGGCTGAGAGCCTGTTTGACGCACACGGCGTCGAACTGGTAAACATGGTTGCATACAGCCACAGCGCCGCCTTTGAGGGCTTGGCGGTAGGCGCGCAAGTTGCGGCGCCCTTTGATACGCAAGCCGTATTTAAGGCGGTTGACGGTGTAGATGACTATCCATAGGAACGGCGGTCCTATGATGTTGCGGTTCAGCCAGTAGGAGAACGACTGGTCGATATAGGGATAGGTCTCGTCGAAGGCAAACTGGCGGCTGCCGGGCTTGGCTTTCTTCACCTCGACGAGGTGTTGCTGTGCGTTGTCAGTGGGGTATTCGTCCGGATTGCGGGGGATGTAGACACCATCGGCTACTTCGAGATAGCTGTACATTGCGGACGGTCTTGGTATTACTTATTCTTGTTCTTTAGTTCCACCTGGTTGTCACTATCAAGGTTGACGTTGCGGGTCACCTTGGCTTCGATGGTGTTGGCGCGGACGATGTCGGTCATGTTGACACCTGTAGCGCTTTCGATGACGTCGAAGCTTTGTTTGATGACTGTCGGGACAGCGCCGCTGATGCCGGCGGCGTCGGCGCCGCTGGTGCCGTAGACGTTCATATTCTTGATAGCGGCGATGGGTTCTGAGACATGCTGTGCCACCTCGGGAATGATCTTCACCATCATGTCGAGGATAGCGGCCTGGCCGTAACGCTCGTAGGCTTCGGCTTTCTTCTGCATGGCTTCAGCCTCGGCAAGCCCTTTCTTCTGGATGGCGATGGCTTCGGCTTCGCCGGCGCGCTGTATCTTGTAGGCCTCGGCGTCGCCGTTGGCCTTGATACCCTCGGCCTCGAGCACCATGGCCTGCTTCTTGGCTTCGGCCAGGGCAATCTGGGCACGGGCCTCCTGTTGGGCGCGGTAGGCTTCGGCCTCGGCTTCACGTTTGCTCTGCTCCAGGTCGGCGGCGGCTTTGAGCTCAATCTGGTATTTGTCGGCGTCCGACTTCTTCATCACCTCGGCCTGGAGTTCGTTCTCGCGTATCTTCACCCGCTCGGCGGTGAGCACCTGCTCACGCATGGTCTGCTCGATTTGGGCGTCTACGGTCTTGGAGTTGATGGTCTTCTGCTGCTCTTGGCGCTGGATTTCATAGGCGGCGTCGGCGTCGGCCTGCTTGGTCTGCGAGATGATGGTGAGCTCGCTCTTCTTGACCGACAGCTCGTTCTGTCGGATGGCAATCTGGGTCTGGCTGTCGACCTGCGCGTCATTGGCCTCCTTCTGGGCCTGTGCCTCGGCCATGGCGATGTCGCGCTCGGCATTGGCTTTGTTGATTTTGGCCTGCTTGCGGATAGTCCAGGTGTTGTCGGCACCGAGGTCTTCGATGAGATTCTTCTCGTCGGTGACATTCTGGATATTGCAACTGATGATGAGCAGGCCGAGAGCTTCCATGTCTTTCTGTGCCTTTGTCATGATTTCGTCCGAGAACTTGTCGCGGTTGATATTGATATCGCGCAAGGAAAGGGAACCGATGACCTCACGCATGTTGCCCTCGAGGCTGTCTTGGACCTGCTTCGAGATGTCGGCACCGCTCATGTTGAGGAAGTTCTTGGCGGCCAGTCGCACACCGTCGATGTCGGGGATGACCTGTATCTTGGCCACGGCGTCGACGTTGACGTTGATGAAGTCGTTGGTGGGTACGCTGCGGCTTGTCTTGATGTCGGCTGTCACCTGACCGAGGAACACTTTGTCCAGGCGTTCGAGCAAGGGAACGCGCAGACCACCTTTACCTATGTATATACGTGGCTTGCGGTTGAGACCGGAGACGATGTAGGCCACCGAAGGCGGGGCTTTGATGTAGGAGACCAGTACGATAAACAGTACGACGACTGCCACGATGACGAGGGTGAGGATAAGACTGCTCATGATGATGTTATTTAATGGTTTATATTATCTTTTGCGAGGGAAATCATCTCCTGGTCGCAGCCGAGGATGGAAGCGATGCGCAAGGCCTCGTGGGGCACGTCGTCGCTGGTGTCTTCGGTGAGCGAGTAGTCGATGAAACGGTTGATATTCTGTGGGGTGAGGGGTACGTCGGACATGCCCTCGACGAATCCTTTCACGCGAAGGCGACGGGTGGCCACGCTCCCCAGCCCGCTGTAGTGGGTGGTGACGAGGGTGATGGAGTTCATCGTGTTGAGTATCGTGACGATGGCTTGCACCAAGGCCTTGCCTTCGATGGGGTTGGTGGTGCGGGCTGGCTCGTCGATGAGCACGAGCATGTCGTGGCTGCGGCAAGTGTCGAGGATATTGCTTATCTTGATGATTTCGGCGGCATAGGAGGAGAGTCCGTTCATTTCGTCCTGCTCGTCGCCGATGGAGGTGACAATGCCGTCGACCAGTTTGACAACAGCTTTGGATGCAGGCACATACATGCCGCATTGAGCCATCGTTTGTGCGGTCCCGATACTCTTGAGCAACACTGTCTTGCCAGCCATATTGGCACCGGTAATCAGGCATACGCCGGAGCGTACGGCAATGTCGACCGGTTGGTAGCGCAGGTGCGCCTTCTCGTTACGTTCCTTCAGGCGGGGATTGACCAGCGACGTGTATTCAATGTGGTCGCCAATTTCAGGCCGCGTCAGTTCCCATGCGATAGCCAACTCGGCCTTGGCCAGCAGCAGGTCGGTGTAAGCCAGTTGTTCCATGGCTGTTACCAAGGTGTCGGTCCATGGGATGAGTTGGTCGGAGAGGCGGGAGCATACTTCGTTCTGAATCTCGTTCTGCTGGGCGAGCAGTTCGCTGATGCGGATGGGGTCGCCCTCGGAGGTCTGGAGTGCGCTCAGCTCACGCCGCAGAGGCGTCAGACGGTCGTCGTAGCTGTCGTAGATGTAGAAGTTCGCTATGCCGGTATGGTCGGGGTCGAGCAAGGAAAACACCTCGCTGGTATTGGGCAGGGGGAGCATCCGGCTCAATTCCAGGCCGGCGATGGCTCCGGTAGCCGTTTGTGCCAGTAGGGAGAGGCTCTTGAGCTCGAACAGGTCTACTTCGTTCAGCGTGGCGTGGTTGGCCAGGTTGGCCAGCGTGCCTTGCAGGTCATGCAGTTGCATCAGGCAATGACGCAACTCTATGTATGGCTTTTTGTATTTGTATTCCCGGATGGCTTGTATGGCCTTCTCGAGCCGGTCCCACTCCGCCTGTAAGACGGAAGCATCGGTGCAGAACTCGGTATTGAGCGTCTTGCGCCGGCCGGCCGACGACATGAACTCCATGTTGTCGATGACATACTGGAATCCGGGGTCTTGTTTTATGAGCTCTTTAATCTTCATTGTGTAATCTTCTTCACGTCATAGACTGGAGTCTGCAATGCGTCGCTCAATGCGTCGCATGTGCTCTTGGAGTCGAGCAGGAATCCTTGGGGGGAGGTGGGGTTGAGGGTGATGGCGATCAGTCGTGAGCGTTGCAGCACCATCAGCCGTCCGCCGCGCCGGGTGAACTCCATGTAGGCTTCAGGAGTGATGAATAGCTTGGTGAAGTCGCGCGTAATCAGTGTGATATCCCTGCCTTTGGCGGCCAGCACTCGCAGCAGGCGGTCGCTCACCGCCCCCGAGGCGAAGAGGGTCTTGCCGAAGCGCAGGATGTCTTTCTCTGCGCGGTCGATGAGGAACACCGAGGCGATGCCGAGGTCATGAGGTTCGCCGTCGCTGTCGACAGCCCAGAGTCCGGAGGGGATGCCGCTCAGCCGGTCGCGCAACGCCGGGGTAGTCTCGTCAAGGAGGATGAGGTTGTATAGAAACTTGGTCTTGCTCACCAGCTGTTTTATGTTGGCCGACACGGCGGCGCCGGTGGCCAGTATCATGGCGTCGGTGACGGTGGGCGAGGCAAGGCTGAGTCGCGAGAGTGCACCGTCGACGATGGCGATGTCGACACCCCTCGAGCTGAGCTGCTCGATATGTCGGCGCAGAATTCCGGTGGTGGCCGCTCCGGAGAGGAGCGCCTTGCCGCGGACAAGGACGCGGGCCGTGACCAGCGGTCCCAGGGCGGTACGATGGCTGTCGACGGCCTCGAGTACCGAGACCGTCTGCCGTTTCATATAGTGCTGTTCAGAAGTGATGAAGTGGGTGCCCTCGTACAGAGTCACCTCGGGCTTCGCCGTGGCAAACACCGAGTCGACCTGTTCGCCGTCGACCCCGATGGAGGTGACGCCGACATGCGCCCCCAGCTCGTTCAGCCGACGTAATATATAGTTAAGACATACCGTTTTGCCGGTATTCTTTTCCATCCCTACGATGGAGAGGCTGCGGTGCCGTAGTATGTCGCGGACAAAGGGCACGAGTCATTACTCCTCTGTCTCGGGTTTCTGGAACTTCTCTTTCAGCTTGGGCCAGTAGCCTTTGACCAATACGATGCCGCAGCCCACGACGACTCCGAGGAAAACCCAGATGATGAGGGTCTTGGCTCGGCTGTTGGAGGGCTTCATCGGGAGGGTGACAGGCTCAATGATGGAGAAAGCAGGGGTGTCTTTCTTCACCTTCATCTTGGCCTGCTCCAGTTGCTTGGCCATCTCGAGGTAGACGGTGTTGGCCACGTTGAACTTCGACTGCAGGCGCTCCTTTCCGACGGTGGAAGAAGTGGTGACCACATTCTGCATGCGGTCTCTGGAACCGGCCAATGCCATTTGGTAGCGTTCGGCTTCCGCCTTGGCCTCGTCGTAGCGGGCCTGGATATATTCCAACTCGCTCTGCGACTTCTCGGTGCGGAAACGGGTCACCTCGTCCTGTAGCAACTGCTGGGCCTTCAGCGCCAATTCGGCTGTCTGTATAGGTTCGCTGCCGTTGACATGCATGGTGATATAGCCTTCTTTCTTGTCGACATCAAGGGAGATGACCTGCCCCATGCCTTGCAGCATCTTGTATTCATCCATGCTGACCACTACAGGTTTGGGAGTGCCGTCGTCGGTGCCATTCCCTCCGGGAAGGGTCACCTCTTTCGATTTGCTGCTGAGCGAACCGAGAATTACACCCGGCAGACCGATAGTGTATTTCATCACATAGGAGAATACAGAGGGCTTTTCGTATTTGGCTTTTGCATAGTCGAACATGCTGATCAGCGTGTCGCACTTCTGGTAATGCAGCGGGGTGTGCATCATCTCGAGGCGGAAGGGGACGCTGCTCACTATCTGCGGATAGATAAGAGGTGAGAGCTCTCCGTTGTTGGATGCAGCTCCCATGTCGAAGCCGGCCAGTGCGGCCAGGCCGCCCAATCCCGATTTGGCGTCGCCCATCTGGGGCACCATCACGGTGGTGACGGAGTAGGTGCGTTTCATCGATAAGGCGGCCACCAGGCCGAGCACGATGAAAATACCTAAGCAGATAAAGATGGTTTTACGACCGTCCCACAGGCCACGCAGCAGAGCCATGATGTCGATGCCGCCTTCTTCCTCGGCCGTGGCTGTGGTGTTGTTTCTATTTTCTTCCATAGGACTAGTTGTTCAGATTCTTCATGGTGTTGACGAGGATGACGATGGACATGATGGAGGTGAGGGCGCTCATCATGTTGCTCGCCTCTTTGCCCCAGTCGAATTTCTCCTTCGGCTTCGAGTCGTCAATCTTCTTCTGGGTATTCATCTGCATGGTAATCACGCCACCGGGCTCCACTCTGGGAGTGTGGCGGAAGAAGAGGAAGTATTTGGTACCATCCGACTGGTTGTTGGGATAGGTTACTGTGACACTCTTGCGGTTGGCATACTTGTCGAATCCGCCGGCGAAATGTTTCACATACCAAGCGGCGGTGTGACGGCCTTGGTATACCAGCACTTTCTCTGTCGAGGAGTATTCCTCCGGTACATACTGAGCCATCAGCGTGCCGGTTTCGCGAATCTTGACGGTATTCTCACGGCGTACGATATTGATGACGTCGCCGTCCATTAGGATGGGGTCATGTTTGAGCTGCCCACGATGTTTTTTCACATTCTTGAGATTCAAACCAATATTGCCGATATTGCGGCCCTGGGTACGCATCAGACGGCAATAGGGGTCGGCATCGTCGAGCAGGCCGCCGGCCATCTTGATGACTTCCCACAGCTGGGTCTTGTTGTCTTCGAGCACGTAGACGCCAGGATAGCGGACGCGGCCGTTCACCTCGACCGTGCGGCCTTTGGTGTAGTTGGGGGTCATACGCACCACGATGTGGTCGTAGGGCTGCAGCTGGAAGTCCTTGGGACCCTTCTTGTCCTCGATGAGGTTGTAGTTGTCGTCCACATGCAGGGTAATCTGCTCCAGTTTCACCTCTTCTTTCTTGTCGATGTTTACGCGGAACACTTCCACGCGGTCATAGGCAGCGCCTACTTCAAAGCCGCCGGCCATAAGCAGCAGGTCGTGCACGGTGAGCGAGGGGTCGAAGGTGGTTCCCACGGGGTTCTTCACGGCGCCGCTCACACGCACCTCACCCACGTTGGTGTAGGTGGTGTTGTCGTAGATGTTCAGACGGTCGCCCGGCTGCAGCAAGGTCTCGCCGTCCTTGTCAAGGTCCACACGGATGTACTGGCGTTTGACGGGGTTCGTCAGGTCGCGGCGGACGATGTAGGCCACGGGGAAGACGCTCTGCTTGAGGCCGTGGGCGTATTCGATGGCCTGACTCACTGTCATGCGGTCGTTCAGGCTGAAGGTGCGGGTGAAGGGGGCGCGGACCTGGCCTTGGACGGAAATCTCGTCCACATCGCGGAACGACGCGAGGCTGAGCACGCGGACCTTGTCTCTGGCCTGCAACTTGAAGTTGAACGACTCGCTTTCAGGCGTGGGGAAGGGGAGCGTGAGCACCTCGACCGTCAGGTCGGGACGGGTGCGCTCCACATAGACATAGTCGGTACGGGCCGAATGGCTGGGTCCACCGGCATATTCGAGGGCCTGGCCCAAGGTCATCTGGTCGTTGAGACCGAAGGTGCGGCTGAAGGGGTTGCGCACTTCGCCGTCGACCGAGACGGTCCATTTCTCAAGGTAGCTGTCCTGTGCGAGCACCGTGATGACATCGCGGGCCTGCAGCTTGAAGTCGGGGTTGCCGTTCTCGCCGGGGAAGGGGATGGTGAGGAACTCGACCGTCTCATCGGGGCTAGTGCGCTCCACGATGACATAGTCCTTGCGGGCCGTGTATTTCAGCTGAGCCTTGTCGATGAGGGTCTTGAGGCTGCTGTTCTTCTCCAGGTCGAAGTTGCCGCCATAGTAGACATCGCCGCGGATGGAGACGTAGTTCTCCATCGGACGGTTCGAGGTCTTGATGCGGACCACGTCGCCGCCCTCGAGGTGCACCTTCGACTTGCCCGACATCACCTCGTCGAGGTTGAACTCCAGGTATTTCAGCTCGTCGTTCTGACGGCGCTCAATCTGGATGAAGTCGGGATAGACGTCATAGGTGAGGCCGCCGGCATACTCGATGAGCTCCTTGAGGGTCTCGCCTTCAATCATTTCGTAGCGCATGGGACGGCGCACGGCACCTTCGATGCGCACGATGTTGTTGGCCACCGGGACGAAGAGCACGTCGCCGTTCTGCAGGTCGAACATCACGTTCTTGGTGTTGCCCGTCATAAACTGGTAGAGGTCCAGTCGGTCGGTCTTGCCGCCGCGCGAACGCTGGATGTTACGGATGGAACCGATGGCCGTGGGGCCGCCGGCGGCCGCCAGGGCGTTGAAGGCCGTGTTGAGGGCCGAGAGGGTGAAGCCGCCCTGCACGCCCACCTCGCCGTAGATGCTCACGTTGATGGTGCGCGCCGTGGTGAGGGTGACGGCAATCTGGTCGGGACGGAAAGCGTAGTGCTGGCTCAGCTTGTTCTGGATGGCCTGACGGCCTTGGGCCAGCGTCATGCCCTTGAGGAATATCTTGGCTGCGCCGGCAGGCTGGATGCTGCCGTCAGGGGCTATGCGTTGATGTATCTCGGTCTGCGACGAGCCGAAGATGGAGATGTGCACCTCGTCGCCTTCACCCAGCACATAGGTGTCGGGGGCTTGGGCGCCGTCGGTGGTGCGGAACACATCCATCGAGGTGCCGGTGAAGAGGGCGTGGCCGTAGATATCGTCGCCGGCGGTGGTGGAGACATTGTTCTCTTTCAGCGTCTCCTCGAGGGCTTCCTCGGCAGCGGCCTCACCTGCAGTGGTTTGCGGAAATTCGTTGGGCGTCTGTGCCTCGCTGGCTGCGGTGGCGATGATGTTCGTCCCGCTCGAAGTCGGCGTGGAGGCGTCGAGCGACGAGGTGTTCACGGCCGGAGCCGCAGGATTGGCCTCGGCGGTGGCGGCCTTCTGGGCTGCTTTCTCGGCCTGCATCTTATTCAGGATGTCGGTGACGCGCGACTGGTAGTTGGCATACTCGGTGGGCGGGATGTTGTCCACATCGATACCCTCCGACAGCAGGCGGCTACGCACCTCGGCTTCGTTGAGTCCACGTTTCTGTAGTTCGGCTTGGGCCATGGCCATCATGTTGGGCGCCTGTGCCATCAGCGAAAGCGGCAGCAGCGCAAAGAACATCAGAGCCAGTAATAACGATTTCTTCATCATGTCGGTTTACTTTAGTATTTTGAACTGCAAAGATACGACTATTTTCCTAATCGGCAATGAAAAAAAGCAATATTCCGCACGCGTATATCATAATATCATTGATATTCCGTGCGTTGTGGCGACCTCTTTTCGCATGCCGATAGCGCTTTTCTGTTGCAAAAAAGAGCGCCGGCAGACGCCCGGAAGGCAAAATGTCCCCTCTGTCGTCTCCGTCGTCAAAAACCGTTTCGTCGGCAAGTCGGCGGGAAAACCGTCTGGCTTCCGACTGGTTGTAAATAAATCGTGCACGATGTAATTAACCAAAATTAAGTCCTTCGAACATGCTCAAAACACCCCTCTCGATGTCATTTGTCGCAAGGAAGCAATAGGACGTTTGTGGGATTAAAGTCCTGAAAAAGAGCATTTATAGTGATTTGCTTATCTGTAAACGAATGATAATCAGTGTTCTGAATGCAGCGTCTCCGTAGTTTCTCCGTAGTATCTCCGTAACAACTCCGAGGATGGTCCGACTGCGCACGGACAAACTACGGAGTCGAGCCGGTGTTGCTATGGTGGTTCTTGGGTGGTGAGCCTTCGATAGGTCGTGCACGATTTAATTTCGTATTTCGGACTCGTATGTCTTGTGGCAGCGAGGCTCCTTTTTGAAGGAAATCCGCTTTTTATTTTGTTATTTTGTTTTAAAATTGTATCTTTGCAAAACCCGTTTGTGAGAGGTATTTTAGTTAAGTATTTGTGTATGAGATAGAACGGGAGAAATAATTATTGACTATCGATGAAAGGCATTGTATTGGCCGGCGGTTCCGGCACCCGTCTTTACCCCATCACCAAGGGGGTGAGCAAACAGCTTTTGCCCATCTACGACAAACCGATGGTGTATTATCCCATCAGTGTCTTGATGCTGGCTGGCATCCGTGACATTTTGATTATCTCCACGCCGCACGACTTGCCCGGCTTCCGTCGTCTGCTGGGCGATGGGTCGGACTTCGGCGTGCGCTTCTCTTATGCCGAGCAGCCGAGCCCTGACGGGTTGGCGCAGGCTTTCATCATCGGCGAGGAGTTCATTGGCGACGATGACGTCTGTTTGGTGCTGGGCGACAACATCTTCCATGGCAACGGCCTGGGACGTATGCTGCGCCAGGCGGTGTACAATGTCGAGGTTGACCGTCGCGCCACCGTCTTCGGCTATTGGGTGGCCGACCCCGAGCGCTACGGTGTGGCCGAGTTCGACGCTGAGGGCCGGGTGCTCAGCATCGAGGAGAAACCGAAGGAACCCAAGTCGAACTATGCCGTCGTGGGCCTCTATTTCTACCCCAACAAGGTGGTGCAGGTGGCCAAGAGCATCAAGCCGTCGGCACGTGGCGAGCTGGAGATTACCTCTGTCAACCAGGTGTTTCTGCAGGATGGCGAGTTGAGTGTCCAGCTGATGGGTCGCGGCTTTGCCTGGCTCGACACCGGCACGCACGACTCGCTGGCCGAGGCCTCCACTTTCATCGAGGTCATCGAGAAGCGCCAAGGGCTGAAGGTGGCCTGCCTCGAGAGCATCGGCTACGAGAACGGCTGGCTCTCGGACGACGACATCCGCCGGGTGGCCCAACCTATGATCAAGAACCAATATGGGCAGTACCTGATGAAGCTGATTGACTGAGATGAACGTAATCAAGACAGATATTGAGGGCGTTGTCATCATCGAGCCACGGGTGTTCGGCGATGCACGCGGCTATTTCTTCGAGAGTTACAACGCCCGCGACTTCGGCGAGGTGGCCGACGTCACTTTCGTGCAGGACAACGAGTCGCGCTCGTGCTACGGCGTGGTGCGCGGCTTGCATTTCCAGCGTCCTCCCTATGCGCAATCCAAGCTGGTGCGTGTGGTGGAAGGACGTGTGCTCGACGTGGCGGTCGACATCCGCAAGGGCAGCCCCACCTATGGCCGCTATGTGGCCACCGAGCTCAGCGCCGACAATCATCGCCAGTTCTACCTGCCGCAGGGCATGGCCCACGGCTTTGCCGTATTGAGCGAGTCGGCTGTGTTCCAATACAAGTGCGACAACCTCTACCATCCCGAGAGCGAAGGCGCCATCGCGTGGGACGACCCCACGCTGGCCATCGACTGGCAGGTGCCCGCCGACAAGGTCATCCTCTCCGACAAGGACCGCCATCCCCCATTGTTTAAAGACTTTATCACCCCCTTCGAATGAATATACTTGTCACAGGCGCCAATGGCCAGCTGGGCACACACTTCCGGTTGCTCTCCCCGCAGTCGCGGCACGACTGGTGCTTCACCGATGTGGAGGAACTGGACATCACCGACGCCGGCGCCGTGAACTCGTTTGTCGACAGCCACGCCGTGCGGCTCATCGTCAACTGTGCCGCCTACACCAATGTGGACCGCGCCGAGAGCGACGAGGCCACAGCGCTCCGCATCAACGCCGATGCCGTGGGCATCATGGCCGACGCCATGCACAGGGTGGGGGGCACGCTGATACACTTCTCCACCGACTATGTCTTCGGCGGCAACCGCAACAACACCCCCTGCACCGAGCAGGAGCCTGCCAATCCCACCGGCGCCTATGGGCGCACCAAGCTGGCCGGCGAACAGGCCGCCTGCCGTTGCCGTCATCTGATATTCCGCACCTCGTGGCTCTACAGCGAGTATGGAAAGAATTTCCTGCTCACCATGCTGCGCCTCACGGCCGAGAAGCCGGAGCTGCGGGTGGTCTTCGACCAGGTGGGCACGCCCACCTATGCCGGCGACCTGGCGCAGGCGGTGTTCAAGATTATCGAGAGCGGCGACTATGCGGAGCACGAGGGCGTCTACCATTTCGCCAACGAGGGTGTCTGCAGCTGGTACGACTTCACCCACGAGATAGCCCGTCAGAGCGGGCATACCGCCTGCCGCATACTTCCGTGCCATAGCGACGAATACCCCTCGCCGGTCAAACGCCCGGCCTATTCGGTGCTCGACAAGACGCTCTTCAAGCAGACTTTCCACCAAGAAATACCCTATTGGACCGACGGTGTGCGACGGTGCTTAAACAATCTTGCTGTATGATGAACCTGAGTGATATACGTATCTGCGTGGTGGGCCTCGGCTATGTGGGCCTGCCGCTGGCGCGTCTCTTCTCCACCAAGTATCCCACTGTGGGTTTCGACCTCAAGGCCGACCGCGTGGCGCGTTTGATGCAGGGACACGACGACACCTTCGAGGTGGACGACGCCTTGCTGCATGAGGCCATAGACAAACATGGTTTCCGCTGCACCGCCGACGAGGCGGAGATAAAGGACTGTAACGTCTATATCGTGGCCGTGCCTACGCCGGTCGACGACAACAACCGTCCTGACCTGCGTCCGCTCGTGGGCGCTTCCAAGGTGGTGGGACGAGCCATACGACGGGGCGGTATCGTGGTTTACGAGAGCACCGTCTACCCCGGCGTCACCGAGGAGTCCTGCCTGCCGGTGGTGGAAAAGGTCAGCGGCCTCACGTTGAACAAAGACTTCTACGGCGGCTACTCGCCCGAGCGTATCAACCCGGGCGACAAGAAGCACACCGTGGAACATATCAAGAAAGTCACATCGGGTTCCACGCCCGAGGCGGCCGACCTCATCGACCGGCTCTACAACAGCGTTCTGCTGAACGGCACCCACCGCGCCCCGAGCATCAAGGTGGCCGAGGCCTCGAAAATCATCGAGAACTCGCAGCGCGACGTCAATATCGCCTTCGTCAACGAGCTGGCCAAGATATTCAACGCCATGGGCATCGACACGCGCGACGTGTTGGAGGCTGCCGCCAGCAAGTGGAACTTCATCCCGATGCAGCCCGGCCTGGTGGGCGGCCATTGCATCTCGGTCGACCCCTACTACCTCATCGAGCGCTCGCAGCTCTACGGCGTGCTGCCGCGCGTGATGAGCAACGCCCGTCGTCTGAACAACTCGATGGGTACCTATGTAGCCAATCAAACCATCCGCCAGATGAACCTCAAGGGGGTGCCGGTCAAGGACAGCCGCATCCTCATTCTGGGCTTCACCTTCAAGGAGAACTGTCCCGACACCCGCAATACCAAGGTGATAGACATCTACCACACCCTGCGGGAGTACACCTCCGACATTACCGTATATGACCCCTGGGTGAAGAGCGGCCGGTGGCCGATGGTCAGCGACTGCTGTCCGGAAGGGCCGTTCGATGCCGCCATCCTCGCTGTAGCGCACGACCAGTTCCGCGCGCTCGACCTCAGGGCAATGGTGCCGCAACCCGGCGTCATCTACGACGTCAAAGGCATCCTGCCTCGTGAAATCATTGATGCAAGACTATAAAAATCAACAGATATGGAAAATCCTATCAAGCGTTATACGTTTAACTTGGTGAAGAAATACCGTCACTCGACGGTGTCGCAATGGGTGATATTCCTATTCGACGTACTGCTGTTCCTCATCGCCTTCACGGTGACGGTGCTGTTCCACTATGTGGCCAACCGTGGTGATGATATTACCATCAATGCGTTGATGATTAAGTTTGTGCTGGCGCTGATACTTACGCTGCTGGCCTTCCTGCTGTCCGGTTCCTACCGGGGCATTATCCGTCATGCAGGCATGAGCGACATCTGGAGAGTGTTGCTCGCATGTATCGGTGTGGCGGTGTTTTATATCATAGTCAACTTCTTGAACAACCAGTTCGAGCCGCAGACAGTCCCCGCACAGTGGCTTCTTGCCTACCGCGAGATATTCATGGTCTATTCGCTTTTGGCGGTGTTGATGATTCTCGAGCGATTGACTTTGCAGCGCATCTATAACGACTACTTCCGCCGTCGCCGTCCCGAGGTGAACGTGGTCATCTACGGCGCCGGTGCGGCCGGTATCATCGCCTACAACGCCCTCCAGCAGGATGTCCACACTGAGTATCGCGTGGTGGCTTATATCGACGACGACATGTCGAAGGTGAACCAAGCCCTCAACGGCGTGCCGGTGATGCGCGTGCGCAATGTGCTGGAGCCGAAGTTTGTCAAACAGAAGAATGTCAGCCAGCTGATTATAGCCATCCCGACCATCCGCACGATGCACAAACAGGCCATCACCAACCGCGCCCTCGACCTGGGACTCACCGTCAAGGCCACGCCCCATGTCAGCATGTGGCTCAACGGCTCTTTCTCGGCCAACCAGATTGAAGACATCAAGATTGAGGACCTCCTCGAGCGCGAGCCCATCAAGATGGACAACGTCAATATTGTGCGCGAGGTGGTCGACAAGGTGGTGCTGGTCACCGGTGCCGCCGGCTCGATTGGCAGCGAGATATGCCGCCAGCTGATGCGCTACCAGCCGGCCAAGGTGGTTATGCTCGACCAGGCCGAAAGCCCGATGTACGACCTGCAGTTTGAGATGCGCAACACCTACAACAGCCAGCTCGACCGCATGGCCTTCGTCATCGCCAATGTCAAGGATCGTGCCCGCATGGAAGAGGTCTTCGAGGAATACCATCCACAGCTGGTCTACCATGCTGCTGCCTACAAGCATGTGCCCTTCATGGAGGAGAACCCCTACGAGGCGGTCTATATCAACGTGTTCGGCACGCGCAACCTGGCCGACCTCTCCATCCAATACGGTGTGCAGAAGTTCGTCATGATTTCGACCGACAAGGCCGTCAACCCCACCAACGTCATGGGTGCCACCAAGCGCATGGCGGAGATTTACATCCAGAGCCGCTCGACCGAGCAGACCCGCTTCGTCACCACCCGCTTCGGCAACGTGCTGGGAAGCAACGGCTCGGTGATACCGCTCTTCAAAAAGCAGCTTGCCGCCGGCGGCCCGCTGACGGTCACGCACAAAGATATCATCCGTTTCTTCATGACCATCCCCGAGGCCTGCAATCTGGTGCTCGAGGCGGGTGCCATGGGTGAAGGCGGCGACATCTTCGTCTTCGACATGGGCAAGCCGGTCAAGATTTACGACATGGCCCGCAAGATGATACAGCTCTCCGGTCGTTCGGGTATTGAAATCAAGGAGATTGGCCTCCGGCCGGGTGAGAAGCTCTACGAGGAACTGCTGGCCACCAAGGAGAACACCATCCCCACCTACCATCCCAAGATTATGCACGCCCAGGTGCGGCGCTATCCTGTCGACGAGGTGAACCGCGAATATAGTGAGCTTTGGGACATCTTGGAGACGATGGATGATATGAAGATTGTCGCCAAGATGAAGAGCATCGTGCCCGAGTTCCGCTCCAACAACTCGGTCTACTGCCAGTTGGATGCTCCTAACACCTCAGCCCAGCCTGCTTCGAATCAGTAAGTTGGGAAAGTAGGTATCTCCTCTTTACTGCTACTGTTGTTTTGCAGTTCTTTAGGTGTTCTTTACGATTTTGTAAAGAACACCTAAAGAACTGTAATTAATTGATTGGCTATCAGCGGTCGTTAATGGAGCACCATCGCGACGGCACGACGGATGGTTTGGCGGGTGCCGGAGGTGTCATAGACGATGATTTGGACGATGTATTGTCCCTCGGGTAGCCGTTGTCCGTTCTCGCCACAGCCGTCCCAGATAAGGGTGCCGTGGATGCCTAGCAAGGCATTGTTCAGCAGGCGTCGCACCAGTTGGCCGCGGACATCGTAGACTTCGATGCGGGCGGCCAAATCGCCGTCGTCCAGACGATAGGTGATTTCCAACTCGTCCTGGTAGCCGTCGCCGTCGGGTGAGACGAGGGTGGAGCTGAACTCAAAAGCATTCTCCTCTACAAGCCATTCGGTGCTCTGTGAGTTGGTATATCCGGGGGTGCCGTAGCCAGCGGTCGAACTGGCGGAGAACCAGTTGGACGGTTCGTTGGTGGGGCGGTCGAAACTGCGGCGTTCCAGGCTGACACCCGCCTTGTTGCGCAGCAGGCGGCTGTGCATCGATGGGCTGTAGTCCAGCCGGTCCACGACGGTGCTGTCGACGGTGCTGACGACGACGCTGCCGCCGTCGTTGGGGTAGGGCGGCAGGTTGCATTCAATCAGGACTGCGCCGGGCTGGATGTGGTAGCAGGCTTGCACCGAGGCGATGTCTTTGCTCAGAGCCACGTAGGTATGTGGCGAGACGGTATGTGTCGGCAGGGGATAGTGGGTGGCGAGACTGTCGTGCAGCACCCGCACGATGTGGTAGTCGGCCAGTTGCAGCGGGGTGTCGCCGGGGTTGTAGAGCTCGATGTATTCTGCCTCGCCGCTGCGGGGTTGGAAGAGCAACTCGCTCAGCAGCAGGGAGCTCTGCTGTGCGGCCGCTGACGCGGCCGCACAGCCTATAAGTATCCATACGAACCATCGTTTCATAATCGAAATAACGGGAAGTCCGTCGAAAATATTGCATGCCATACAATAATAGATCCGCTCATCCGTTGTATAAACACTTAGAAATTAGAATTCATAAATAAGAAACCGCAATATGAAACCAGTCGTCAGCATCATCATGGGCTCGACCTCCGACCTGCCGGTCATGGAGAAAGCCTGCCAGTTCTTTGAGGAGATGGAGATTCCCTTCGAGGTCAACGCCCTCTCGGCCCACCGCACACCTGCCGAGGTGAGCGAGTTCGCCCGCAATGCACAGGGACGCGGCATCAAGGTCATCATCGCCGGTGCCGGCATGGCCGCCGCCTTGCCGGGTGTCATCGCCGCCGAAACGCCGCTGCCCGTCATCGGCGTGCCCATCAAAGGCTCCTGCCTCGAGGGTTTGGATGCCACCTTCGCCATCATGCAGATGCCTCCGGGAATCCCCGTGGCTACCGTGGCCATCAACGGCGCCCAGAATGCCGCCATCCTGGCCATGCAGATGATGGCCCTCGGCGACGACGCCCTGATGCAGAAGCTCACCGCCTATAAGGCTGGTCTGAAGAAAAAGATTGTCAAGGCCAACGAGGAGCTGGCCCAGCTGCAGTACCACTACAAGTGCTGACGCCGCTGCCGACTGTCGTCAGCGGCGCGGCTTCGGCGGGTCGATCTTGGCGTACTTGCGTGCGTCGCTGACGATGGTGCAGAGGTAGATCCCCGTGAGGAGCACCACCAGGAAGAGGGCCAGCAGGTCGAGGGTGGAGAGGACGGTGGTGTGGCCCAGCAGGCGGACGCTGAGGGTGAAGACGTCGCACGTGGGGAAGGCTATCAGCACCAGACAGCTCAGGGCGATCAATATGCGGAACTCGGTGGGGCCCAGTTTGGCGTAGGTCAGGCGGAACTCGCTCTTGAGGTGGGCGTTCATGCTGACGTTGATGGTCAGGAAGAGGTAGAGGATGAAGAGCGCAAGGGCCAGGTGGAGGTTCATCAGCGGCGAGAGGCCCGCGCCGATGAACATCAGGGCCTCGTTGATGCAGTCGATCGTGTGGTCGATGTAGTAGCCGTAGATGGGGCGCTGGCTGTTGCGCACGCGGGCCAGGGTGCCGTCGAGCGAGTCGCCGTACCAGTTGATGGCCAGGCCGGCGATGCTGAGCCAGAGCCAGTTGATGCTGTAGAAGGTCAGTACGAAGCCGGCGCCGACGAGCAGGGCGCCGAAGGTGCCGACGAGGGTCAAGAAGTCCGACGTCACCCAGCGGGGTTGTCGTTCGGCCAGCCACACGAGGGCTTTGCGTTCCACTCCGTTGATGAACGAGGTCTGGATGCGTTGGGCTTGTTTCGATTGGTGTTCCATAGGATGTTTATTTTCGTTCGTTTATAACTGGGAGGCCGCCAGGCGTGCCAGCTGCTCCATGGCTTTCTCGCCGAGGGGGCGCTGTGCCCAGCGGGCGGGGTCGACGGGGATCGACTGCGCCTCGTCGGCCAGGAAGAGGTCGCGCAACTCGGCGGCGTAGGCGGCATCGTCCACCACGGCGGCCACCTCCTGGCAGAGGAGATAGCTGCGGGGGTCGATGTTGCACGAGCCCACCATGGCTTCGCGGTCGTCGCTGACCACCAGCTTGGAGTGCAGGAAGCCCGGCTGGTAGAAGCCGAAGTGTACACCGGCGTCCATCATCTCGGCCAGGTAGCTCTTCGATGCCCACTGGGTGACCTCGCCGCGGTCGCCCCGCGGGGGCAGCAGCACCCGCACGTCGACGCTGCGGCGCGCGGTCCGCAGCAGGGCCTCGCGCAGGGGAGCGGGCGGTATGAAGTAGGGCGACTCGAACCAGACGTAGCGTTGCGCCGCGTCGAGCATGCCGATGGTGTGGTGCATGATGGTGGGCCCTTGGCCGATGGGCCCCGAGGTGATCAGGTGCAGTGGCAGGGTGCCCGCCGGCGCCACGGCCGGGAAGTAGGCCCGGTCGGCCAGCAGCCCCCGGCCCGCATGGCGCCAGTCGGCGGCAAAAGCCCGCTGCACCGCCAGGGCAGCCGGGCCTTCGATGCGGATTATCGTGTCGCGCCAGCAGCCCCACGGCAGGCCGTGCAGGTACCGGTCGGCGATGTTGATGCCGCCTAGGTAGGCGATGCGTCCGTCGACGACCACGCACTTGCGGTGGTTGCGGTAGTAGTCGGTCTTGCGCACCCAGGCCCAGCGCACGCGACCGAAGCCGGCCGTGGCCACGCCGCGCGTCTCCAGCTGGCGGTAGTAGCCTTTCCACGGCTGGCACCCGAAGTCGTCGTACATCAGGCGCGCCTCGACCCCTTCGGCGGCCTTGGCCGCCAGCGCGTCGCCCACCTCGTGGGCGGTGGCGTCGTCCTCGAACTTGAAGAATTGAAGGTGTATGTGCTGTCGGGCGCCCGCGATGTCGGCGAGCAGGGTGTCGTACATGGCGCCAAGGCTGGCGTAGGTCGTGATGTGGTTGCCCCGTTCCACGCCGGGAGGCAGCAGGGCGTCCAGCGCCTGCTCCTCGTCGGGGGGCAGCAGGGGGGTGACGTGCGGCTTGCCGGTGAGCCAGATCACGCCCACGACCGCCGTCAACAACAGCACGGCAACCACGATCAGCAGTACTCTCATGCGCGTTAAAACGCGGGAAAACCACTCTTTATTGTATATAATACAGATATTTTTGCCGAAAAGGACGTTTTGGAGGCCGAGGCGCACAATAATAACGCTGGATCGACGTTACCTTTTGAAACTAAGACGACAATGATCACAATCGGAATCACTGGGACGCTCGGTGCCGGCAAGGGCACCATCGTCGACTATCTTGTCAAGAACCGTGGTTTTGTGCACTATTCGGTGCGGGCCTTCCTCACCGAGGAAATCAAGCGCCGCGGGCTGGAGGTGAACCGCGACACGATGACTGCCGTAGGTAACGACCTGCGGGCACAGCATTCGCCGTCGTGGATTGTGGAGCAGCTGTACGAGAAGGCTTCCGCTTCGGGCTGCAACTGTATCATCGAGAGTGTGCGCACCCCTGGCGAAGTGCAGGCCCTGCGCGGCAAGCAAAGCTTCTACCTCTTTGCCGTCGACGCCGACCCGCGGGTACGCTATGAGCGCGCCGTGCTGCGCGGCTCGGAGACCGACCACATCGACTACGACACCTTCATCGCCAACGAACAGCGCGAGATGGACAATACCGACCCCAACAAGCAGAATCTGAAGTACTGCATCGAGCAGGCCGACTTCCGCTTTGACAACGGGGGCACCATCGACGACCTCAACCGGCAGGTGGAGGAGGTGCTGCAGCAGATTACCTACCGCCGTCCGTCGTGGGACGAATACTTCATGGAATTGGCCAACGCCGCCGCCCGCCGCGCCACCTGCGACCGTGGCCGCTCGGGCTGCGTCATCGTCAAGGACCGTCAGTTGCTGGTGACCGGCTATGTCGGCTCGCCCGCCGGCTTGCCGCACTGCGACGAGGTGGGGCACCTTTTCCGCCAGACCATCGACGCCGACGGCCATATCTCGACCCACTGTGTGCGCACCGTGCATGCCGAGCAGAATGCCATCTGCCAGGCGGCCCGCCGCGGCATCGCCCTCGACGGTGCCACGCTCTACTGCCGTATGACGCCCTGCCGCACCTGCGCCATGCTGATTATCAACTGTGGCATCAAGCGGGTGGTCTGCGAGCGCAAGTACCACGCCGGTGCCGAGAGCGAGGAACTGTTCCGCCAGGCGGGTATCCAGCTGGAGTTCTTCCACGACGAGGTGCAGCAGTACGCCAACCAGTAAGCCATGGCTGCGAAGGACAGATTCATGCAGCTGGCCATCGACGAGGCCAGGACGGGCATCGAGCACCGCGACGGCGGCCCCTTCGGGTCGGTGGTGGTGAAGGACGGCAAGGCCGTAGGCTTCGGCCACAACCGCGTGCTCGGCAAGAACGACCCCACCGCCCATGGTGAGGTGGAGGCAATACGCGATGCCTGCCGTCGGCTGGGGACATACGACCTTTCGGGCTGCGACATCTACACCACCGGCGAGCCGTGCCACATGTGCCTCTGCGCCTGCATGTGGGCCAATATCCGCAGGGTGTATTACGGATGCACCATCGCCGACAACGCCCTTATCGGCTTCCGCGACGGCAAATTCAACGACCTCTTCCAAGGGCGCGACCGCCTGGGCGACTACCTCACCGAGGTGGACCGTGAGGCCTGCCTGCAGCTCTTCGACGACTACCGGAATATGCCGCACGACAATTACTGAGATATGAAACGGTTGCTTCTGCTTTTGTCAATGGCGTTGGCCCCGATGATGGTGTTCGCCACGGGGCAGGCGAGCGACATTGTTTACATTGACGGTCAGCGATGGTGGCTGATGGGGCGCCCTGTGGGGGCAGATTCAATACTTTATGTCAACCTGCAGGCTCGATTGCCGGAGCTTGTACAGGAGTCGACCGGCAACTGGGATCGCTTTGTTGGCTGCTGGAGCCTCGACGGCGAGTGGCTGGTGCTCGACAGCATCGTGTGTACGGTCTATGAAGACTCCACATACATGAAAGACTATGAGATGTCTCTGTCGACGGAAACGATGCGCGAGGTGTTCGGCAACTATTACCGCGACGGCAAGATTGTGGCCACATGGCTCACCGACACGATACGACTGACGCGAGGAAAGAGGATATTCTATGAGCACACGGGTTGGAACCGGCACTACGAGACAGAGATGATGCTTGAGGTGAATGAAGGGCGTGTTGTCGGACGGACACTATACCGCAACCGTATGGTCGTTGACGGTTTCTACTTTGACGAGGATGCTCCCCGGGAAAAATGGTATGAATTCAGGAAAGGCTTCCTTCCGGTGATTGAAAAATATCATGTGTTCGACACATTGAGTGTTATAGGCATATATGTAAGCAGGGAGGTCGTCGACTCACTCGGCAATATGACCGACGTTAAGGTGGAGGTTATGTATAGCAATTATAAGAGCAATCCTATGCCGGAGTTGACCGATGCGTTGGTCAGGGAGTTCAAACAATACTTGATGAGCATACGGCCATGGCGGGTGTGGTACCTCAATGGCGAGTATACCTCTCTTTGGCAAGGATGGATGATTCTTTTCAGGAAGAGAGATTTCCAGTGATAATTTAGAGTTTGTGCAGCAGCGGCGACCGTGAGAGGTCGGTGGGGTTGGTGCCGGGCACTCCTTCAGGAACAGGTACGCCGAGTTTCTTGAAATGTTCTATCCAGTAGGGAGGGAGTTTGCCGTCCTTGTCGCGCCAGTTCATGGGTTGCGATGGGAAGAAGTTGCAAAAAGCTACTTGAATCAATTCTGAGCAGTAGTAGGCGTCGTTGCCGGGCAGGAAGGCGTCGTCATAGGGTTTACCGATGAGTGCCGTTGCTCGTGCGATGACCGCTGCGGTATCGAAGGGCACGGCAAGGCGGTAGATATCGGGGTATGGCTTCATGCTGCTTTCCTGCCGACGCAGGAAAGGGCGCCGGCTGACGCCATAGCGCTGGGTGGCGTCGATTATCCACGCAGTATCGCCAACCTCGACTACCAATGCCACATGGGTGTAGCATCCTGTACTTTCTTTGATGGCATCGCCCATGCCGCCGGCATCGGAATAGAACAGTAGATCGCCGGGCTGCAAGTGCCTTTCTTGGGCGTATAAACAACCGCCCAGCAACAGGATGAACAATAATAGCGTCCTCTTCATAGCGGGTGCAAAGGTACGAAAAAAAAGTCGGTATGTCGTAAAAAAGATGTATCTTTGCATCCGCAATGGAACAGAACAATGAGAGCAAGATGGGCATCGGTGGCTTGCTGCGCAGGCTGCTGCCGTTCGTGCTGCCCTACCGCTGGCTGCTGGTTGCTACGCTGGCGCTGACCTTCGTGGGCTCGCTCATGGCGCAGGTGAACGCCGTGGTGCTCGACCGGGCGGTGGACCGTATCAACGCCTTGCTGCACCTCGACGGCGGCTTCCAGTGGAGCGCGGCGGCTCGCATTCTGATTACGATAAGCATCATTCTACTCGGCAAGGAGGTGCTGGCGGCCCTCATCACCTTCGGGCAGCGTATCTTCGGCGAGAAGATACGCATCAACGTGAGCCGCGACCTGTCGCTCCGCATCGTCGACCGTATACTGCAGTTCCGCATGGCTTTCTTCAGCGCCGATGGCAACGAGCCTGGTAAGCTGCAGACCCGCATCGACCGCGGCATCATGAGCCTCAGCAACACGGTGAAGAATTTCTTCATCGACATCCTGCCCCTCTTCACCAGTGCCGTGCTGGCCCTGGTGCTGATGTATGCCGCCAATGTCTACGTGGGTCTCGTGGCCACAGCCATCATCCCGGTTTACTTCTGGATTACCGCCGTGCAGGGTCGCCGCATGAAGGGCTGGCGCCACCGCGTGTTCGGCACCCACCAGCAGCTGAGCCACGGCATCCTGAACATCATCGAGAGCATGGGTGTCATCAAGTCGTTCAACCGCGAGCGCGTGGAGGCCGCCAAGCAGGCCGCCCTGCAGGAGCAGAGTACCGACCAGCAACTACAGACGCGCCGCATCTCGTTCCTCTACGAGGGATTGAAGACCTTCGTGGAGCAGATTGGCACCGTGCTGATTATCATCCTGACGGCTTATCTGGTGTTGTCCGACTATCCTGGTATGTCGATAGGTAAGATCATGTACCACGTGCTGCTATTCAGCAATGTCAGCGCTCCGATTCGTCAGCTGCACCGCATATATGACGACCTGAACGACGCGCTGGTGTATGCCGAGAGTTTCTTCGGTATCCTCGATGCCGACGAGGAGGTGGAGAAGAGTGGAAAGTGGAGAGTGGAAAGTGGACAGAGGGTGCAAGGCAGGTTCGAACTTAAGAACGTCGAGTTTACCTATCCCAACGGCACGCATGCCATCCGTGACCTCACGATGACCATTGAACCAGGCTGCACCACGGCCCTTGTAGGCCTCAGCGGGGCAGGGAAGAGCACCATCGTGAACCTGTTGGACAAGTTCTACAATCCCGACAGCGGCACCATCACCCTCGACGGGGTGCCGCTGGCCGAATGGGATACACGCGTGCTGCGCGACAGCATAGGTCTGGTGCTGCAGAAAAACCATATCTTCAGCGGCACCGTCGAGGAGAATATCCTCTACGGCCGCCCCGGAGCCACCCACGACGAGGTGATGGAGGCGGCCCGTCGTGCCTACATATACGATCAGGTGATGGCTCTGCCCGACGGCTTCAATACCAACGCGCAGCAACTCAGCGGCGGCCAGCAACAGCGCATCGCCATCGCCCGCATGTTCCTCAAGGACCCGCCCATCATCTTCCTCGACGAGCCCACGGCCAGTCTCGATGCCATCGCCACCGAGCAAATCAAGAACTCCATCGATGCCATCAAGCAGGGCCGTACGGTGATTGTCATCAGCCACAACATAGGACAGATTATCGACAGCGACGCCCTCTATGTGCTCGACACGGGACATGTGGTGCAACAAGGCAGCCCCGACGAGGTGTACCGTCAGGGTGGTCTTTATAAAGATATTTTCGATGCTTCGGCGCGCAGCATGAACGCCGACAAAATCGCCTTCACCATGCAGTCGTAAGCGACCCGGACGCCCTACAGTTTGAGCTGTACGCGGACGCTCTCGGCATGGATTTTCTCGAGCATCTCCTTGACGAATTCGGTGTCGAGGCCCAGCGAGGTGGCCAACTGCAGGCGGTTGGTGATGACGGACTCCCACCGTTTGGGTTGGTATACTGCCATGCCGCGGTCGTGCTTGATGGTGGCAATACTGCGGGAGAGTTCCATGCGGCGGGCGAGGAGCGAGAGTATCTCGTGGTCCACGTCGTCAATCTGCTGCCGGAGGGGCGTGAGCCGGGGGTCGGCATTGCTGTCGCTGGGGGCCGTCGGGGCCAGGTAGGCGTCAAGCAGCTGGGAAAGGCCGTCTGGCGTCATCTGTTGGGCGCTGTCGGTCAAGGCGCTGTCGGGATGAGGATGCACCTCGACCATGAGTCCGTCGTAGTCAAGCTGACGGGCCTCCATGGCCAAAGGGACGACCAACTCGCGATGGCCCCCGATATGGCTTGGGTCGCAGAGGATGGGCACTTCAGGCAGTTCGCGCCGCAACTCGAGGGCTACCTCCCACAGCGGGGCGTTGCGGTAGCCACGGTTGTTGTACATGGCGAACCCACGGTGTACGGCCTTGATGTCGGCGATGCCCGCAGCCTGCAGCCGTTCGATGGCACCAATCCATAGACGTGCGTCCGGCGAAGTGGGGTTCTTCACCAGGACGGCCATGCCGCTGCCCTTCAGTGACTGACAGAGTTCTTCCACCATGAAGGGGTTGCCCGTGGTACGCGCTCCCAACCATACGGTGCTGATGCCGTACTGGCGGCATAGGGACACGTGTTCGGGACGAGCCACTTCGCAGCAATATTTCACGCCATATTCCTCCGCGAGTTCCTGCATCCACCGTAGAGCCGGTTCGCCTAGCCCTTCGAAGGCACCGGGCCGCGTGCGTGGTTTCCACACGCCGGCGCGAATCATCGTAACTGACGGCATCGCCGCCAACGCCTCCGTCACCTCGCGCAGCTGCTCTCGACCCTCCACACTGCAGGGACCCGCTATGATTGTCTTCTCCATCCTTTTTCAGCATAAATCGGATGCAAAGATACGAATATTTTTCGATTTACCGTCCGTCTGGCAGAAATACATGCGTTAGGGAATATCTCGGATAATGTGCCGAAGGCAGAAAGATGGCGGAAAGAAGCCCTCTCTTCCACCGAGTATGCAGACGAGCCCAAAGCGGTGGATGAAATAAAACTTTTTCCTCTCATATTAAATATTTTTTGTAATTTTGCCGTCTCATTGAACACCGCCGTCAGCCCTGACGACGGCGTTTAGTGCACTAGTAGTCAGGTCTATAGAAATAAAAATAAATAATAACGATAACAATGAAAATTTATCAGACTCAGGACATCCGCAACATCGCCCTCGTGGGCGGCGCCAAATCCGGCAAGACCTCTATGGCTGAAGCCATGGCATTCTGCGGCGGCCTTATCAACCGTCGTGGCTCCGTGGACAGCAAGAACACCATCAGCGACTATCGCGACATCGAGCACGACCGCGGCTACTCCGTGGAGAACACCCTCATGTACACCGAGTTCGGCGGCAAGAAGGTGAACATCCTCGATGTGCCCGGCTTCGCCGACTACCAGGGTGAGCTCGACAGCGCCCTCAACGTGGTCGAGGCCGCCGTCGTCGTGGTCAACGCCCAGAGCGGCGTCGAGGTCGGCACCGAGATTGCCAACCGCTACGCTGCCAAGCTCGACACCCCGATGCTCTTCGTCGTCAACCACCTCGACGCCGAGAAGGCCAACTTCGACGACGCCGTCAATCAGCTGAAGGACTTCTTCGGTGGCAAGTGCACCGTGCTCCAGTTCCCCACCAACGCCGGTCTCGGCTTCAACCAGGTGGTCGACATCGTGGCCAACAAGATGTACACCTTCACCGACGGTAAGTACACCGAGGCTGACATCCCCTCCCAGTATGCCGACAAGGCCGAGGAGATGCGCATGGCCCTCGTCGAGGAAGCCGCCGCTGCCGACGACGCCCTCATGGAGAAATACTTCGAGAACGGTGACCTGACCCCCGAGGAACTCACCCAGGCCCTGAAGCTTGCTATCGACAAGCGCGACCTCTTCCCCATCCTCTGCACCAGCGCCAAGGAGAACTTCGGCGTCAACCGTCTGCTCGAGTTCATCTGCCAGAACGTCCCCGCCCCCTGCGAGGTGGCCGACGCCAAGAAGACCAAAGGCGGCAAGGAGCTGAAGTGCAACGGCGCCAACCCCACCGTGGCTTTCTGCTTCAAGAGCGCCAAGGACAAGAACCTCGGTGAGATCAGCTATCTCCGTATCTTCGACGGCGAGCTGGCCGAGGCCCAGGATGTGGTCAACGCCTGCAACCAGAGCAAGGAGCGCGTCAGCCAGGTCCTCGTGTGCAGCGGCAGCAACCGCCAGCGCGTTGAGAAAGCCTGCGCCGGTGACATCGTCTGCACCATCAAGCTGAAGGATGTGAAGATTAACCACACCCTCACCACTGCCAAGAACACCGACGACGCCGTTGTCGAAATCGAGTTCCCCACCCCCATCTATACCGTAGCCGTCAAGGCCGCCAACAGCAACGACGATGAGAAAGTCGGTGCCGCACTCAAAGACCTCGCCACCTACGACCGCAGCCTCTCCCTTGAGAACAGCCGCGAACTGCGCCAGGTTATCCTCGGCTGCCAGGGCGAACTCCACCTCAACACCGTCAAGTGGTACTTCGAGAACCAGTACAAGCTGGCTGTGAACTTCACCGCTCCCAACGTCCCCTACCGCGAGACCATCACCAAGAGCGCCGAGGCCATGTACCGCCACAAGAAACAGTCCGGTGGTAGCGGCCAGTTCGGCGAGGTGCACATGCTCATCGAGCCCTACTACGAAGGCATGCCCAACCAGACCAAGTACCCCATCCGCGACACGCAGGAATACACCCTCGACTGGGGCGGAAAACTGGTCTTCAACAACTGCATCGTCGGCGGCTGCATCGACGCCCGCTTCATGCCCGCCATCCTCAAGGGTATCATGGAGAAGATGGAGCAGGGTCCTCTGACCGGTTCCTACGCCCGCGACATCGTCGTCAACATCTACGACGGTAAGATGCACCCCGTGGACTCCAACGAGACGGCCTTCAAGATTGCCGGCCGTACCGCCTTCCGCGAGGCCTTCAAGCAGGCTGCCCCGAAGATCAAGGAGCCTATCTACGACATCGCCGTCACCGTGCCCACCGAGGCACAGGGTGGTGTGATGACCGACCTGCAGGGTCGCCGCGCCATCGTCATGGGCATGGATGCCGAAGGCAAGTACACCACGCTGAAAGCCAAGGCCCCCTTGGCCGAGATGAACCGCTACTGCACCGCCCTGAGCTCCCTCACCAGCGGCCGCGGTACCTTCACCATGACCTTCAGCAGCTACGAGCTCGTCCCCGCCGACGTCCAGCAGGCCCTCCTCAAGGCCTACGAGGAAGCCGCCGCCGAGGAAGAGTAACCGGCGAGTGCCCTCGCTGGGCAATATGGCTACGCAGCCGTATCCCTGCCCCGCGACATCGACAAAACAGCAAGGGATGCTCCAATTTGAGCATCCCTTTTTCTTTTGCTCCGCTTATCGTGAGTTTCTTGCACACCCGTCCTATGGGCTGTCGCGGTCAACAGAAAATGATAAAAACACTTGTATAATAGGGCCATAGCAGTCTATTGGTTTTGCTCCCCTATTGCTCCCCTGTTGTTCCCATTTTGGGTGACAATATGGTAACTCTATACTAAATATAGTGTTCCTTCTTTCTTCATATTATGTGATTTGGTGATTTAGGTTGTCACTTTTGTGTCCTGCGACTGGATCATGTTGACGGGTTAATAATTATCGACTGTTTTTTGTTGTCATTCACCGGGGTTTTCGACTGAAAAAGGTTTACTCTGAATTTCTCTGAAATTAGTTGACAGATTTGGGATGGTTACTGATAACACTAATTTCTCAATTTGGTGTAAGATTTATTGGCACAATAATCTGTATTTGGTGCAAAATAAGTCATAGAATTATTTCATATTTGGTGTAAAAGCAGGCCCTCCTCAAGGCCTACGATGAGCAAAACTCCAGTGAAGTTTTGCCGCCAACGAGGAAGAGTAAGCACCGCGCTCTGCTACGCTGGTTACATTCTACATACAGCGAGGCTCCACCGAATGGTGGAGCCTCGCTCGTTATTGTCGCCCAAAGCCTATCAATCCGAAAGGCCCTTTCGCAACCTGCGTCTTCAAAACCGTTGGAACTGGCGCCGTCAAACTATCTGATTGTGATTTTTAGTTTATAATAAACGGGGGTTCCGTCTGGGGCGAGGGTCGTCGGCTTGTATCCGCCAGCCCATTGCCCGCCGTTTCCGGTGGAGACTGCCGACACCAACAATTCATTATCACTTATCCAGCGGATGTTGAAATCCTCTACATCTTCGCTCCAGCGGTAGTCCATATAGTGGCACAGCGGGATCATATGGTGCCGCTGAACGTCGTGCCAATAGAACCAAAGGTTTCCGTGGAAGTCGCAGTCGGTCCCTTGCTGACCGACAAAAACACCGTTCGTTCCGTAGGTGCTCGTCTCCGACTGCATGAAGGTGGAATCGACAATGCCATCCTCTGTCATCATAAACGATTCGTAAGTCATTGGCGCCCACAGAGCGAACCGGTACTGCTTGGTCTCGGGATAATGGTAGATGGGAATGTAATCGCTCTCTACAAGTATTTTTTCCAGCATTTCCCCCTCTTCCCCAATATCACGCTCCAAGTAGTACCGAATAGCGTTCTGACTGCCCTTTTGATACAACTCTGCGTAGAGCGAAGAACCCGTGTCGACGGCCACTGGCTGCACCGTGTATCTGTCGGTGAGCAGCCGTTCGTACTGCTCCCGCGTAATCTCCTCGGGGATGACAACCAACCTGCCGTCGGCCGAGAATGTGGAATATCCGTTGATGGAGTCCACGGTTAAGTGCTCATCGTCTGAAGCAGTGTACTCCTGGATATTGGCAAAGTCGATGCCTCCTTTGCATCCGGCCATCATCACCACGGCGCACAGCACCGCGAGGGTTAAAAATGCTTTCTTCATATTAATTGTATTTTTGAGTTTACCCCCGCCGCAAGTTTGCGGCAGAGAGTGGCAATTGGTTTTATGTCCGGGGGAACGGTCAGATGCTAATGGTGACCTCTATCGGGTAGTGGTCGGAGATGTAGGGCACACCATAGTCGTCGTCGAGAGTGCGGAAGCGCAGCACTTTCATGTCGCGCACGAAGAAGTGGTCTATCACCTTGCCCTCGTTCTGGCCGAAGGCGTTGTAGGTGATGGCATGGCTGGTGCTGTCGGTCAGGGTGCGGGCGTCCTGCAGGCCAGCGGCGTAGAGACTGTGGAAGATGGTATCGTCGATGGTGCTGTTCATGTCGCCACCCACAATTGCCGGCTTGTCGAAGCAGTGGCCGTCGACGAGTGCGGCCACCATACGGGCCGACTCGGCGCGGGCCGTCTGTCCCACATGGTCGAGGTGGGTGTTGAAATAGTCGAAGCACCGTCCGCTCCTGCGGTCGCGGAAGGCCGCTCGGGTCACGGTGCGGCGGCAGGCGGCGTCCCATCCGTAGGACGGCACCTCGGCGCTGTCGCTGAGCCACCAGGTGTCACTGCCGGTCAGCTCCAGCCGTGCGGTGTCGTAGTAGACGGCCATGAACTCGCCGCCCTCACGGCCGTCGTCGCGGCCCACGCCGATGCGGCGGTACTGCGGCAGGCAGCTGTCGAGGTACTGCAGCTGGTCGATCAGCGCCTCCTGCAGGCCCATGGCGGCGGGCTGCTCTTCGCGAATCATGCGCACCACGGCATCGCGCCGGTTGGCCCAGCGGTTCTCACCGTCGATGTCTCCCCAACCGTTGTAGCGTATGTTGAACGAGATGACTTTCAGCTCGTCACCCTCGTGCCGACAGCCGCAGAGCGACAGCAACACGAGGGCGAGAGACAGGATGCAGAAGCGTTTCATTTAGTTGATCTGCACTTGATTCTTGGGCACATTGACCTTGAATGCCAACTCTTTGCCATTCTTCAGCGTACCATCGAGGGCAACCTCGAATTCGCTGTTGTCGTAGGTGATGGTGCAGGTACCTTCGCTGAAGATGGACTCACCTTCGGGCACACCCTCCATGCCGCCATGGAACGTGCCG
>CAMJJD010000001.1 GCA_946406015.1 uncultured Bacteroidales bacterium | reverse complement strand
GCTCGATCATCTGCATGGCGTGGTGCAGCTGCTCGCCGCAGTCGCACTTGCACGAACCGAAGATGTCGCCCGTGGCACAGCTGGAGTGGACACGCACCAGCACGGGCTCGGCCTCCTCCCACTCCCCTTTCTTGAGCACCATGTGGGTGTTGCCGTTGTCGAGCTGCGTATAGGCGATAAGCTGAAAGTTGCCCCATTGGGTGGGCAGGAAGACTTCCTGTTCCTTGCGGATGAGCGACTCGTGGGCGATGCGGTAGGCGATGAGGTCTTTGATGGTGACTATCTTGAGGCCGAAGCGTTTGGCCACCTCCTGCAGCTGGGGCATGCGGGCCATGGTGCCGTCGTCGTTGATGATTTCGATGAGGGCGCCGGCAGGATAGAGGCCGGCGAGGCGGGCCAGGTCGACGGCGGCCTCGGTGTGGCCGGCACGCACGAGCACGCCGCCGTTGCGGGCGCGCAGGGGGTTGATATGACCCGGACGACCCAGCTGGTCGGCACGGGTGGCAGGGTCGGCCAGGGCACGGATGGTGCTGGCGCGGTCGTGCATGGAGACGCCGGTGGTGCAGCCGTCCTCGAGGTTGTCGACAGTGACGGTGAAGGGGGTGCCGAGGAGCGAGGTGTTGTCGTGCACCTGCATGTCGAGGTTGAGCTCGTGGCAGCGCTGCTCGGTGATGGGGGCGCAGAGCACGCCGCGGCCGTTCTTGAGCATGAAATTGACGTGCTCGGGGGTTATCTTCTCGGCGGCCATGATGAAGTCTCCCTCGTTCTCGCGGTCTTCGTCGTCGACTACGATGACGAACTTGCCCTCGCGGAAGTCTTCGATAGCCTCTTCTATGGTGTTGAGTTTAAATTCCATGTATCTATGTTTTGTTTGTTTTCCTTTTCTTCTTTCTTTGCTGGCGGCGTGCCTTCGGCTCGCCGAGGGGTGTTGACCCCCACCCCCGCACGGCACTACACCTGCGTGGGGCTGTTGTGCGGCGGCCTCTCCGAGGCCGCCTCGTATTGCTGTTTGAAGCGGTGGTTGGCACCGCAGAGGGCGTCGTCGGCGTTGATGCCGTGGCGGCGGGCCCAGTCGACCAGGGCGAAGAGGTAGTCGCCAAACTCCTCTTCGGTAGGATTGAGGTCGTTAAGGCCTTTAAATTCCTTAGGGTCCTTAAGGCCTTTATAGTCTTTGAGACCGGCCACTTTCTCCTGCATGCGGACGGCCTTGACGAGCGACGGCAGCGAGTCGGGCACCCCGTCGAGAACGCCGCGGCGGTCTTTCTCGCGCATCTTCAGCTGCTCCCAACTCTCACCGTGGTACTGGTCGCGGTGGTAGATGAAAGGATGGCGGTCGATGAGCTTGTCGCAGATGGTGTTGTAGACGTCCTCGGTGGTGAAGAGGCCTGCCTCCTCGGCCAGCTTGCAGTAGAAGAGGATGTGCATGGCCAGGTCGCCGAGTTCCTTCTTGAGGTCGTCGGTGTTGCCGCTGACGATGGCTTCGGAGAGTTCGTGCACCTCCTCGATGGTGAGGTAGCGCAGACTCTTCATCGTCTGCACCCGGTCCCACGGACACTCGCGGCGGAGGGTGTCGAGGATGTCGCTCAATCGTTCAAATGCGGTGCACTTCTTCGACTCCATCGATAGATTCTAGTTTGCTAATCAGTCCGTTGAGGTTCTCCACGTCGTTGACGTAGAGCATTATCATGCCGCGAGCCACTCCTTCGGAGGCTTCGAGGGTGATGGCACGCATGTTGAGGTCGAGCTCGTCGGAGATATGACGGGTGATTTCCTGGAGCAGTCCTTTGCGGTCGATAGCCGTGAGGCCGATACCGGTGAGCAGGGAGAGCTGCTCGCCGGGACGCCATTTGGCGCGCACCACATGGTTCTCGTGGTTGGCCATCTCGTCCATGGCTACCTTGCAGCCGGTGCGGTGCACCATGATGCGGTTACCCTGGACGATGCCCACCACCTGGTCGCCCTGCACGGGTTTGCAACATGGCGCCATCTCGGTGGGGTAGCTCTCATACTCGCGGTCGAGGAGGAAGGGGGTGGTCTGCGTCTCGTGGAAGAAGAAGCTGGGCTCGGGACGTGCCTTGCCGAAGCACTCGGCCACCTGACGCTCGGTGATGTTGCCGACAGCCAGATCATAGAAGAGGTCGATGTCGGACGGCTGGCTGAAGAAGCGCTTCAGCTGTCCGAGGTTCTGCGGGTTGTTGCGCAGACGCAGTTTCTTGAGATATTCGGAGAGGCGACGGCGTCCTTCGGCGGAGTATCCTTTGCGTTGCGAACGCAGGGCCAGCTTGATGGCCTCGCGGGCGTGGGGTGTCTGACAGTCGGCGAGCCACTCCTCGGAGGGCATGGTGTTCTCGGTGGTGAGCACCTGCACCTGGTCGCCGGTGTGGAGACGTTCGTTGCGGCTGACCACACGGGCGTTGACCTTGGCGCCGATGCAGTGGTGTCCGAGGTCGGTGTGGATGGCGTAGGCGAAGTCGAGTACCGTGCTGCGCGACGGCAGGGTGACGGTCTTTCCCTGTGGGGTGAAAAGGTATATCTCCTTGGTGTAGAGGGCCTCCTTGAACTCCTCGACGAGGTCGAGGGCGCTCTTGTCGCTCTGCTCGAGCGAGGTACGTATCTGTGCGAGCCACTCCTCGAAGGGGTTTTCGTCAATCTGCTCTTCGGGATGCGCCTCCTTGTAGAGGAAGTGGGCCGCCATACCTTTCTCAGCGATGGTGTCCATGCGCTCGGTGCGTATCTGCACCTCCACCCAGCGGCCGATGGGCGTCATGACGGTGGTCTGCAACGACTCATAGCCGTTGTTCTTGGGGTGGGTGATCCAGTCGCGGAAGCGCTTGGGGTTGGGTTCGAAGGCGCCGGATATCATGGCGTATATCTTGAAGCACTCCTCCCTCTCGTGCTCGCGGGGGATGCCCTTGAGGACGATGCGCATGGCATAGAGGTCGTAGATTTCCTCGAAAGCCACATGCTTGTTCTCTATCTTCTTCCAGCAACTGTAGACCGACTTGACGCGGGTCTTCAGCGAATACTGGTAGCCAGCCTCGTCGAGCATGCGGCGCACAGGCTCGACCAGGCACTCCTGCAGCTGCTCGCCGGTGCCGGCGGTGGCGGCTATCTTGGCTTCTATCTCGGCATACTTCTCGGGGTTGGTATAGCGCATAACGAGCTCCTCGAGCTCGGTCTTGATGCTGTAGAGGCCCAGACGGTGGGCCAGGGGGATGTAGAGGTAGGAGGTCTCGCTGGCGATGATGAGCTTCTTGGTGTCCTTCATCGAGCCGAGGGTGCGCATGTTGTGCAGGCGGTCGCAGAGCTTGAGGAAGATGACGTAGGCGTCGTTGCACATCGAGAGCAGTATCTTGCGGTAGTTCTCTGCCTGCTTGCTCTCTGACTGCTGGAGCAGCATGACGTCGTCAATCTTGGTGACGCCGTCGACAATCTTGGCCACACGGTCGCCGAAGACCATGCGTAGCTCCTCGATGGTGATGTCGGTGTCCTCGACCACGTCGTGCAACAGGGCCGCGATGACCGCCGTGGGACCGAGGCCCACCTCCTTGACGGCGATGAGGGCCACCGCCAGCGGATGGAAGATGTAGGGCTCGCCGCTCTTGCGCCGTGTGCCGGCATGGGCCTCGCGGGCCATGGTGTAGGCCCGCAGGATGCCCTGCTCCTCGTCGGAGGAGAGCGGCTTCAACGCACGGCAGGCGTTGACCAACTCAAGGTATCGGACCTGCATCTCGCACGCTTCGCGCGCCTCATCAATCACATACTCCGCCATAATGCTACCATATCAATGCCAGTACTGTCGACAGAGTGAGACTGAAACCGAGGGTGATATATCCCATGTTGTTGGCATAGCCGAATGTCATCGAGTAGGAGGTCCAGCAGAAGTTGCTCCACATGCGCGGGGCGGCCATACGGAGACCTATCTCGGCACCCGGCCGGCGGCAGATGTTGACGCCGGCGTAAAGCTGCCAGTCGATTTCGTTGCTGCAATCGGACATGCGCCACACAGGACCCGCTTTGATGTAAGGACCTTGCAGGCCGACGTTGCCGCCCAGGTAGGCACCCCAACGCTGCGGCACATAGGCGAGCTGGCCGCCGAGGGCCATGTCGCGGCTGCCGGTCATCAGCTGTCCTTCGAGGAAGAAGGCTGAGAAGTGGTCCTCCAGCCGGTTGCGGAAGTGGTGCTTGGGACGGTGGTAGAAACTGTCGGCCGGCACCGTCTGTCCTATGACATTGCCCAGCGTGTCGTAGTAGACCGGCGCACCGAGCACGTTGCGCTCGTACGACCGCTTGACCCGCGGCTCGCGGCCCAGCTCGCGCCCGGCAGCCACGCTGTCTGTCGTCTGGGCTCCCGCGGCGCTGCATAGGAGCATAAGCAATCCTATGATGAACAGTCTCTTTTTCATTCTATGGCCGATTTCTCCTTCAGGGCAGCACGTATCTTGCCCTCCAATTCCTCGGTGAGCTCGGGATTGTCACGCAGGAGCTGCTTCAGCGCCTCACGGCCTTGGGCCAGCTTGGCGTCACCGTAGCTGAACCACGAGCCGCTCTTGTGGATGATGTCGAGCTCCACTCCGATATCGATAATCTCGCCCAGCTTGGAGATGCCCTCGCCGAACATGAGGTCGAACTCGCAAGTGCGGAAGGGTGGGGCCACCTTGTTCTTCACGATGCGCACCTTGACCCGGTTGCCGATGTTCTGGTCGCCGTCCTTGATGGCCTGGGTACGACGTATGTCGATACGTACCGAAGCGTAGAACTTCAGGGCGTTGCCGCCGGTGGTGGTCTCGGGGTTGCCGAAGAGGACGCCGATCTTCTCGCGGAGCTGGTTGATGAAGATGCAGCAGCAGTTGGTCTTGCTGATGGTGGCGGTGAGCTTGCGCATGGCCTGGCTCATCAGGCGGGCCTGCAGGCCTACCTTGCTGTCGCCCATGTCGCCGTCAATCTCGGCCTTGGGGGTCAGGGCTGCCACCGAGTCGATGACGATGATGTCGATGGCACCGGAACGAATCAGGTTGTCGGCTATCTCGAGAGCCTGCTCGCCGTTGTCGGGCTGCGACACCAGGAGGTTATCCACATCGACTCCCAGCTTCTTGGCATAGAAACTGTCGAAGGCATGCTCGGCATCGATGAAGGCCGCTATGCCACCTTTCTTCTGGCACTCGGCGATGGCATGGATGGCCAAGGTGGTCTTACCGCTCGACTCAGGACCGTAGATCTCGATGACGCGGCCGCGCGGCAAACCGCCCACGCCCAACGCATTGTCAAGACTGATGGAGCCCGTCGAGATGACGTCGATCTGCTCGTTGGGACGGTCGCCCAGCTTCATGATGGAGCCCTTGCCATAGCTCTTCTCTATCTTGTCCAGCGTGCTCTGGAGCACTTTCAGCTTCTCCAACTTCAAAGCATCGGCGTCGGTTGTTTCTTTAGCCATAATGTTCAATTGTTTAGTGTGTTATTACTTATGTTTGCTCTTTATCGATAGGTGCAAAATTACGAAATATTTTTATACCATGGTGAAAAAAGTTCACCATCCTGGACATCAACCCCTTGCACATACTCTCTCCAAAGTCTGCATTTCGCCCGGCTAGAGCAGGCTGCGCACCCGCTCGGCACTCTGTGCGATGCGCTCCGCGCTAACGGTGCCGTCCTCCACCATCTGCTGGATGACCTTGACGGCGCGAGGCACCATGTTGACATCGTATGTGCCGCCGTTGTTGCTCAGACACAGCAGGTCGGCACCGGCCAACACGGCCATGCGGACGGCTTTCTCAAAGCTGTACTGCTGCACGATGGCACCCATGGCCAGGTCGTCGGTGACGATGACGCCCTGGAAGTCGAGCGTGTCGCGCAGATAGGAGGTTATCTTGGGCGAGAGGGAGGCAGGCAGACCCGAGGGGTCGAGCTGGCGGTTGATGACATGGGCGGTCATTACCATCGTGAATGGCATGAGGCGCTCCATCCCGTTTTCACCGTGACGGTAGGGGTCCAGTTCATAGGGCTGCCAGGTATTGGTCACATCCACGAGTCCTTTGTGGGTGTCGCCTGTAGCGCTGCCGTGGCCGGGGAAATGCTTCCAGCAACTGACAACGTGGTGATTGAGCAACTCTTCGCTCCATATCATGCAACACCGGCGCACCACGGCGGGGTCGCCCGAGAAGCTACGTTCGATGCCGCCGATGACGGGGCAGGCGGGGTTGACGTTCACATCGGCCACAGGGGCGAAGTCGAGGTTGATGCCTATCTCCTCCAGCATCTGTCCGGTCAAGTCGGCATAATGGCGCACGGTGTCGTCGCCCTTGGCAGCGCATTTCTGAGCCGAAGGTATGGCGGGGAAGCCATATCGAGTGGCTAACCTGGACACGTAGCCACCCTCTTGATCGATACCTATCAACAAGGTGGGGTTGAACGACCGCAGCTGCTGACACAGCCGCTTCAGCTGCCCGGCATCCTTGATGTTGCGACCGCGGGTGCCCGTGGGTACGTCGTAGTCGAAGAGAATGACCGACCCCACATGATAGTCGCGCAAGGCACTGATGATCTCAACATTCTTGTCATAGTCCACCTCCTGTCCACGGAATCCCACCAGCAGCATCATGCCGATGTTCTCCTCCAACGTGTACTCCGGCTCGGGCTCAGGCAGCACGGGAGGCGTGTCGGGTGCTTTCTTACCGCCGCAGCCCGCCAGGGCCAGCATCAGGGCAATAACTGTCAGTTTCATATTCATCCTTCAAACGGTATTCTGTGTGCTATGCTGCGGCCCAGGGTGATTTCGTCGGCATACTCCAGGCTGTCGCCCACGGCGACGCCACGGGCCAGCGTGGTAACCTTCACCCCCAGCGGCTGCAGCAGCTTGTTGATGTAGTAGTTGGTGGTGTCGCCCTCCATGGTGGTGGGCAGGGCCAGGACCACCTCCTCCACCTTGTCGGGCACGCCGGTGCGTACACGCTCCACGAGCGAGGCAATCTGCAAATCGCTGGGGCTGATACCGTCAATGGGCGAAATCACACCGCCGAGCACATGATACAAGCCGCGATACTGCTGTGTGTTCTCCAGCGCCATCACGTCCTGCACATTCTCCACCACACAGACGATACCCCGCTGGCGCTTCTCCGACGAGCAGACAGGACACACCTCGGTGTCGCTCACGTTGTGGCAGTAGCGGCAGCGGTGCAGGTCGGTCTTCAGGCGCAGCAGGGACTCGCTGAGGTCACGTACCTTCAGCTCGTCCTCCCGCATCAGGTGCAACGCATACCGCAATGCCGACCGCTTGCCCACGCCCGGAAGCGTGGAGAGTTGCTCCACGGCCTGCTCCAGTATCTTGCTTGGCAAATTCATGCCTTATACCAGCTTCATGCTCTTCTTGATGCTCTCAATCTTGGCATCGAGGGCGGCATTGGTGGTGTCGAAGCTGCCTTTGCAGCAGAGGTCGGCCTTGACGCTGAAGTAGAACTTGATCTTGGGCTCCGTGCCGCTGGGACGGACGGTGACCTTGTTGCCCTTGTCGGTGAAGAACTGCAGCACGTTGCTCTTCGGGAGGTCGAGCTTGGTGACTTTGCCAGTCGTCAAGTCCTTGCTCTCGTGGGTCTGGTAGTCCTTGATGCACACCACCTTCTCGCCGTCAATCTCGGCGGGCGGGTTGCTGCGGTAGTCGCGCATCATCTGCTGTATCTCCTCGGCGCCGCTCTTGCCCTTGCGCACCACGCTCACCAGGCCTTCCTTGTAGAAGCCGTACTCACGGTAGATATCCACCAGCACGTCGAAGAAGGTCTTGCCCTGCTCGCGGGCCCAGGCGGCTATCTCGGCAATCATCGAGCAAGCCGCCACGGCATCCTTGTCGCGCACGAAGTCGCCAATCATGTAGCCGTAGCTCTCCTCGCCGCCGGCGATGAACTGCTCCACGCCCTCCAACTCCAGTATCTTGGCACCGATGAACTTGAAGCCCGTCAGCACGTCGTATATCTTGATGCCGGCACGGGTGGCGATGTCGGCGGGCAGCTCGCTGGTGACGATGGTCTTCACCATGAACTCGTTGCCGGTAAGCATCTGCTTCTCCTGCCACTGCTTCACGATGTAGTAGAACAACACGCTCATCGTCTGGTTGCCGTTGAGCAGCATCCACTCGCCGTCGGGACGCTTCACGGCCACGCCCACGCGGTCGGCGTCGGGGTCGGAGGCGAAGACGATGTCGGCGTCAATCTCCTTGGCCAGGTCGACGGCCATCTTCATGGCGGGTTTCTCCTCGGGGTTGGGGCTGGGGGTGGTGGGGAAGTTGCCGTCAGGCACCGCCTGTGCCTCGACAACATTCACATTGGTGAATCCCAGCTGCTTCAGCATGCGCGGGATGAGGGTGATGCCCGTGCCGTGCAGCGGCGTGTAGACAATCTTCACGTCGTGGTGCTTGCGGATGAGCTCTAGATTGAGGCTGTTGGCCTCCACACGGGCCAGGAAGGCCTTGTCCACCTCCTCGCCGATGATGGTGATATTCTGCTCGCCGCCGGTCATCTTCACGTCGGCGACACTCTTGATTTTCAGCACCTCGTCGATGACTGCCTCGTCGTGCGGCGCCGTCAGCTGGCAGCCGTCGCTCCAGTAGGCCTTGTAGCCGTTATACTCCTTGGGGTTGTGCGAAGCGGTGACCATCACGCCCGTGTGACACTTGAAGTGGCGCACGGCGAAGCTCAGCTCCGGCGTGGGACGCATGCCGTCGAAAAGGAACACCTTGTAGCCGTTGGCGGCCAGCACGTGGGCCGTAATCTCGGCAAACTCGCGGCTGTGGTTGCGGCTGTCGTGCGAGACAGCGGCGCGCAGTTCCTTCTCGCCGGAATTGACCTTCTTCACATAGTTGGCCAACCCCTGGGTGGCCATAGCCACCGTGTACTTGTTCATACGGTTGGTGCCCACGCCCATGATGCCGCGCAAGCCGCCGGTACCGAACTCCAAGTGGCGGTAAAAGCTCTCGTTCAACTCCTGGGGGTTCGTCTCCGCCATGTCGCGGATGGCCTGCTTGGTGGCCTCGTCGTATGCTCCGTCAAGCCATGCCTGTGCATTCAGCTTGGCGCTCTCGTCGATATTCAGTGTCTTGATGTCCATATTATGTTATTTGTTACTATTGTCTATGATTAGAAAAATACCCCGCTGAGCCTCTTCAACGGGAAACTATAGGAGAGACTGACGATGGGGGTCCAGATGTTTGATTGATAAATATAGAAGTCGCCATAAACATCATACCCTCTGTCATAGACCAAATAGGGACTGAAAGCCACCCCGCCGCCCAGCGACCAGTTCTTGTAGCCGATGCCCACCATGGCCTGCGATACCGATTCCCCTCCATAGAAACTGAAGACCGTCCAGCCAAACCGCAGGTCGGCAAAGAATGACCAGTGGTACATCGGCGTGGTAAAACGGACCTGTGCAAAGATGGGGCCCCAGATAAGCATATAGTCGAAATCGCTCACCATCTCCAGTCCTGCAGCAGCCATAATGTTGGGCGTAAACTGATAGCCGAAGGAAACGGCAGTCGAGGTGCCCACCTCAGCATTCAGACGCCATCCAGTCTCACGGTATTGTGGCTCGACCCCGCTTCCAGAGCCCCCTCTTTGACGGTTGGTTGCACCCACCATCTGGGCATCGGCCATCAGGCTAAACCCTAACAGCAATCCAAGAAATAATACGACACGCTTCATATATTTAATCCGGTTTTTTGAAAATGCAAATATACAACATTTTCCCGAACTGGCAAAATATTTTTTTCGAAGTACCCGTAACGGACACTTGCCAACCGACTGCTACCTGCTCTCTTTTTCTGCTACAGAAGACGATGCACCATCGGCCATGATGGCCTTGTAGGTCTTCTCGGCGGCCAGCTGTTCGGCGCTCTTGATGGTGTAGCCGATGGCCGACTCGCGGGGTTTGCCGTCCACGTTGACGCGGCACTCGTATTCGCGCCGCCCCTCGCGGTCGCGGGTCAGCGTGCGCACTATCTCGAAGGTGACCTTCTGCTTGTTCTTCTGACCCCAGTCGATGAGCTTGCCCTTGAAGTTCCAGTCGGTCTGCGCTATCTGGTCGATGTCGAGATAGGTGCAGAGGAGCTTGTCGACGATGAAGCGGCGGGTGAAGCGGAAGCCCTTTTCAAGGTATATGGCCCCGATGAGGGCCTCAAAGGCGTCGCCGCCGAGACTCTTGAAGGCCCCTTCATGACCCCGCTGGTGCTCCACCAGCTCGGGCAGACCCATCTTGCGGGCCAGGTTGCCCAAACTCTTGCGGCTCACTATTTTTGACCGCATCTCGGTGAGGAAGCCCTCCCCTTTCATGGGATACTTGCGATACAGGTACTCGGCCACGATGGCACCCAGCACGGCGTCGCCCAGGTATTCGAGGCGTTCGTTGTTGACGCGGTGGCCGTGGTCGACGGTAGACGACGAGCTGTGCGTCAGCGCAATATGGTACAACTCCGTGCGACGTGGCGTGAAGCCGAGCACGTTCTTGAAGAAACGATAGAACTCAGGGCTTTCCTTGCGTCGGGCGAAGAGCAGCATGGTCAGTACTTTCTGAAAGCGAGACACACGTTGTGGCCGCCGAATCCGAAGGCGTTGCTCAGGGCAAAGTTCACCTCGCGGCGCTTGGCGTGGTTGAAGGTGAAGTCGAGCGCCGGAATGTCGGGGTCGTCGGTGAAGTGGTTGATTGTCGGCGGGATGATGCCGTTCTTGATGGCCAGGATGGTGGCTATGCTCTCCACCGCGCCGGCGGCTCCCAGCAGATGGCCCGTCATCGACTTGGTCGAGTTGATACCCATCTTGTAGGCATGGTCGCCGAAGAGACCCACGATGGCCTTCGGTTCGGAGATGTCGCCGATGGGGGTCGACGTGCCGTGGGTGTTGATGTGGTCCACATCGGTCAGCTGCATGCCCGACTCCTCGATGGCCTGACGCATGGCGCTGATGACACCCAAACCCTCGGGATGCGAGGCGGTGATGTGGTAGGCGTCGGCCGAGAGGCCCGCACCCGTGACTTCGGCGTATATCTTGGCGCCGCGAGCCAGCGCATGCTCCAGCTCCTCAAGGACCAAGGTACCGGCACCTTCGCCCAGCACAAAACCGTCGCGGTCCTTGTCGTAGGGGCGCGAAGCGGTCTGCGGGTCGTCGTTGCGGGTCGAGAGGGCACGCATGTTGCCGAAGCCGCCGATGCCGGCTTCCATGACGGCACACTCGCTGCCGCCCGCTATCATGGCGTCCACCTTGCCCAGACGTATCAGGTTGAAGGCGTCGTTGATGGCTGCCGCCGAAGAGGCGCAAGCCGCCGCGGTGCAGTAGTTGGGACCACGCAAGCCGTAGCGGATGGCTATCTGTCCCGCGCAAATGTCGATGATGACCTTCGGCACCCAGTAGGGGCTGAAGCGCGGCGTGCGGTCGTGGGTGGCATATTCTATTATCTCATCCTGGAGACTGGTGACACCGCCCATGCCCGAACCCCAGATAACACCCATGCGCTCCTTGTCGATGTTCTCGTCGGTCAGACCTGCGTCGCGCATGGCCTCGTCGACGGCCACAAGGCCGTAGATGGTGTAACCGTCAAGTAGACGCATCTCCTTGCGGTCGAAGAAGTTCAGCGGATCAAATCCTTTCAGCTCTGCTGCTATTCTGCTCCTGAATTTGGTGGCATCAAAATGTGTTATCGGGCCTCCGCCACTCACTCCGTTGACCAACGACTCCCACAATGCGGGAACGTCGTTGCCGATGGGAGTCAATGCCCCGAGACCGGTAACAACTACTCTTTTCAACTCCATGATGGGTTGTTAGGTGACTAACTTACAATAAAGAGAAACGTTGAGACGCAAGTGTGGCTGGCATCCCAACGTTTCTGTAAAGAAGAACTTACTTCTTGTTGTTCTCAATGAAAGCGATGGCGTCGCCAACGGTGACAATCTTCTCAGCTTCCTCATCGGGAATGGAGAGGTCGAACTCTTTCTCAAGCTCCATAATCAGCTCGACGGTATCCAACGAATCGGCGCCAAGGTCATTGGTGAAGCTGGCCTCGGGGACCACCTGACTCTCTTCAACTCCCAGTTTGTCGGTGATGATACTGACAACTTTAGTAGCAATTTCTGACATTTTTCTTCTATTTTAATGTTAAAAACTGGGTGCAAAGAAACGAAATTTTTTTCATACCGCAATACATTTTAACACTTTCCCTACCCTCTTCCGACGATAAGGAGTTGATATCAAAGATAATAAATTTTATAAATTTTTAACGAAACACGGCCCGTCAAGCCTGTTTTTTCACCCCGCGCCACCCGGTTTCGACCGTTTTGGAACCCCCTCCACCCTCTCCAAAGGCATATCAGCCCTTTCTATCGACTTATCATTCTGTTTGTCAACACTCTGCAACGAAGCGTCTTCATCCTCCGACGGCGACGTCTCACCCTCGTCCTCGCCGAAAGGAATATACATCGTCGGCGACCCCTCGCCCTTCTCGTTCTGCACGAACCCATAGATTTCCAACGCCTTGCCGGCAAAAAGATTGGGCAACACCAGCCGCACACAGTGGCCGCAACGCTCGACCGGCGCCGTCAGCACCCCCTCTTCCGCCTCGGGACAATAGACGTAGAGATACACCCGGTCAAAGGTCCGCGCCCGACGCGCACTACTGTTGCGGTCGAACGGCACCGTCAGCACGCCCCGCTCGTCCAACTCCGGCGCACCGAACAACACCGGCGCCACCGGTCCTTCGCTGAGCGTCAGCCCTTGCCAGTCGACAGCCAGCCGGCCCTCGTCGCTGCTGAAACAACGCTGGTTGAGGCTCACAAACAGATTGTATGCCGTCATGTGCGACTGACGCGCCAACGCCGTCAGCCCTTGGTTCACCCCGCGGCGCATCCGCGCCGCCAGCTGCACCTCCTGCTTGAACAGCATCCGCTGCTCCATCTGCTTTTCCGTCCGTGGATTCCGCACCATCGAGGGACGACTGCGCATCACCCAGATTCCGTTCCACATATACCCCACAGCGGTCCCCAGCTTCCCCGAGAATCCGCCCATATAACTACCCCATTGCTTTGCCATAACGCGATATTTTAGTTTACTTTTCCACTACCTATAACGTAGTTCTCGACTACTTATTGCCTACTCGAATAAATTTTCATAAGGCGAAGAGTAATGTAAGAGTAGGTGATGAGTAGGAGATGATGCCGTTTTGTCCTGGGGATGAGGCAGCTGTGAGGGGGCGAAAAACGGTATTTTTTCATTCCGTCGTCGCTATTTCGTTTTTTTTGCGTACCTTTGCACTTCGAAACAAACACAATCACAATGCCTATGAACCACCCTGTCCGACTAGCCATCCTGGGCTCCGGCAACGGCACCAACGCACAACAAATCAGCGAATACTTCGCCGGCCGCACCGACGTGGAGGTCGCGTGTATCATTTATAATAAGCGCGACGCATACATTGCGCAGCGCGCCAAAAATCTCAGCATCGAAGCCCGTTATTTCGGCCGCGCCGACTTCTACGACACCAACGCCGTGCTCGACTACCTGCATGAGAAGCAGATCGACTGGGTCATCCTGGCCGGATTCCTCTGGCTGGTGCCCGAGGCGATGCTCGAAGCCTACCCCAACCGTATCATCAACATTCACCCTGCCCTGTTGCCCAAGTACGGCGGCAAGGGCATGTACGGCCACCACGTGCACGAAGCCGTCGTCGCCGCCGGCGAGCGGGAAAGCGGCATCACCATCCATATCGTCGACCACCATTACGACCGCGGAACCACCTTGTTCCAAGCACGTTGCACCGTCACGCCGGACGATACGCCCGACACGCTGGCGGCCAAGATACACCTGCTCGAGAAAGAGCACTTCCCCCGCGTGATTGACGAGACCATAAAGCGCTCATAGCATGCAGATTGCCATCAACACACGGCTGCTCGTGAAGGGCAAGATGGACGGCATCGGATGGTTCACCTATGAGACCACCCGCCGCATCGTCGAGGCCCACCCCGAGCACACCTTCTACCTGCTCTTCGACCGGCAGCCGGCACCCGAATTCGTCTTCGCCGACAACGCCGTGCCTGTCGTGCTGCTACCTCCGGCAAGGCATCCCGTCCTGTGGTGGATGTTCTTCGAAGGGGCTGTTTCCATGGCGCTTAAGCGATACCATATAGACCTTTTCCTCTCGCCCGACGGATTCCTTCCGCTCCGCAGCAACGTGCCCTCGCTGGCGGTGATACACGACATCAACTTCGAACACTTCAACGACAACCTGCGTCCTTCGCACCAGCGCTTCATGACCCATTTCTTCCCCCGCTACGCACGTCACGCCACACGCATCGCCACCGTATCGGAATACTCGAAGAAAGATATCATAGACACCTACGGAATTGATTCCAAAAAGATTGAGGTGGTATACGACGGTGCCCACGAATGCTACCGCCCCCACACGGAGGAGGAGAAGACCGCCGTCAGGCAACGCTACACCGACGGATGCCCGTACCTGATATTTATCAGCACCATCCTCAAGCGTAAGAATCTGGCCAACCTGCTGCTCGCCTTCGACCGTGTAAAAGACATAGACACAAGAGGTTTGAAACTGGTTGTGGTGGGCAACCGCGTGTGGTGGCAGGACGAACTGGCGGCCGCCTACGACGGCATGCGCCACCAAGCGGACGTCATCATGCCCGGCCACGTGGAACCTGCCGAGCTGGCGGCATTGCTTTCGGCATCCGAAGCATTGGTCTATCCCTCTTACTTCGAAGGATTTGGCATCCCGATTCTCGAAGCGATGCATGCCGAAACGGCCGTCATCGCCTCGAACACCACCTCGATGCCCGAGGTAGGGGGCGACGCCGTGCTCTATATCGACCCCGCCGAGCCCGACAGCATAGCACATGCTATCAAGCAGTTGGACGACCGGCAGCTGCGCGACGGGCTTATCGCCAAAGGACGTAGGCAACGGGAGCTCTTCAGCTGGGACAAGACCGCCGAGAGGCTGTGGCAATGCATGTTACATACAATTGAATAGAAATGAGAAAACACTGGCTACCGTTGGTCAGCCTGCTGGCCATGCTCCATTGGGGTTCTGCATTGGCGCAGAATACAGAGAATCTGGTATATAACGGTTCGTTCGAGGAATACAGCGCCTGCCCTCAACGTATCGACGCGCTGGGAATCATGAGCGGTGTCGATGCCTGGTGGCAACCCACCAAGGGCAGCAGCGACTACTTCAACGCCTGTGGCGGTCGCGAGTGCCTGACGCCCCGCAACAAGATGGGGGTGCAGGAGCCACACTCCGGTGCCGCCTACTGCGGCATCTACTGTTCGAAGGAGACCTACCGCGAATACCTGCAGACAGAGTTGCGCGAGCCCCTGAAAGCCGGCCGCCGCTACCGCGTCAGCTACTGGGCAAGCCTTGCCGACAAATCGCCCAACGCCATTGCCACGCTCGGGGCTCTGTTCACCGCCGACCGCATCTCCGACACAACGTGGAACATACTGATGCACAACGAGACGACCGAGCTGGAGAATGGGCAGAAGCAGGTCATCGCCACCTACTACAAACCCCAGGTGTCCACCCCCTCCCGATACGTCCTTATCTACATGGACCAATGGAACGAGGTTGCCGGCGAATTCACGGCTGTCGGCGGGGAGAGGTATCTGACTATCGGCAATTTCAACTCCTTCAACCATTCGAACGTCATCGACACCCGTGCCGAGAACACCGTCCTTTCCGGTGCCTATTACTATATCGACGACGTGACGGTCGAATGTCTGGATTGCCAAGAGGAACCGCAAACGGTCGACACCGTTCCGGTGCCGAAGAAGGGCGACATTGTCACGCTCCGCAACGTGCTGTTCGATACCGACAAGAGCGACATCCTGCCGCAGTCGTATCACGACCTGCTGACCCTCATCACACTTCTCAACGAGCATCCCACCATGCGTGTCGAACTGCGCGGGCATACCGACAACCAAGGCACCGTGGAACGCAACCGCATCCTCTCCGAGGCGAGAGCCAAAGCCGTGACCGAGTATCTGGTGGCACATGGCATCGACCGCAGCCGTCTCACGTGGCGAGGCTTCGGCAAATCGCTACCCACCGACACCAACAGCACTCCTGAAGGGCGCCAGAACAACCGCCGTGTGGAATATAGGGTTCTTGCAGATTAACACAATGTAGAGACGTAACACGACACGTCCTTCCAAACATAGTAATACATATATATAAAATAAGAGGGCTTCTCTTTCGAGAAGCCCTCTTCAATTACGATAGTCGAATGGACTATTCAATCACGCGGTAGAAGCTGACGCGACGGTTGATGGCATACTGCACATCGCCGAAGGGAGCGCTCTTACCCTTGAAGTCGACTTCGATGCGGTCCTCGTCGATACCATACTTCTTGGTGAGGAGGCGTTTGACCTCGTTGGCACGACGCTCGGAGAGCTTCATGTTGTAGGCATCGCTGCCAGTGTAGTCGGCGAAACCGACGCACATGATCTTGATGTTCGAGTTGTCTTTCATCACGCGGGCGACGGCTTTGACCTTGTCCATCTCCTCGTCGCTGACCTGCCACTCGTCAACACCGTACTGCACCGAGAAGGGCATGGCGTAGTAGTTGAGCTGGTCGGCCTTGATCTGGTTGATGATGTTCTGGAGGCTGTCGGCAGCGGCGCTGTTGACTTTGTTGCCCTGGTTGGCAAGAGCGTCGGCGAGCTGTTTCTCGAGCTCGGCGATACGGTTCTGGAGTTTCTTCTCGTTGTTGCGGTCGTTGGCAACCTGCTGCTCGAGGGCGGCAACCTGGCTGTTGAGGGCGCCGAAGTTGTCCTGAGTGAGCATGCTCTTCTGCGAAGCGATGGCCTGGTCAGCCTCGGTCAGACCGAAGTTGTAGAAGTAACCCAGACGGGCATCGGCGTGAATCATGCTGAGGTCGCTCAAATTCTGACGGAAGATGTTGGGGATGTCGTTACCGTTGAGCTCGAGTTCGACGAACAGGGAGCTCTTTTCGGTGAACTGCCAGCTGGCACCGATACCGGCGGTCAGCACGGGCATGACATGACCCATGTCCTTCTCGGCATAGTGAGTACCGTCGAACTGGTCCTTGTCAATGAAAGCATTGGCAATGGCGGCACCAGCACCCACGAAGAGGTAGGGGGCGCTCCAGCGACGCTCGGGATCGTAGCCATGGATGGCGTTGCTGATGGACCACATCAACTCACCGGTAAGGGTGGTATAGCGGGCCATGTAGTAGCTCTGACCATCAACGGGCTGGTCCTGCAGACCACGCCACAGGGTGGGGACGTGAGCGCGGATACGGAGGTCGAAGGCGTGGTGGAATTTCTTCATACCGAAGATGTCGAAACCAACGTTGGTCGACCTTCTCCACATACCATCAGGATGGCTGGCACCATGCTGCTGAGCCTCCCAGTCATAGTCGATAGCACCACCGAGTGCCCAGTTACTGCCGAAGCTGTAACGAGGGTAGTCGTTGTTCTGTGCAAAGGCGCTAACGGAAGTCACCAAAAGCGACATCACAACGCCCATCTTGATTAATTTTTTCAGCATATCATTAATGATTTTAAATTGTTAATATTCTTTATTTGTTACCTAAGTGCTTTATCTGCTCATAATTTGGTGCAAAAATACATATATTTTTTCGATTATGAAAAATATTTTTTTTATTATTTCGTTAAAGTGTCGAAAATGTTGGAGTTACATGTGAAAATATTTTCCAAAACGCCCATTTTTCGCTAATACAAATGAACAATTTATCAACAAAACCATTCAAAAATGAATACTCTGAAAGTGAATGTTGAGCACGTTCTCAACCATCTCTCGAAAGAAGATCTGCAGCGTATGCTGCCCGACGTAGTGGCTGCTCGGGAGCACCTGCTGAAAGGTGACGCTGCCGGGAACGACTTCCTCGGTTGGGTGAACCTCCCGGAGGAAATCGATGCCGACATGCTTGCTCGCTTAAAAGCGGATGTAGCACGCCTGAGTGCCAAAAGCCGGTTACTCGTGGTTGTCGGCATCGGAGGTTCCTACCTGGGTGCCCGCATGGTCATTGAAGCCCTGCAGTCGGAGTTTGCCTCCATGGTGCGAGGGGAGAAGCCTTACATCGTCTATGCCGGACACACCCTCGGCGAAGACTATTACAGCCAGCTGCTGACGCTCTTGGACCGCGAGGACTACAGCGTCTGCGTCATCTCGAAGAGCGGCACCACGACCGAGCCCGCCGTAGCCTTCCGTATTGTCAAGGCTCACCTTGAAAAGAAGTACGGCAAGGCCGAGGCCTCGCAACGCATCGTGGCCATCACCGACGCCCGTCGCGGTGCGCTGCACGACATTGCGCAGCAAGAGGGCTATCCCGCCTATGTCATTCCCGACAACGTAGGAGGCCGCTACTCGGTGCTCACTCCAGTAGGACTGCTGCCTATCGCCATGGCCGGCTACGACATCGACCGTATGCTTCAAGGCGCCCGCGACATGCGTGCCGTCTGCCAAAACAACAACACGCTGGAAGACAACCCCGCCCTGATGTATGCCGCTGTACGTAACGCCCTCTACCGCCGCGGAATCAAGGTGGAGATGCTGGTGAGCTGCCTGCCCAACCTGCGCTATCTGGCCGAATGGTGGAAACAGCTCTACGGCGAGAGCGAAGGCAAGGAGCACAAAGGTCTGCTACCCCACAGCCTGAGCATCACCACCGACCTGCACTCCATGGGACAGTATGTCCAGGATGGCGAACGCCTGATGATGGAGACCATGCTGCGCGTACAGAAGCCGAACTCCACGGTTCCTGTGCCCACCGACGAGCGCAACCTCGACGGCATCAACTACCTCACCAGCAAGAGTCTGACAGAAATCAACGCCTGTGCCGCCGAAGGCTCCATCCAGGCTCATGTCGATGGCGGCGTCCCCGTAGTGGAACTCACCGTTGACAAGATTGACGAGTACACCTTGGGACAGCTCATCTACTTCTTTGAGTTTGCCTGCGGCGTGAGCGGCTATACCCTCGGCATCAACCCCTTCGACCAGCCAGGTGTGGAGGCCTACAAACGCAACATGTTCCACCTTCTCGGCAAACCCGGCTTCTAATTCAACCCTATATTCTATAATAAAGAAAGGCGCCCCTGACGAGGCGCCTTTCTTTGTTGAGTAGTGTTAGTATTACTTCACAACGAGCTTGCGGATAGCTGTGGTGCGTTCGCCCGTGATGCGGACGATGTAGGCGCCCTTGGCATAGCCCGTAAGGTCGATCGTGAGAGTATTGTTGGCGTTGGCTTTGTAGACCTCGCGGCCGTTGAGGTCGACCACCGTGACCACGCACTCGCCCTCCAAGCCACGGATGGTTACCGCAGCGCTGGCGGGGTTCGGGAAGAGGGTCACATTGGCGCTCTGCACGTCGTCGATACCGTTCTGCGCTGCGAAGGTGGCAGTGTAGGTGGCATCGCCGACAACCGTGATGGTACGGGTGGCGTGGGAGTTGCCGTCCTGCCAGCTGACAAAGCGGTAGCCTTCGTTGGGGGTGGCAACAAGCTCAACGGTATCACCTTCGGTATAGGTGCCGCCACCGGTCACCGTGCCCCAAGCGTCGTTGTTCGAAGCCACAGTGATGGTGTAGGTGACGGGCAGCGTGACGAAGGTGACGGTGTCGCTCCATTCCGAATAACGGCCAGTGGAAGCGTCGCACACGTTACGCACGACCGCCTTGTACTCGGTGTTGGCCGTCAAGCCCGTGAAGGTGTAGGAGTTGGTGGTCGCAGTAGCCGTAGAGCCACCCACGAGGGCGACTTGCCACTGAGTACCGGTACTGGTCCAGGTGAGGGTGGCGGTGTTCTGCTGGACACTGCTTGCCTGCACGTTGGAGACGGCCTCGCACGGAGCCTCCCAATGGGTGCTGAAGTGACGGATGATACTGGGAGCCGAAGTGTCGGTGGCGCTGCAGTAGCCCACAACATAGAAGTCGTAGGTCACGTCGGCGGGCAGGCCGGTGAGCGTGATGCTGTTGGTGTAGGTGGGGTTCATGTTCCAGACGCTGTCGCCGCTGGTGTGGTGGTAGACGCGGTAGAGGCTGGCGCCCGTGGAATCCCAAGTAGCGAGGGCCTCGCCGTCGCCAATCATCTCCACCTGCAGGTTGGTAGGACGCAGGCACGAAGCATCACCCACACAGTGGATGTAGAGCTCGTAACCGAGAGCGGCATAGTAGCCGGAGGTGAAAGTGATGGTCATAGCGCCGGTGGTCGAGGTGGCCAGCACGCTGTCGATGGTCTCGGTCATGTTGGTGACATTACGGCTGTAGAGCACCGTTCCGCCCACTCCGATACCGTCATAGACGGTGAAGCTGTTGGCGTCGGCACCGTGGCTGAAGAAACCGCCCTGCAGCTGCAACTCACGGCCGGCTTCACCAGCCTGGATGACGAGGGCCGAGTTACTGTTGTGCAGATAGCCTGCCACAGGACCGCCGTTGTCGTAGATGATGAAGTCACATCCGATGATGGTGTCGGCAACGCCCGTATTGGACATCCAGAACTCGTCGGTAGCGAAACCGCCCTGCAGTTCCACCCAGTTGCTGTGGGAAGCGGGGCCACAAACGCTGCGGACGAAGAAGCGGTAGTGGGCGCCTTCGGCCAGCATGTTGACGGGAGGCATGTAATAGTTGGTGTCGACGGTGATCAGCTGGCTCTCGGGCACGCTGTCAATAATGTCGGTCGAGGTGATGGTGTCGATGTAGAGCTGCCACTGGCTAGGTATTTCTGTGCCGGTGCCAGAGACCGTCCATGTGAAGAACACATCGTCGGCCGTGTTGGGATACATCGTGTTGTGAGCCGTCACGTTCTCCGGCGGATTGCAGGTGGCCAGTTCGATGACGACGATGCTGTCCATGGCGAAGCCCCAGTCGCCAGAGTTGTTATGGCTGTGACCCACGGCGATGCGCGTACCGCTACCCGAATAGTTGAGGTAGTTGTAAGTGAAGCGGACAAAGTTCTCACGGCTCTGGCCGGGATTGGTCAGAGTGTCGAGCCATTCCACCGTGCCGGTGCTTTCGTTGTAGGCGCCCATCATGATGCCGTCGCCTTCGCTGACGTTGCCCAGCTTGGCGTCGAACGAAATCTCAAGTTTGACGATAGGAGCATAGAACGTGGGAAGGATGGCGGCCTCGCCGGCCGAGCCGCTGCCGACCATCATCTCGCCGTCACCACTATATTCAGCATGAGTGGTCCAACGGTTCCAATGGAAGTAGGTCGGGGCAGTGTAGTTCCAGCAGGGAGGCAGCGTGCCGTCGGCGCTGACGAAGTTCTCCAGGTAAGGCAGCGGGGTGAGACCACAGACGGTGGTGGTCACGACGGAAGCAGCCCACAGCGTATCGTTACCGCACACCTGACCCACACGGATCTCATAGGCGGTCGAATAGCTCAGACCGGCGAGCAGCTTGCTGGTGGTGCTGGTGGTCTGCGGAGCACTCCAGGTGTCCGAACCCGAGATGCGGTACTGCACCACGAAGGAAGTCACCGAGCCGGTGCTGCTCCAGGCAACATCGATATTGGGATAGATGCTGTCGGGAGTGGCGGTGACGTTGGTCGGCGTCATGCAACCCTCGTCGAGGGTGATGTTGATGTCGTCAACCTTGGCATAGTAGTAGTCGTAGTTGTAAGCATAACGGAAGGCCAGGTAGTAGGTCGAATCGTGGCTCAGCGTATTGGTGTTGAACTCGTACAGCGTATAGGTGTCGGCGGTGACGGTGACCAAGCTGATGAAGGAGGAGTCGACATAGGGGTTGGTCATCATACCAGCCTCAAGGGTGCCGGTGCCATAGTCTTTGTAGGCCCAGAAGCTCACCTTGATGGAGTCGCCCGGCAGCGGGATACGGCTACCGGCAATCATGGCGGTGTTGTTGGTGTTGCTTACGAAGGTCAAGCTCTGACTGCCAGTGTGGCCGTCGTCGTCAACCATAGGATAGCCGTTGGCTCCGGCGCTCACCACCGTCCAGCACGAAGGCACATCGCCCATGGCATCGCCTTCGAAGCTCTCGATGTAGGGGATGGCCATCTCGCCGCAGGCGGTCTTCACACTGAGCTCGCGCGGATTCGAGGTGTCGCCCACCGAGCAGATAGCCTTCACGGCGAAGGTGTGAAGCGTGTTGGGAGCGAGGCCGTAGGCAGTATAGATGCCAGTGGTATTGGCCACATAGGCACCGCCGTCGAACGACACGAGGTAGCTGGCGCCGCCCTCCACCGTCCAAGTGAAGGTCAGCGAGTTCGAGTCGACGGTCGAAATCTGCACCGTCGGCTTCAAGCAGCTGGGGCAGGCGTTGGCCACAGAAACCAGCGTGTCGCCGGTCGAATAGCTGCTCGTCGCGCCGTTGAAGAGCACCTCGTCGCCGCCGTTGATGACGGTAGCGGTGGGGTTCACCCACGATTCGCCAGCGTTCTCAAGGATTATCACGACAGGCATGCCCGCGCACACGCTGATTTCGTCGGTCGTGCTCTGCACGGTGGCCAGCACGGAACCATTTTGCTCAATGCGCAGGGCGGGACTATAGTCGCTATAGTAAGAACCATAGGAGAGGTAGTCGTTGGTCGAGGAGACAGACAGTTCGCACTCGCCACCAGTGCAACCGGTGACGAAGGGCAGGGTGACGAAGGCGGAGGTGTCTCCGGAGCAGTCGGTGGCCACGCTGACGGTGTGGGCCGTACGCTCGGCCAGAGTGCTGACCGTGTAGAAGGTGTCGGTGACATTGATGTCAGTGCTGTCGACGCGGACAATCCATGCGGACTGACCTGCCTGGGCGGTCCAGTGGATGGTGACGCCTGAGGCGGTGGTGTCGCTCAGATAGACGCTGGTGGGAGGCACGCAGTTGGGGCAGGGAACAGCCACATAACCCAGGCTGTCGCCGGTGTAGTAGCTACCCATGCTGCTGATAGTATACACCGTGTTGCCACCGCCGTCCTGGATGTAGCCACCCAGCTCGTTGGGGTAACTGCCGCGGACGAAGGTGAACTTCACGGGAGCCGACGAGCAGACCTCATAGGTGAACGAGGAGCCGCTCTGACCGCTGGGACATTCAATTGTGCCAACGACGACACCCGCCTGTACGATATTGATGCCGCAGCCGTTCCAGCTATCGTCATAGCTGTCGGTGACATAGGCCGTCAGATTGCAGGTCGAAGCCGCGCAGGTGGTGGCGGCGCTGTACACCGGCGAGGGTTCGGCGTCGCCGCCCGAGCAGTTGGCCACCACATACAGGCTATAGCCCGTCAGTGACTCGAGGTTGTTCAACGTGGCGACGGTGTCGGAGACCATGACGCTGAGGGTGTCGGTCGAGCCGGTGACCCAGTAGTACACAGTGTAGCTGTTGCTTCCGTTGTCGGCCCAGCTCAGGGTGATGGCATCGGAAGTGGTGGTGTCGATGCTCACCACGGGCACGCGGGCGCACGAGGGGGCTTCGCTGATATATATGTCGTCGATCTCACCAATCTGGGTCGTGCTGTAGCTCACCGTTGAATAGGCCAGCCAAGCGACATAGTAGGTGGCGTTGGCGTCGAGGGTGTCGGTGCGGAACTCATATTCGTTCCAACCGCTGGCGCTCTCGATGTTCACCATCGGGATGAAGGTGGAAGTGTCGTGGGGATTGGTCATCACACCGGCTTTGATCCAGCCGTTGTTGCGGTAGGCCCAGAAACGCACGTAGATGTTGTTGCCGGCAGTAGGAATCTGCGGGCTCACCACCAGGTTGTAATTCTGCGAGCTCGTGGCCTGCAGGTACATGCCATACTGGCCGCCGGCGGTGTGGTTGCGCACATTGTTCACACTCGGGTCGGAGCCGGCGTGGATGGTGCTGTCCCAGCAGGGATACCAGGCACCGTTGTAGGCGGCATCCTCGAAGTCGACAAAGTAGGGAAGCGTAATCTGGCCGCAGGCCGTGCGGGTGCTGAGGCTGACGATGGAGGAGCTGTCGTCGTAGGAGCAGACGCTCTGCACCTTCACCGTGTAGGGCGTGTTGGCGGTGAGGCCGGAGAAGACATAGAAGGTGTCGGACACATTGTCGTTGACAATATTGTCGTTCAGATAGACGATAAACTGCGAGGCACCGCTGCGAGGGCTCCACGAGAAGGTAATCTCATTCGAGTCGGGCAACACAGTGAGTGCCGTCGGAGGGATGCAGGAGGGGCAAGGGGTGGCGATACGCATCATCGTGTCGCCAGTCGAGTAGTTGGTCGACGGACCGTCGAAGAGCGAAGTGCCGCCACCGTCGGTGATGGAGACGTTGCGGGTGGCCCAGCTATAGCTGGCGTCGGTATAGATGACGATAACTGTGTCGGTCGAGCAGACAGACACCGTCTCGGTTGTATTGCACACCGAGGCCAGTTCTCTGCCGTTTTGGTAGAGAGTGACGGTGGGCGAATAGTAACTGCCGCTGTATTCGCCCCACGTTCTGACTGTGAGGTCGCAGGTCGAGCCGCCACAGGCGGTGGCGAAGCTCCCGTTGAGAGGCAGAGATTCGTCGCTGGCCGAGCAGACGGCCTTCACAGCGAAGTAGTAAAGACTGTTGGCATCCAAGCCTGTGAAGGTGTAACTGGTGGTAGTAGCGGTGACGGTGTTGGTGTCGTCGCTGCCAGCCTTCCAGTATTCAATGCTGTAGGAAGCACCGGTGTTCAAGTTGTCAACCAAGTTGAGCGTGGCACCGTCGCTGGTGATACCGCTGATGCTGTAGCTCTCAGGACGGACACAACTGGGTGCCTCCAGCACACGCAATGTGTAATCCAGAGCCACACCCCAGCTATAGCTAGCGCAGGGATTGGCACCGGCCGCAGAGGCAACAGAGCCGGTGTAGCTGTCAAAGTAGCTGTCGGCCGCGCAGATGCGCATCAGGTAGGTACCCGTGTCCTGTGTGGTGGGGATGTCGAACTCAGCCGCAACAGTGACAGGGCTGGTGTTGGGCGCAGTGCCCACACAGACAACCTCGGTACCGCTGAACGTGCTGTCACCGTCCCAATCCACCCAGACAATGTAGCCATAGGTGTAGCCAGTAGCGAAGGTGACGCTCATCTCACAGGTAGTGCCTGCGGGGACAGCACCTATCATGCTGCTGTTGTCGATGTAATAGGGCGCGGCCGACCATGAAACAGCACTGTTCACGATCTCGCTGCCCACTCCGAACACAACGTTCGTAACGCCGTCGCCGTCCTTCGACGAAGGACTCGGCGTGCAGAACTGTGCGTTCGTTGCCCACGGTATGGCCATCAAAGCCACCAGGGCGAACATTTGTAAATACTTTTTCATAAAAACATTTTTAGTTAATAAATATGGTATTTTGTCTTGTCTCTTAAAAATTTATGCGTCACCCTCCCATTTTATAATGTACACGCGCATATTTTGCCCTCAAAATGTATAAATATTTCGCTTTTTTATACAAAAAATACGCATTGAACCACTTTCTGCACAAGCCTTATTTCTCACTATCAACCAGCGCCTTACCGTGATTCACATACTTCTTTTTCATTCAATAAATCTTTACAAAGATACACACTTTTTTATAAAAAGGATGACTCCTAGGAGTTTTTAACAAATGGAAGTGTTTTTCATGGCGGCTTTCCTTCATTTGTACTTATTGTTTTACCGAATTGATTGACAGCCGCATAGAAGGATTTATCTCTATTCATGCGAGAATATACCGGAAAAATGTGTATCTTTGCAGCGGTTATTGTAACTCACTACTATGAAAGAAATACACGATTTCAGCTTCTTAGCGTTGCATCGGCACGGCGAACACTACTTCACCCTTGTGCTGCGCCACAGCCACCTCAGCCCGATGCCGCCGGTGGCTCCAGGACAATTTGTCGAGGTGAGGGTCGACGGCGAACCCGGTGTGATGTTGCGCCGCCCCATCTCGGTACACGATGTCGACCCCGACGCCGGCACCCTCTCGTTGCTCGTCCAGGTGGTGGGCAAGGGCACGCGCCGGCTGAGCCAACTCACCGAAGGCGACCGCGTGAATATCGTCTACCCTCTGGGTCATGGTTTCTCGGTCGACCTGCCGGTATCCAGCCGCGCCCTTCTGGTGGGTGGCGGCGCAGGCATCGCCCCCCTCTTCTACCTCTCCAAGGTGCTGAAAGCAAAGGGTGTCGACTGCACCATCCTGCTGGGCGGCCGCACCGCCGAACTCATCCCCGTGCGCGACGAGTTCCGCCCCTACGGCACCGTGTGCCTCTCTACCGACGACGGAAGTCTGGGACACAAAGGGTTGGTAATTGAGAACCCCGCCTTCGCTGAGCAGTACGACATCATCTACACCTGCGGCCCCACACCCATGATGAAGGCCGTGGCCCGCTCGGCGGCTGAACGCGGCATCCGCTGCGAGGTATCGCTCGAGAATATGATGGCATGTGGCGTCGGCGCCTGCCTCTGCTGCGTCACCGACACCGACCAAGGACACCGCTGCGTCTGCAAGGACGGACCTGTGTTCGACATCACAAGCATGAAGAAATGGTATGAGAATAAGTAGTTAAGTAGACAGTAGTTAAGTAGATAGGGCAATACTGTCGTTGGCAGCAAAGAGGCAACATAAACATTTGTCTTAACTACTGCCCGCAGGGCGAGCGAAGCGATAACTACTTTACTACATAACTACATAAAGATTAAGCATATGTTAGCAGTCAAAGTACATAATCTCAATCTGAAGAATCCGGTGATGACCGCCAGCGGCACCTTCGGCTATGGCGAGGAGTTCGCCGATTTCATCGACCTCAACCGCCTGGGTGGCTTTGTCGTCAAGGGCACCACCGGCACCCACCGCGAAGGCAACCCCTACCCCCGCATGGTCGAGACCCCTTCGGGCATGCTCAACTCCGTGGGCCTGCAAAACTGCGGCGTGGAGAAGTTCTGCTCCGAAGTGTATCATAGAATCAAACACTTAGACACCAATATCATTGTCAACGTCAGCGGCTCCTCCATCGAGGAATACTGCTCCGTGGCCGAGCAGATTGACGCCTTGGAACACATTCCCGCCATCGAGCTGAACATCAGCTGTCCCAACGTCAAATGCGGCGGCATGGGCTTCGGCACCAGCCCCGATATGGCGGCCCAAGTGGTGAGCGCGGTGCGCAAGGTGTATCATAAGACGCTGATAGTAAAACTCTCACCCAACGTCACCAGCATTGCCGAGATCGCCAAAGCCGTCGAGGGTGCCGGTGCCGACAGCGTGAGTCTCATCAACACCCTGTTGGGTATGGCCATCGACATCGAGCGTCGCCGTCCCTTCATGGCCAACGTCACCGGTGGCCTCAGCGGTCCCGCCGTGAAGCCTGTGGCCGTGCGCATGGTGTGGCAAGTGGCTCACGCCGTGAAGATTCCCGTAGTCGGCTTGGGCGGCATCTGCACCGCCGAGGACGCCATCGAGTTCCTCATGGCCGGCGCCACGGCCATCGAAGTGGGCACCGCCAACTTCATCGACCCCGCCGTCACCGTCAAGATTATCGACGGCATGGAAGCTTGGTGCAAGAAGCATGGTGTCAGCGATATAAATGAGATTATAGGCATTATCTAAGCGGAGAACAACCAGAGCTTAACAAAACACGAATTACCATAAATGGCCACAAATATTTTAGTAAAATTCATGGTCATTTATGGTTATTCATGTTAAAACAGAGAAACCATGACAATCATAGCCGACAGCGGGAGCACCAAGACCACGTGGATGGAAGTGGAGTCTGGTAACAAGGTGGTTACCGAAGGTCTCAACCCCCATTTCACCTCCGACGAGCGGTTCCTCGCCGCCTGCTCCGCCGTGCGCCAGCAATTCTCAATTCTCAATTCTCAATTCTCAATTTACTTCTATGGTGCCGGCTGCGGCAATGCCTCGCAGAGGGAGCGGGTGGAGCGACTCCTGTCGGCGGGATTCTGTGCCGCCGAGGTGCATGTCGAGACCGACATGCTGGGTGCCTGCCGAGCGGTGAGCGGCGGCCGTCCCTCGTTGGTAGCCATCCTGGGTACCGGCAGCAACGCCTGCTGTTACGATGGCCTCCGCATCGCTTGCCAACCTGTCAGCACAGGCTTTATCCTCGGCGACCAAGGGTCGGCCAACCATGTGGGTCGCATACTGCTCAACGACTACCTCACCCATCGCATGCCAGAGGAGGTAAGATGCATGTTCCATGACAATTACCCCATGACCGACGACCAGCTTATCGACGCCGTATATCACCAATCCAACCCCAACCGCTTCCTGGCATCGCTGGCTCCCTTCGCCGTGCATCGGCAGGAGGCTGACTACTGCCGCAGCGTGATTACGGAAGCACTCTACGACTGGCGTCATGGAATGCTGGCCACGTTGCAGGAACAGAGCGGTATATCCGAGGGACAACTCAACCTGGTCGGAGGATTCGCCAAGGCCATCGAGCCTACCCTGCGCAGCTTCATGTCCTCCGACAAACTCGCCATCGGCACTGTGATGGCCGACCCCATCGAAGGGCTGCGCCAATACCACCTCGGCCAACAGCCGTCATAACCAAATGTTTCCAAGCATGTTACAGGACGTGAAATATGCTGTCGTCACCGGGGCGGCTTCGGGCATGGGGCGCTGCTACGCCCTGCAGCTGGCCGAACGGGGCTACGGCGTAGTGCTGGTGGATATCAACGGATTGGCGGCAGAGGAGCTCGCGCTCCAGATTACCCGCCAACATGGCGTCCCGGCCCCCGTCATCTGTATGGACCTCACCCTGCCCGACGCAGCGGAACACATTGCAACCCAGTGCCGAACGTGCGGCTGGCGGGTGGCGATACTGGTCAACAACGCGGGAATGCTCATCACGTCGACCATCGAGAATGCCGAGCTCGAGCAGCTTCGGCGCATCATGGCGTTGCATTGCACCACTCCCTTGCTGCTCTGCCGCCTGCTGCTGCCGCTCATGAAAGAGCAGGGAGGAGGCTACATCCTCAACATCTCGTCCATCACGGCTTGGATGGATTGGCCCCTCGTGGGCATGTATGGCTGCACCAAACGCTTTGTGAAGGGCTATTCGCGGGCGTTGCGCATCGAGTGCATGGGGTCGCCCGTCAGCGTCACCACAGCCGTCTTCGGGGCCGTCGACACACCGATGTCGGCCGACATGCCCTTCATGCGGCATCGCAAACTGCTTCTACGTATGGGAATTATGCTCTCGCCCGAGCGGGCGACGCAGTTGGCGCTGAAAGCCATGTTCAGGCGTAGGGCCACCCTCATCCCCTGCTTCACCGACCGTCTGGTCATCCTGCTGTGCCCGCTGCTGCCCAACCGCCTCCTGCACCTCCTGGTGAAACGGTTCGCCCACTCGTTTGAACAAGCACAAACACCTGTTTCCTAGACATATAAATAGTTTACTCCACGGATTTCTGTCCCCCCTGTATCATGAGTGGCTGAGTCGAAGAGTCAAAAAGTCAAAAAGTCGAAGAGCCGAAAAGTCAAAAAGTCAAAAAGTCGAAAAGTCAAAAAGTCGAAAAGTCAAAAAGTCGAAGAGTCGAAAAGTCGAAAAGTCGAAGAGCCATCGAGACTCAAGGACCCAAGGACTCAAAGACCTAAGGACTCAAAGCGCTACCAGCGCGCGAGCAAAACAACGGCGGCAAGGTACATCCTCCGTGCGGGGCAGGGAGAAGTACGGAGAAGGTAGGGAGAAGGTACGGAGAAAGCAGGGAGAAGATGAGCGGAGAAAGCGGAGAGATGAAACGGGAGGCTACTCGGATCAGACGCGACGAAGTAAAAAAAAACACCTTGCGACACAATAATAGCATATATTACGCGTTTTCTTTTGCTAATTAACGATAAAAAACGAATACTGCAAAATGGATTTATCAAACATCTTAGTGATTGCCGGCAAGCCGGATTTGAGTGAACTGGTGTCGCAAACCAAAGGCGGCGCTGTGGTGGCGAACCTCGTGACGGGTCAGAAATACCCTGTATTCAAGAACGATAGAATCAGCTCGCTGGGTGAGATACGTCTCTTTACCGAGACCGACGAGCGTCCTCTGGAAGAGGTGATGCAGAACATCTTCCGCAAGCTGGAAGGCAAGGCCACCGCCTTCGACCCCAAGAAAGCGGAGAGCAAGGTGATGTTCGACCTGCTGGGCGAAGCACTTCCCGACTACGACCGCGAACGTGTGCATGCCTCCGACGTGAAGAAGCTCTTCTCGTGGTACAACGTGCTGCTGGCCGCAGGCAAAATCACCCTCGACGAAGAGGAGAAGAGCGAGGAAGGTCAGGACAAGTAATCATTATAAATCCCTAATAATGAAAGCCATGAAGAAAATATTGCTGGCGCTCTGCGCCGTGATGATGCTGGGTATGACGGCATGCAACAAAGACAACGGAACTACGGAACCGGTCAACCCGTCGGGTGGCAACGGCGGCGGCGACAATCCTCCCGTCCAGATGCCTACCGGCGACGGTGTCTTCAATCCTGCCAAGCGTATTGTAAGCATTGCTGTCGACGGAACGACGACAGAGGAATGGACTTGGGCCAACGATGTGGTGACCACCATTGCGACAGCCGACGAAAACGGCAACATGCTGGAGACCGGCTGGTATGAGTATGACAACTACCGCCTGGCGTCGGCGACGACCACGCTCCAAGACATGCCCGTCGAAGTGAGCTACACCTACAACGGCGACCTGCTGACCATGATGTCGCTCTACTCCGGTCCCATGGAGGTGATGAGCGTCGTGCCCACCCGCAACACGGCCGGCAAGGTGAGCCACCTGACCATGGAGCTCAACCCCGTCCTGCTGACGATGCTTTCCGAGCTGTTCAGCGGCGGCATCCCCGACATCTTCGGCCTTATCCGTCCCGCCCAGAATGCCGGCAAACTCAGCGTCGACAATTCCGCTCTCGCAGCCGACCTGACCTGGCAGGGCGACAATGTGTCGCAGATTGTCTTCAGCGCCCAGATAGACGGTTCGGTGAGCCTCGACGAGATACGCCAGATGGTCAACCTCGACTCGTTGGCCGGCAGCTATGCCTCCATGCTCTCCTACCTGGTCGACACCACAGCCATCCCGCTGACCATCACTCTGGCCGACACCGCCAGCTTCACCTACGACAGCCAGCACAACCCCTTCTATGGCTTCCTCGGCGCCCTCGACCCCACCAACCTCTCGGCCAACAACGCCACCGTCACGACCAACAGCGGTACCGCCATGGTGACGATTACGCTCAACTTCGGCCTCATGCAGCTGCCCTTCACCCTCCCCTACCCGCTGGGCACCACCACCGAGACCCGTACCTATACCTATGACGCCGCCGGATTCCCCACATCGTTCACCAACGGTGAAGGCAGCGTGACACAATACACCTATCAACAATAAGCAATGACCTACACAGAAAAAGACCATAAATACAAGCGCTACACCGTCACCTCGGCGCTGCCCTACGCCAACGGCCCCGTGCACATCGGCCACCTGGCGGGTGTCTATGTGCCTGCCGACGTCTACGTGCGCTACCTGCGCGCCCAAGGCGAGGAGGTGATGTTCATCGGCGGAAGCGACGAGCACGGCGTGCCCATCACCATCAAGGCCCGCAAGGAGGGCTGCACGCCGCAGGACATCGTCGACCGCTACCACAAGATCATCAAGGACTCCTTCGCCGAGCTGGGCATCTCGTTCGACATCTACAGCCGCACCTCCAGCAAGGAGCATCACGAGACCGCAGCGGCCTACTTCAAGAAGCTGTACGACGAGGGCAAGTTCGTCGAGAAGGTGTCGATGCAGTACTACGACGAGGAGGCCGGCTGCTTCCTGGCCGACCGCTACATCACCGGCACCTGCCCCCACTGCGGCAACGAGCGCGCCTACGGCGACCAGTGTGAAGCCTGCGGCACCTCGCTCAACGCCACCGATTTGATTAACCCCAAGAGCGCCCTCAGCGGCTCGAAACCCGTGCTGAAAGAGACCAAGCATTGGTTCCTCCCCCTCGACCAGGACGAGCCTTGGCTGCGCGAGTGGATTCTCGAAGGCCACAAAGGCGACTGGAAGACCAACGTCTACGGCCAGTGCAAGTCGTGGATCGACGCCGGCTTGCAGCCCCGCGCCGTCACGCGCGACCTCGACTGGGGCGTCAAGGTACCCTTGGAGGGTGCCGACGGCAAGGTGCTCTACGTCTGGTTCGACGCCCCCATCGGCTACATCAGCTTCACCAAGCAGCTGAAAGGCGACGACTGGGAGAAGTGGTGGAAAGACCAGGACACCAAGCTGGTGCACTTCATCGGCAAGGACAATATCGTCTTCCACTGCATCATCTTCCCCTCGATGCTCCACGCCGACGGCAGCTACATCCTGCCCGCCAACGTGCCGGCCAACGAGTTCCTCAACCTCGAGGGCGACAAGATTTCGACCTCGCGCAACTGGGCCGTCTGGCTGCACGAATACCTGCAGGAGTTCCCCGGCAAGCAGGACGTGCTGCGCTACACCCTCTGCAGCAACGCCCCGGAGACCAAGGACAACGACTTCACCTGGAAGGACTTCCAGCTGAAGAACAACAGCGAGCTGGTAGCCATCCTCGGCAACTTCGTCAACCGTACGCTGGTGCTGACGCACAAGTTCTACGGCGGGCGCGTGCCCGCCATCTCCAAACTCCGAACTCCGAACTCCGAACTCGATGACGAAGTCATCAAAGAGATGGCCACCTTCCCCGAGCGCATAGGCCGCTCAATTGAGACCTACCGCTTCCGCGAGGCCCTCGCCGAGATGATGAACCTGGCCCGTCTGGGTAACAAATACCTCACCGACACCGAGCCCTGGAAGCTCGTCAAGAGCGACCCCGAGCGCACCGCCACGGTGATGAACCTCTCGTTGCAGATTTGCGCCAACCTGGCCATCCTCTGCGCCCCCTTCCTGCCCTTCACGGCCGACAAGATGCACCGCATCATGAACCTGCAGGCCCTCGGTTGGAAAGACGCCGGCCGCGCCGACCTCCTGATGGAAGGCCACACCATCGGCACGCCTGAGCTGCTCTTCGAGCAGATCAGCGACGAGACCATCCAGGCCCAGGTCGACAAGCTGCAGGCCACCAAGGCGCAGAACGAACTCAACGCCTGGAAGCCCGCCGAGGTGAAGGCGCCGGTCACCATCGACGACTTCGGCAAGATGGACATCCGTGTGGGCACCATCCTCGAGTGCCAGAAGGTCCCCAAGGCCGACAAACTGCTGCAGTTCAAGATTGAGGACGGCATGGGCACCCGCACCATCGTCAGCGGCATCGCCAAGTTCTACCCCGACCCGCAGGCGTTGGTAGGCCGTCAGGTCTGCTTCATCGCCAACTTCCCGCCCCGCAAACTCAAGGGTGTCGAGAGCCAGGGCATGATCCTCAGCGCCGAGGACAAGGACGGCCGTCTCGTCCTCCTCACCCCCAGCGACCTTGTCACCCCCGGCTGCTCGGTGGGTTGAAAATTACATAACATTCGTAAAGACAAAGGCATCCTCAAACCTGGGGGATGCCTTTGTTGTATACCCTAGTGATACGAAAATGACCAACGGCCAATTGACTGTCTTTCTTTTTGGGGAATCGCAATCCAAAAATTAAAAGTTAATGGTTCGTCTTACCTCCACTCATGAGTTTTTTTCTGTAGACGGCAAAACAACTATACTATCAAGACGTATGCATTAAATGTATATCACTCAAATATAATGTATTATGTTTTACTAGGAAAAATAGGGGACGATTTGGGAATTTCCCTCGGGGAAAGGTTGTATTTTTGCAGCAGAAAAAAGAACGGGAGAATGTGAGAATGCGGAAGTGAAAGCAGAATAGAAAAAACAATAAATAAAGAAAGGAGTAAAGATATGAAAACTTCGAAAGTAATCGCACTTGCAATGGTAGCCTTGGCGCTGAGCGCCACGCCGGCCTTGGCACAGCGCAGCGGTGGCAGCCGCAGCGGCGGTGGCGGACACAGCAGCTCGGTGAGCAGCAGCCGCTCCTCCTCCAGCAGCTCCAGTCGCAGCAGTTTCAGCGGCAGTTCGAGCCGCTCGTCCAGCTCCAGTTCGAGCCGCAGCAGCTTCAGCAGCAGTTCGAGCCGCTCGTCCAGCCCCAGCCGCTCGACAGTAGGCAGCAGTTCCAGCCGCAGCTCGTCCAGTTTCGACCGTAGCTCGTCGCCCCGTAACGGCTCTTTCAGCGCCCCCAGCCGCTCGGGCGGCAGCGTCAGCCGCAGCGAAGGCAGCCACGCCATGCGCAGCGGCGTAGAGGCCCGCGGCAGCCACGCCGGCGTGCGTGGCCGCGAGGCAGGCCGCACCACTCCCATGGCCAGAACCGCAGACCCTGGCCACAACAGCCCCGCAGAACGTGGCGGCAGCCGCGTAGGCGGCAGCCCGCGCACCGCCCCCGCCGGTACGGTGGCAGCATCGGGTCGCCCCTCCGGCACCCCCTCCTACGCCCGTCCGGGTCGTCCCGGCGGCGTCATGCCCCCCAGCCACCGTCCTATCCACCCCGCCCCCTACTTCTACCACCCCTGGCACCACCACATCGTGCACTGCCACCCCGTCTACTGGGACCCCCTCCCCCCGCGTCCCTGGTACTGGCCCGGCTTCTGGCACTACTGCAACAGCTACTGGTATGACTACCACGTGACCGACGTAGTCGTGGTGCGCCAATATGTGCAAGACACCTACCACGTCGACATGATCACCTACGGCATCAGCGGCGACATCATGTACGCCATCGTCCGCGACGGCGGCAGCACCTACCTGCAGGTCTACGACAAGGACGACCACCTGCTGGCCGAGCAGAAGATCAACAAGAAGTACTGCAACATGGTCATCGATGCCGACAACGGCGGCTGCTGGATCAGCAAGAAGCACGAGAAAGACCCGCTGCTCTTCATCTGGGCCGACGGCCAGCTCCTCATCTACGAAGCCGACTAAGCTGACTACAACACAATAGAACTTTCTTCAAGGCGGCGGCGCTGGAGTTCCAGCGCCGCCGCTATTTTATCACTTGGGTCATGCACGACCGACCAACAGCATCTCCCCAAGCCACCTCCCCGACTCCTCCGTGTTTTCTCCGGCCGCAGACGGACCATCCTCAGAGTTGAGTCGGGAAAAGAAAAACTCCCGCCGATGGTGGAATCCAAGGAAGAGCGTTTGGGACCCGTTCTTTGGATTTCACTACCGGCGGGAGAGGCAGTTAGGCCGTGTGCGACCTAACTTTTCGGAACATTGCTCCGGGGGAAAACTTACTGCAGTTTGGCCAAGGCCTCTTTGATGCGGCGGAGGGCTTCGCGGAGGAGGTCCTCGGAGGTGGCGTAGGAGAGGCGGATGCAGCTGTCGTCGCCGAAGGCGGAACCCATGACGGTGGCCACGCCGGCCTCGTTGAGGAGGTAGAAGGCCATGTCGGTGGAGTTCTCAACCTTGGTGCCGTTGTAGCTCTTGCCATAGTAGGAGCTGCAATCGGGGAAGAAGTAGAAGGCACCCTGCGGCAGACGGACTTTGAGGCCTGGGATGTCGCAGAGGAGCTTGTAGACCATATCGCGACGCTGCTGGAAGATGTTGCGCATATCGATGATGTCCTTGCTGGTCTTGGGATCCATGAGCATGGCGCAGACGGTGGCCTTCTGGGCGATGGAGCAGGTGGCGCTGGTCACCTGACCCTGAAGCTTGTTGGCGGCCTTGGCGATGACGGTGGGGGCGGCGATGAAGCCGATGCGCCAGCCGGTCATGGCGAAACCTTTGGCGACGCCGTTGACGGTGATGACACGCTCCTTGACCTCGGGGAACTGGGCGATACTCTCATGCTTGCCCACGAAGTTGATGTGCTCATAGATTTCGTCGGCCATGACGAAGAGGTTCTCATGACGAGCCACGACCTCGGCGATGCCTTTCAGCTCTTCCTTGGTGTAGAGCATGCCGGTGGGGTTGCTGGGCGAAGAGAACATGATGAGCTTGGTGCGAGGGGTGATGGCAGCCTCGAGCTGTTCGGGAGTGACCTTGAAGTCGTTCTCGAGTTTGGTCTTCACGAATACGCACTTACCTTCGGCGAGGCGGACGAACTCCTTGTAGGAGACCCAGAAGGGGGTGGGGATGATGACCTCGTCGCCGGGGTTGATGAGGCACTGTACCACTTGGAACAGGCTCTGCTTGGCGCCGGTGCTGACGACAATCTGCTCGGGCTTGTACTCGAGGCCGTTGTCGCGGCGGAGCTTGGTGCAGATGGCCTCCTTCAGGTCGGCATAGCCGGGCACGGGAGGATAGTGGGTGAAGTTGTCGTCGATGGCCTTCTTGGCGGCTTCTTTGACCACCTCGGGGGTGTTGAAGTCGGGCTCGCCGATGGAGAGGCTGATGACGTCTTTGCCCTGTGCTTTCAGTTCGCGGGCTTTGGCGGTCATGGCGAGAGTCTCGCTCTCGGCCATATTGAGGATACGGTTTGAAAGGATTTCCATAATTATTTCTGTTTAAATGTAAACAACATATTGCCGAAGAAGTTCCAGAGTGTGGTGACACCGACGGCAAAGACCCAGAGAATGTAGAAGCGCCAGTCGTCGTTCCAAGCGGGCAGCAGACGTCCGCCAAGCCAGAGGGTGGCATTGTTGATGCCGAGTCCGACGACACTGACGAGGATGAACTTGAGGTACTCCACGCCCACCTGCTTCTCATGGCTGCGGAAGGTCCAGATACGGTTGAGGATGTAGTTGGTGGTGGCTGCGGTGACGAAGCCGATGGTGTTGGCCACAAAAGGGTTGAGACCTGCCACCTCTTTCAGCAGGTAGAGCACGCCTCCATGCACCACCATCCCCGAAGCGCCTACCACGCCAAATTTTAAGAACTTTAATAGTAGAGTTCGGAATTCGGAGTTCGGAGTTCGGAGTTTATTTTGTATCTGGCCCATATAGTTTCTTTGTCGCCGACACGAGCATTTTAACTAGTTCTTCGCAGTCATGGTATATACTATCGAATTCATCGCTGGTTAACAACCCTGCTTCTTTAAGCAACTCAATCCAGTAGAGAGACTCTTCAGCCTCTTTGAGTGCTATGGTCAATTTTGCAGCAAAATCTGCTCTGGATTGTCCTCGTTTGGCTTCTCGTAGATTGGCGCCAACGCTGGTTCCTGAGCGGAGTAATTGTTTCGATAAGGTATATTCGTGTTTATTATCGCGCAGATGTGAATATAATCGTACAACCCTAATAGCAAAGTTGTAGCTTTTTTGTTGAAGAACGCTTCTATCCATAACTCCGAACTCCGAGTTCCGAATTCCGAACTAGAATACTTTCTCTTCAGGAGAGTGGATGATACCGGTCTTACGGACTTTCTGTTTCTTGTTGCCCTTAGGCTTGCTGATGCGAGGCTGCGGTTTGGCCACGCGCGGCAGGTAGCGGATGTCGCCGTCGCCATTCACCTCGAGGCCATAGACCTTCTTGGTGTTGAGGTTGCATTTCAGATGCCAGAAGTGGCCACAGCCACCGGTGGTGAGCAGCACGTCGCTGGCCAGTCGCTCATCGGTCAATTCATCGTCCCACAGGAAGTTGACCCAGATGACGTGGTCACCGCGGTCGTTGGTGAAGCCCACATACTGACGGCGGTACATGCGCATGTGCTCGTCGATGACGGGGCACATGCCGCCTTGGTTGTAATGGTCGCGGTTGACGTATGATATGCGTTTCTGTATGAGTCGCTCGGCTTCGGCGATTTCGGCGTCGGTGGGAGTGAAACGGCCGTCCTGGTTCTCGACAGTGAAGTCCACTTCCCAGTCTTGATGGAACGACCAACCGTGGTAATTGATGCCCCACACCTCGGCCACCTTCCACTTTTCAACCGGCTCAATATATTCCTGCGCACCCGCCAAGGGGGCGAAAAGCATCACTATTACGGCAAAAATCAACGTCTTTTTCATCCTTTTACGTCTTAATTTTCAAGTGCAAAATTACTCATATTTCGGCATCTGGGCAAATTTTTTTTTCAATATGCAAAAAATATAGTATCTTTGCACGCTGAAACAATAACGCAACAAACAATAAAATAGTATACTATTATGAAGAAATTTGTCACCGTAAAAGAGGCCGCCGACATGATTCACGACGGCATGACCGTCATGGTGGGCGGATTCCTCGGCGTGGGCAACCCCATTGCACTCATCGACGAGCTCGTAGCTCGCAACGTGAAGGATCTCACCATCATCTGCAATGACACCGCCTATCCCGAAGTCGGCGTCGGCAAACTCATCACCAACCATCAGGTGAAGGCCCTCATCGCCACCCATATCGGCACCAATAACAACACCATCGACCAGATGAATGCCGGCGAGCTGAAGGTCACCCTGCAGCCCCAAGGCACCCTGGCCGAGCAGATCCGCGCCGCGGGTGCAGGTCTCGGTGGCGTGCTGACCCAGACAGGTCTTGGCACCGTGGTCGAAAACGGCAAGCAGAAGGTCACCGTCGACGGCAAGGAATATCTCCTTGAGAAACCCGTCCGCGCTGACGTCGCCATCATCGGAGCCAACATCGCCGACGAGAGCGGCAACTTGGTATACAAGGGCACCTCGCAGAACTTCAGCCCCATGATGGCCACCGCCGCCGACACCGTCATCGTCGAGCCGCAGGAGATTGTCGCCACCGGCAGCATCGCTCCCGAGAACGTCAAGACCCCCGGCATCTTTGTCGACTACGTCATTAAGGGTTAAAGAGGTTAAAAGGGTTTAAAGGTTAAAAAGGTAACGGGCTTCCTGTATGGCTTATTTTGAGGAACTTACATCATGGTCGTTGGCAAAAAAGTTGACGGTAAGGGTGTATGAGTTGATGCAGGATAGCAGTGATTTTGGCTTTAAAGACCAAATTCAGCGTGCAGCGGTATCAATTATGAATAATATTGCGGAGGGAAGCGAGTCAGGTTCCACCCAACTTTTCATAAAATATCTCCATACAGCTAAGGGAAGTTGTGCCGAAGTACGAAGTATGGTTTATTTATGTAAGGAACTGAGATATTGTTCAGAAGAGATGTCTCAGGATATGATTTCGCAATGCAAAATTATATCATCAGCAATAAATAGTCATATCAAATATTTAGAAACCTTAAAACAACAGAAAGAGAACCTTTAAACCTACCATTTCCTTTTAAACCTTTTGAACTTTTAAACCTTTTAAACTTTATAAGAAAATGGCAGTTAAATCTATGCTCCGCGTCCGCATGAGCGCCAAGGACGCCCACTATGGCGGAAACCTCGTCGACGGCGCCCACATGCTTCATCTCTTTGGCGATGTCGCCACCGAGCTTCTCATCATCCAGGACGGCGACGAAGGCCTCTTCTGCGCCTACGACATGGTCGAGTTCAAGGCCCCCGTCTACGCCGGCGACTATATCGAAGCCTACGGCGAAATCACCCATGTCGGCAACACCAGCCGCAAGATGAGTTTCGAGGCCTACAAGGTCATCAAGACCCGTCCCGACATCAGCGACTCGGCCGCCGACGTGCTCGAGGAGAAAATCCTCGTGTGCCGCGCCACCGGTACCTGCGTCACACCCAAACAGTGCCAGCGTAAGAACAACTAACGCAGCACCACACAATTAACCAGTTGTCGGTTATCGGTTAAAGGCTGTCGAATCGTCAGCCCTATACCGATAACCGATAACTTTTATCCCTTCAAACGACGCCAAGTTTCGAAGTCTTGATGTCTTGAAGTCTCGTGGCTCCACCGGAGCCTTCGGGTCGGCTCTGCCGACAAATCTTGGGAGGCTAGAAGGCTATCGACGACGGAAGAGCTTCCCGAAGAACTTCTTCCACGAGGAGGCATCGAAGAGGGCGCTGTCGGTAGTGGCCTGGATGGTGAGGAGGATGCCGATGGGGAGCATGGCGAAGGTGCTGATCCACATGCCTATGGGTCCTATGGCGCTCTCACGGACAGCTTTCTCAGCTATCATGCCGACAACGTAGTAGAATACGAAGAAGAGCACCGAGGCGACCAAGGGAAGGCCAAGGCCGCCCTTGCGGACAATGCTTCCAAAGGGGGCTCCGATGAGGAACAAAAGGAGGCAGGCGACAGAGAGGGTGTATTTGCGCTGCCATTCGATGAGATGGCGATTGATGTATTCCTGGTCGGCCTGCTGCAATTCGGCCTGCATACGGACGTCTTTGGCCGCCGTGCGGGCGGTATTGAGGGCGTAGGCGATTTGTGAGTTACGTAACTTGACTTGAGCTTCCTGCCCCTCTTCCCGGTCGTTGCTTCCGGACACTTTTTTCACGATACGGCTAGGTTCTGCGGCTGCCTGATGCCAGGCGTGGAGGGGCGCCAGTATCTGTTCGGCACCTTGGGCACGACGCACGGCGAGAGAACTGTCGAGGCGGCGCACAGTGGTGTCCAGCTGGGCGATATTCATCATCTGATAGCTACCCTTGAAGAGGTCCTCGCTGCTACGGTTGAAGGAGAAGGAGGAGATGTCGAAGGTGAGGGTCTGTTCGTCGAAGCCGATGGTGGTGAAGGGACGCCGATAGTATTGGTCGCCTGAGGAGGACTCGGTGTAGGAGTATCCGTCGCGGAGGGTGAAGCAAAGGAAGCGGTTGTCGGCCGAGGCAGTCATCACGCCACTGCTTGCCACCGTGACCGAGGTCTCGTTCATACCGTGGGAGTGGTCGTAGATGACGACATCATGGAGGGTGCTGCCATCGGAGTCTTTGCTGCCGACACGGATGACGTAGCCTTCAATTTCTTTATAGTATTCGCCGGGACGAATGTTGACAGCGGGTTTCTTGCGGGTGATGTCGTAGAGGGTCATGCGGTAGCGGAGCATGGCGGTGGGCATCACGTTGTTGGCGAAGTAGAAAGCCATGCCCGTGAGCAGGAGGACGACGAAAGCCATGGGGAGCATGATGCGGCTGACAGAGATGCCGCCGGCCTTCATGGCGACAAGCTCGTAGCGTTCACCAAAATTGCCCATAGTCATAATGGATGCAAAGAGGACCGCGATGGGCAGGGCCATGGGGACGAAGGTGGCGGAGGCGTAGAGGAGGAGCTCGGCAATGACTTTGAACTCGAGGCCTTTGCCGACGAGGTCGTCGACATACTTCCACACGAACTGCATGAGCAGCACGAAGACGGCTATGGCGAAAGTGAGCACCAGAGGGCCGATGAAAGAGCGGAGTATGAGGCGGTCGAGTTTCTTCATCGAGGGTTAGAATTTACCCGAAAGCCAGCGCCAGAGGTCGTTGCCGTTGGCAAGGACCATCAGGGCCAGAAGGAGTATCATGCCAATGTTCTGGGCCACGGAGAGGAATTTGTCGGAGGGCTTGCGGCCGGTGACAATCTCCCAAAGGACGAAGACGAGGTGTCCGCCGTCAAGGCCTGGAATGGGGATAATGTTCATGAACGCCAGAATAAGTGCCAGGAGGGCGGTGACGGTCCAGAAGGCGTGCCAATCCCAGTGGTCGGGGAAGATGCTGCTGATGGTGCCAAAACCGCCGAGGCTCTGCATGCCGCCGGGGGAGAAGAGCAACTTGAGCGAAGAGACATATTCAACGAGGGTGTTCCACCCATGACTGATGCCAGCGGGAAGAGCCTCCCAGAAGGTGTAGTCGATATGCTTGACGACGAATAGTTTGGAGATGTCGCTGACGAGCTTCACACCGAGCTTCCCGTCGGAGCCAAGGATGACAACGGCAGAATCGAGCTGCCCCTGTCGGTAGAAAGCAAGGGTCACGCTGTCGCCGGCATGTTCTTGGAGTGCAGGCGAAATTTCACTGTAGGACTCCATGTGGATGCCGTTGAGGCCCACCACACTGTCGCCCACCTGTATGCCGGCACGCTCGGCCACAGAACCGGCGACAAAGCCGTCCACGACGAAGGGCATACGGGGCTTGATGAGGTGTTTGGCTTGCTGACGGTTGGCATGCTCGAGCAGGTGTCCACTCATGGCAATGTCGACCAACGAGTCGCCACGGAGAACGGTAACATAACGTGGATTGTCGAGCAGCAAAGCCCGCGTAGCGTCGCTGAGGTCGTACATCTCACGTCCATCGACGGTATAGATGATGTCGCCCTTCTGGAAACCTTCGTCGAGCAGCACCTGATGGTAATCGTAGCCGAGGGTGGCGTTGCGCAGCGGCAACTCGTCCTGCCCCCAGCGCGAAAAGACGAGAGTGAAGAGGAGAAGGGCAGAGACGAAGTTGACCATCACACCGCCGCTGATGATGAGCAGACGCTGCCAGGCAGGCTTGGTGCGGTACTCCCACGGCTGCGGTTCCGCCGGCAGGTCGTTTGCATCCTTGCTCTCGTCAATCATGCCGGCAATATCGCAGTAACCGCCGAGGGGTATCCAGCCGATGCCCCAGAGGGTGTTGTCCTGATCTTCGGGGGCAAGGTTTTTCTCGTCCCACGAATCGGGTGTCTTGGCATTGAAGAAGAGGAAGTGCCACTTGCCGCCGAACTTCTTGGCTTTGAGGATGGAGAACTTCCAGTTAAAGAAAATATAGAACCTACGCACACGCGTACGGAACAGTTTCGAGAAACCCAAGTGTCCGAGCTCGTGGGTGAGCACGAGCAGGGAGAGGCTGAGGAGCATGGCAATCCACTTCATTGGTTGCGAATGTTTTTATCGGTTTGTAACAGGTCGTCGAGTGATGGGTTGGGGATGAATGGGGCTTCCTGCATGGCTCGCTCGACGTGGTCGGCAATGTCAAGGAAACCTATTTTACCTTCGATGAAGCGTCGCACCGCCACTTCGTTGGCTGCATTCATCACGCAGGGAATGTTACCTCCACGGGCGATGGCTTGGTAAGCCAGGTCGAGGCAGCGGAAAGTGGTACGGTCAGGGCGCTCGAAAGTGAGCGATGGATACTGTGCAAAGTCGAGCCTTGGAAGATGGCTCTCGATGCGGTCGGGAAACGAGAAAGCCAGCTGGATAGGGGTCTCCATGGTGGGGACTCCGAGCTGCGCCTTGATGCTGCCGTCACGAAACTGCACCATCGAATGGACCACCGACTGGGGATGGACAATGACCTCGATATCGTCGGCCTCGACTCCGAAGAGCCACTTGGCTTCGATGACTTCGAGTCCCTTGTTCATCAGGCTGGCGCTGTCGATGGTCACCTTGCGGCCCATGCTCCAGTTGGGGTGGTGGAGGGCTTGCTCAAGGGTGACGGTAGCCAGCTGGTCGCGCTTCATGCCGCGGAAAGGGCCGCCACTGGCAGTGAGGAGTATCTTGTCAATGGGGCTTCCCTCACCTATCAAGCATTGGAAGATGGCCGAATGTTCGCTGTCGACCGGCAGAATGGGCACACGATGGCTCGCGGCGGCGGCAGTGACAATGGCGCCGGCCACTACCATAGTCTCTTTGTTGGCCAATGCCACCGGCTTGCCGCACTCGATGGCGCGGAGGGTGGGCTTGAGCCCTGCAAAGCCGACGATGGCTGCCAGCACCAAGTCGATACTTGACATCTCCATCAGGTCGACCATCGACTCCTCGCCGGCGAAAACCTTGGTGTCCGTATTCGCCAGTGCGTCGCTCACGCGGCTGTATTTGTCCTTGTCGGCAATGACAACGGCATTGGGCCGGAACTCAAGGGCCTGCTGCACCAGTAAGTCGGCATTGCTACCGGCACACAGCACCTCCACCTCAAACAAGTCGCGGTGGCGTCGTATGACATTCAGTGCCTGTGTACCGATGGAGCCCGTAGATCCTAATATGGCGATACGTTTCATGTGGCTAAAAAGATATGTATTCCTCCGGGTTGACGGCGGCGCCGTTCACCCATATCTCGAAATGCAGATATGGCCCCAATTCGCGACGGCCGTTGTTGCCCACATAGGCCACCGGTGCACCGGCGCGAACCGCGTCGCCTTGCCGCACCAACAGCGAACTGCAGTTGCGGTAAACGGTGACGACATTCCCAGGATGCTGGATGGTCAGCGTTTGGCCCGCTTCGGCAGTGAAGCCCGAGAAGAGCACTGTGCCGCTGTAGGCAGCACATACTGCATGACCGGCCTCACCGGCTATGTCAACACCATAATGCTCACGGCTGTATGGAGTTAGGATATTGCCTTTAAGAGGTGTGAAGAAGAGGTGCGTGATGGCTGGTGAAGCATCAACAACTGTCGTAGCGGCACTACCGCTATTGTTGCTCTTCACCTGGTAAAGGTTGTCTTCGCGTTCCACCTCAAGGCGGAGAAGGCTATCCTCCTTTGAACGACGGTAGACAGTGGCCACCTGTTGCAGCGTGGCACTGCTGTCCATCTGCTGTGTCTCTCCCAACTCCTCGCCGCGCAGTACCGCCTGCATAGTGGCAACCATCCACTCCTGGTTTTCAAGTTGCACCTGCAGCGAGTCAAGTTTCTTGGCGTTGGCGTAGGTCTGTTCCACAGCAGCATTATTGGTGTAGCCGGGGATCCACTCGCGCAAAGGGGTGAAGGCAATGAGTATGGTGGTGAGCAGGATAAGGACAATGATGGTAATGCCAACGGCGACGAAAAGGTTACTACCGGACAACTGGAAAGAGAACTTCTCCTTGAAGGTGTCGGTATCCATCACGACGAAGCGGTGTTTCCGCTTGATGACATCGGCAATGGAACTCCCCTTTAGTCTGAACCACCAATCCTTGAGACCCATATCTGCTGTCTCTTGTCAGTCGTGTAAGGATACGGCGTGCCACGTCCGCTGAAGATAGCAACATCTCTTGCGGACGCGGCACGCCGCGTCCCTACACAACAGTATTGTGTTTAGAAGAATTTGTTGCGCTGATCGGTAATCTTGGCAGCGTCGCGGAGCACCTGAGTGACAGGCCAGGCACGACGGTTATCACGCATAGCCTTATACTGGTACATCTGAGCCATGCGGGCCAACTCATAGCCGTTGGACTCGTGAGGCACCTTGCTGTCGACCTGCACCACATAGACACCGTTGGCACCCTTGACGGGTCCCACCAAGCCGCTCTGCGTGGCAGCCACAGCAGAGATGACCTTGGGCTCCATGCCGAACTTCTGGAGGTTCATGTCGCCAAAGGCAATGCTGTCGAGGGTATCGACGGGAGCATTCAGCGCCACAGCCACCGACTGGATATCCTGACCGGACTTGACAGCAGCCGAAGCACGATCCATCAGTATCTGGGCCTTCTTCTCGACACGCACTTGCTGCTCAATCATCGGGCGCACCTGCTCGAGGGTGGCGATACCCTTCTTGTAGATGTCCTTGAGGGCAACCACTACAAACATGCCGTCGCACTCGTAGACCTGGTCGGCCACGTCGCCCACCTTGGTGTCTTCATTATAGGCCCACTGGATGATGCTGCGGGCATTGGCCACACCGGCCATACGGTCGTCCATCATGTAGACCTGGGCGTTGCGCACCTGCAAATTCTGCTCGCGAGCAGCGGCATCCATGGCGTCAACAGTACGGTTCTGACCAGCAAAACGGTTGGCCTCGTTATACATGGCACGGTTGGTATTGTTCGAGGGAACAATCTCGCGAGTAATCATAGCCACACGGTACTTCTTGGTGGCAGGAGTCTTGTCAGTGACCTTCACGACATAGTAGCCGGCGCCCTGGGGAAGTTCGAAGAGGAAACTGGTACCCACGGGGGTATTGACAATCTGCTCGTTGAGGAAGCCGTAACCGCCATCGAGCTGCCAATTCATATCACCTTTGTTCTCTTCTTTCTGCGGGTCGTCGCTGAACTGGCTGACGGCCTGCTCGAAAGTCATCTTCTTGCTGTTGACGAGGGCGAGCACGCTGTCGGCAAGGTGCTTGGCCTGTTCGTTGGAGCGGGTGATGCCACCACCAGCTTTCTCGTTCAAGATGTACAATATGCTGGCACGCAAACTGTCGGGGCGCACGGCGCTACCCAACACCTTGGCCATCATCCACTCGTTGCCCACCTGCTGGGGAGCCAGCATCTGGCCAACACCGGCAGCGGCAATCTGCTCATCAAAAGGAGCACGGAAACTGCTGGCCTTGACATAGGTGGAATCATAGCTGCGATCCGACTCGGCATTGACGAAGAAAGCCAACTCGTCATCGGGCACCGTCTGGAACTCGCTCCACACCTTCTGCACCTCCTGCTCAATCTCGGCAAGGTCTTCGGCAGTGGGATTCACGGGATAGGTGATGAACTCCAGCTCACGCATCTCTTCGCGAATGCGGAACTCGGCTTTGTGCTCGTCGTAGTAGGCTTTGTAGTCGGCATCGACCACAGCGGCCTCTTCATCGGTAACATTCATATAAGGCAGAGCCACCACGCGGATGTTGGAAGCCTGCTGAGCATAGGAGGAGACCTTCTCGCTGATGGCCTTGGGCATGTAGAAACCACTCATAAGGAGCGTCGAGTACTTCTGCTGTTCACGGTCGATCTTCACGGCCTTCTCCAGCTCCACCCACTGATGACGGCGCATGGTGTCGATGTCATTGAAATTCTCAATCCAATAGTTAACCTGCTGAATGTCGAATACGCCTGTCTTGGGGTCGGTGAACGACTGACGGATGTAGGGATGGATGAACTGACCGACATACATGTCGTTCATTTCGGCCGGTGTAACGGTGAGACCGAGTTTGGCAGTCTGCTCCTCAAGAAGGGTCTCCTCGACAAACTGCTGCCACACCTGGTCGCGCAGCTGCATCTCCACCTCGGAGGGCACCTGCGTCGACTGGTACTGCATCTTGTAATTGTCCTCTGCCTCCGTCACCAACTCGTTGAAGCGCTGCGAGGTCATGGTCTTGCCATTCACCTTGCCCACATCGGGAATACCGCTATTGTTCTTGCTCAAGTCTTGAAAAATGAAGGCCAAGATAGCACCGCCCACAAGGACAACTGCTATCCACGAATGCTTTCTGATGGTTCCAATAATTGCCATTTCTGTTAAAGTTAGTTGTTTTTATTATGTTATTACTTATAATCTAATCCGTTGACAACCAGCGCCGAGAAAGGCACTACACTTGCCTCTCGCACCGCTTGTCAAAGATGCAAAGGTACAAACTTTTTCGCAACTGGCGAAATTTTTTTATTTCATAGACTGAAAGCGAAGGGCAGCAAGTCGGCCACACAGCCATACTCCCGGACACAATCCTCCGCCACATAGCACACCACCCGCAGCGGATGACCTTGGTTCCGCTCGTATTCCGACAGCACCTGGCGGCAGGCACCGCAAGGCGACGCCTCGCAACGTTCTCCCCGTTCATTGACACCGATAATTGCTATCGCCTCAAAGTCACGACACTCTGGACGTTGCGACGAGGCAGCGAAGATGGCAGTACGTTCGGCACACAACCCCGACGGATAGGCCGCATTCTCCTGATTACTGCCACAGACGATGGTGCCGTCCGCCAACCGCAAAGCAGCCCCCACGTGGAAGTGCGAATATGGGGCATAGGCTCCCTTGGCAGCATCCGCCGCCGCCGTCAGCAATTCTCGGTCGGCAGCAGGCAGCTTCGACACACCTTCATACTCCCGGAAACTGATTACAAATGTTTTATCCATGGTTTGATACTTTCAACAGATACTCTCTGGCTTCGGGTCCAAGATTCATCAACAAGTCCAACACGCTGAGATTGGCCACAAAGGGCTGCCGGTCGCCAAACACCTGATAATATGGAGGAAATCCCTCCGTCGGCATCGCCACTTTGGGCGAGAAACGATTGCGGAAGTCGATCACCTCGTCCGTCGCTGTGGGCGCATAGTCCTCCGTCAACGTCACACGACAGTCGACCTTCAGTTTCCGTAGCAACCATGCCAACACCGCTCCGTTGAGGTTCATCAAGCGGTCGTGGCGGGTCATCAAAAACTGCCCGATATCATCCTGATAGTAAAGCCAATATGGCGATGCAGCATAAGCCGCCGTCAGGGTGCGCCATTGCACCACGTTCCACCGCTCCTTGTAGTCGATACCCACCTCTTCTGTCCGGCTGTGGTTTTTCCGCACCACCGGCACCGACAAAGTCCTCACTCCCTCGGCGGTCATTATCTCCATCCTGTTGCGGTAGGTCTGCTTGGGAAAGGTCTCTTTAGCCTCGACGAGGACCTCCTCAAAACGTAGCATGGCCGCCATATAGGCCACAGGGGGGAAGTATGCCGTGCTGAACAGCGCAACACTCATGCTCCCAACGTAATGGAGACCAATTCTCCCTCGTCGAAGAAGAAGTCCACATTGGCTTCGGGGAAGCTCACACGGCGCTCACCCCAGTCCTCATCGTCGACATCTTCTTCGGTATATCCATTCTTCACCATCAACTGCACCAAGGCGGGTTCTTCCATCTCGAAGACCTGTTCACCCAGCATCTCGCTCTCCTCGTTACAGATGTCGATGCATGCCAACACAGGGTTCTCCCCTTCAAAGAAAAGGGTCAGACCCAAGTCGTTATAGCGCAACACCGTGGTTGGCTCGTCGGCGGCATTGTCAATATTTTCCACCTCGTCGGCAGTTCCGAGCAGCGCCACCACTTCTTCCACAGGCATCTTGAACCGGATATCGCCGATTCCCTGTTTAACAAGAATTTTCATATCCATAATTATAGTTCGTTTGGAGTGCAAATATACAATAAAAAAATGGAATGATATCACCACCCGGCCCATTCTTAACATTCTTTAACAAACCCGCATCACCACCCACCATACCAATCCCTCCCACCATTTCCTATGTGACCTCTTCCACACCCACAACGGCACCACCCACAAGCGGCTGCTGATAGCACGCTGACCTGTAGCATATTCCTCTACTGTTTTGTGAGACTGCGGAAAGTTTTTTTGCACAGGTTGAAAAAAAATATCTATATTTGCAGTCGTAAATCCATAATACAAAAGGCCTATGAAAAGATTCATCATTTTGATTTTCAGCGCACTGTTCCTTTTCTCCGGAATGGTGCGGGCACAGGTAAACGAGTTTAATATCAGTGCAGCGAACAACAGCATCATCCGCTCGGTGGACGACGAACACCAGCTCATCTACACCGAAATCTCCTCATCGGAAGCTTATTTTATATTGTATCAAAACGGGAACCCATCAGCCAAGGCATTCAAGCTCCCTAAAGGTTGGCAAATCCACGATGTGCGTATTTGGAATGATGCCGAAGCATATTTTTGTGGGACGGCCAGCGGATCTAGTTATGACGGATTGGTGGGTATGTTCGACATTTACTCTACTTTTTTGGGTGGTGGCGGCGTGAATTATACATTCATAGCAGGACCTGCCCCTCCTCTTTTTTATGTGAAAGTGCATGATTTGAAGCGGTTGGATTTATTTATATCAAGTGGGCAGTCGGGGGATACCGTGAACATGGCCATGGTTGGGCTGTCCACGTTCTTCGACCCAGGAACAACGATGGGGACATGTATTGCCTCAGCTTGGTTCGGCGGTGCCAGCTGGTATTTGAACATATTCTACAACAAAGGGTATGAGTTCATCTATACCGACATTGCCTGTTTGGACGATGTCGTCGTGGCGGCGGCAACCGACCCGGTAGGACAGGGGTGCTATGTGAGAGCCTATCATGCCATTTCCGATTTTCTGGACCATCAATGTATGCCATCAACTCTATATGGCATTGACTTCCTGTCGCCTGTGGGAGATGTATTGATTTCGCACATCAAAGACAATAGAGCTGCTGTGGCGCACTACGACAACACTCCCGGCATAGGAGTGAGCAACGTGCTCCACGAGGTAAAAATAAACCCCAGTACAGGCCAGCCGCAAGCTGCCATTCCGACATGGATTACAACTCCTGCATCGTCAATCCCATTCAGTTCCTCGTGGAATCTGCTGGAACTTGATGTCGACAAAAACGAATCCCCCTATCTGCTGCAATATGCCGACCATCCAACAAGTGCATTGACAGGCATACAAGACTGGATGCTAAAGTTTAGACTACAATATTCATCATACACGGCTCAAGCGTGGCATCCGAACCTGTGCAAATCGCAATCTTTGGATTTAGAGAAGAGAAACTTTTTGCCCGTGTTGTCCGGGAATGGCACATATCTCGATGTGTATGAAGCCTTGTGGAATTCTCTCACTCCGCCCTGTGCCATATACTCTCCCATCATGACTAACTATACAACTGCGTTGAGAGCAATAGCCTATACGGATGCAAGCTTTGAGAGACGCAGTTGTCCCAATAATATGTTGTTGCCTACACTGATTCAGGTGGCGGTGGAAAAGATTTGCCCATAACCATAACAGTCGGATAGATGAAAGCAAAAGTTATTATTATCGTGGCGTTGCTACAGTTAACCATGACCACGCACATGGCAAGGGCGCAGTATTCGAACTATTACTACCACCGCGTGGGCGACACTATCGAGTGGAAATCGGAGATAGGCTACTACTCCTGGTGGGAGTTTGAGTCGTGGTTTCAACAGAATAGAGTCATGGGAATTAACACGTGGTTGCCGATGTCTAATTATCATCCGGATTCGGCGATAATGCTGCAACGGTTCTACACTCCGGTACCACTGAAAATCATCGGCATAGCCTCCTCCTCCATCAGAGGATGGAATACAATATGTGCATATCCAATTCTACAACATTTGGTCGACACAGACGAGTTCAAACAGTATCTGTATATCTATGATGCCATGCCTGACAGCTTCCCCCTGGTGGCAAGCGTGGAATGGAATCCATTTGATCCATACCGTTTCGTGCATTTAGGGGGCCATTACCCTACCTATTGGTATGACAGCTGTTGTCTTCACGCTCCAGCGTTTTATTATTGTCGTCTGTACGAGTATTATTTCGATTCGGCCATCTACGTCACCGATTCGTTCTATGTCGGAGGGTCTGACTTCAGTGCATATGACGAGCAAAACACGAACCGTCTGGCGACCCAGTATTGGGCAGCGACACCCGCGAGTTATACCAAATCTTGTTACTCGGAAGAGCCGCAGACTTATTCAACACCGACAGCTTGCCATATTCCTGATGTGAAGATTAAGATAAAACACGGAGAACGAGGATCTGATTTTGTTAACGACCCACCATTCTATCAGGCTGACTGGGAGTATGGAACCAGTCCATTGGGTCAGTCGGTGATGATCTACCCCATCATAGAGGTGGACACGACGGTGCCGCCGGCGTGGGCATGCGACCCGATTGCAAACGTACAGGTGACAACCTCCGGCACCTCGGCCACGGTGACGTGGGACGGCTTCCCCAACTACAGCCGTGTCCTGCTGCGCTACGGGAAGCGCACACAGCCGCAGTCGCAATGGCGCGAGGAGGACGTGACGGGCAACACGCTGTACACCCTCACGGATCTGGACCCCGTGTCGTTCTACAGCGTCTCGCTGAAGGCCGAGTGCGACACCAGCAAAAAGGAGACGCCCTGGAGCGAGCCGGTGACCTTCTACGTGGGCACCGACACCGCAGGCGGCGGCACGGAGGGCATCGAGGGAGGCGAGACGCTGCTGTCGCGCCTGACCTTCCTGCAACCCAACCCCGCTCGCGACGAGGTGACGGTGACCTCGAGTTTCAACCTCACGGCCATAGACATCTGGACGGCCGACGGCGTGATGGTGTACCACGGCGAACGGTCGGGCCACGACACCTCGGTTGATGTCAGTTGGCTGCGGGCAGGCACCTATATCATCTCCATCCACACCCACAACGGCACCACCCACAAGCGGCTAATTATACAGCATTGACGCAGGCAGCGATGGCTGTACCTAAAAGGAGAACAGAGGCTACCACCATCCAGCGGCGGGGGTGCAACTGTACTTTCTGGCGGCCGAACATCAGGCCTAGATAGCTCAGCAATAGGCTGACTATCAACAGTGGCCAAAGTATCTTATGCAAGTTAAAACTAGTGGAGGCGAAACCTATGCCGACGCCGATGAGCAGCACGTTGATGCCAGTAGCCACCGCCATGGCCAACACCGACTTAATGTCGCCTAAATTAAACAGTGGCAAACGGGGCTCTCTACGTAGGTAAGGAGCCAACATCTTGACAACCACCGCCACAATGATACCAAGGAAGATGTATGCGATAATATCGTCGTATAGGTGCGGTTCGGTGGGTGAATCAAGGCTCAGCAGGCTACCCAACAGGTTGCCCAGATAGAAGAAGAGGACATGGACAGCCGACACCAACAAGGTGTAAAACAACCCAATACTAAGGCGCACCGGCGTGGCCTCACCGCAGCGGTGGAACAGCAACATATTGCTGATGCCCAGCGCAAGGGCGATAACGACATACGATACTATTGACATGATTCTATGGCTTTTGTGATGGTGACAAATTCTTCTACCGACAGCTGCTCGGCCCGCTTGGCAAGCAGTTCTTCGGGCACCGAGTCGAGCGGCATCCCCAGTTGGCGCAAAGCGTTGCGCAGCGTCTTGCGCCGCTGGTTGAAGCCCGCCTTGACCACTTGCACGAAGAGTTTCTCGTCGCATTCCAAGGAGGTTACACCATTTCGTGTGAGCCGTATGACAGCCGACTTCACCTTGGGTGGCGGATTGAAGACATACTCGGGAACGGTGAAGAGGTATTCTATTTCGTAGAACGCTGAAAGCAAGACTGAAAGGATGCCGTAGGTCTTACTCCCGGGTCCTGCTGCCACACGCTCGGCCACCTCTTTCTGGAACATCCCCACCACTTCGGTCACACGGTTGCGCTGCTCAAAAACCTTGAAGAGTATCTGTGAAGAGATGTTGTACGGGAAGTTGCCGATAATGGCACAAGTGTCATGGAATAGGGCACTTATGTCCATCTTTAAAAAGTCTCCCTCAATTACATGCAGACCCTCGTAGTGCTCATGTAGCCACTCCACGCTCTCGCGGTCTATCTCCACCACATGGAAGTCGGTATCAGGCCTGTCAATCAGGTACTTCGTGAGCACTCCCATGCCGGGACCAATCTCCAGCACATTCCGCGCCGACGGCGACAGGCTCTCCACAATGTGTCGGGCGATGCCCTCGTCGGTGAGGAAATGCTGCCCCAAAAACTTCTTGGCTTTTACTTCATTCATCTTGCTTTCAATGCATTGTAACGTTTACGGGCACGATCCACATAGAGACTCGTCGGGTAGTCGAGTAGCAGTTTCTCATAGCATTCGAGGGCTGTCTGCGGGTTGGCCAGATGGTCTTCGTTGAGTTCGGCGCGCAGCATCAAGGCATCGTCGGCCGTGATGTCATAGGGGTAGAAATCGACCAGCCGCTGCAACAGGCTGTCGGCTTCGGCATAGCGCGCCTGCTTCATTCGGATCTGCGCCTTGCGCATGAGCACCTCGTCAAAAAGGGGATGCGAAAGCACGGCACGGCCCACAGCGTCGAAAGCATCCCATGCCGATTCCAACTGCCCGCGGTAGAGCAGCAGGTCGGCATCGGCAAAGAGGGCCAGCATGTCGTAGGTGCTGTCATCTTCCATGTTGTCGGAGATGAGCAGCGACAGCTCCATGGCGTCGTTGGCCACGAGTTTGCTCGTCGACGACCGCAGCACGTCAAGCTGCGACTTGGCCCATTCAAAGTCGTGGCTATAGTACGACAATTTGGCATTGCGGAATTTGGCCGCGGCGCCGAGCACATCGTTCTTGTTGGCCTTCTCCACCTGCATGTACAGCAGCGAGGCATCCCATGTCTGCCCTGCAAAAAGCAGCAGGTCGCCCAGTTCAAGCTTCACCTCGTCGCGCACCTGTGGCTTCAGACGTGGCAGCTCCAACACGTCGTCCAGCGTGCTGACAGCCTCCTGTGCGTCGCCGCCATGGTAGGCCATCAGCGTGGCATAATGTCGCATCAACGGCACCGTACGCTCGTTACGTCCCAGCTCGTCGAAAGCGGACAGATATCTGGCACGGAGGGAGGCCAGATTCTTCGCGTCGATAGTGTAGTTGTGATTGATACGTGCGAACTCCACCTCCAACTCACCCACACGGGCATCGAAATAGTGGACGTCCTCTTTGCCCTTGCGTTGCAGGTATCGGTAGCCATCGGCCGCCACGTCATAGGCACCGTTCTTCTGCGATATCTGCGACACCCGCATCACCTGGTCGCCACCTTGCTCGGGAAAGCGGGCGTCGACCGCCTCGGCCTGTTCCAGAGCAAAGCCGAAGTCGTTCTCCTGCAACGAGAACCATATCATCATCTCCAAGTATACCTTGTTGTCGGGATGCTCCTGCACACGGCTCACCAACGCACGCCTGACGCCGTCGGCCAGCCTACGGTCGGGAGCCTCCTGCAGCATGCGCTGCATCGACACCTGCACACTGCTCATCATCCCCGGCTGATGGTCCAGCAGGTCGAAATACTCGCCCGTCATGGCTTCATAGTTGCCCATCTGCTGGTAGACAGTCACCAGTTCGGTGAAGTAAAGCGTGCGGTTGCTCGTGGCACTGCGGGCGGCCAGGTAGGTCCGCGCGGCATAGTCGGGTCGGCCTGCCGAGAGGAAGGCCTGCGCCAAGTCGGCGACCGGTTGCTGGTTGCTGCCAATCCGCTCCACGGCTTTGTCGTAGCAACGTACGGCTTTCTTCTCCTGGCGTTGACGTTGATAGACGGTACCTTCGTCGACCAACAGACTCAGCTCCTTCGGATGGCTCTTCTGCCGACGCTCCACCAACCGCATCGCTTCTTTGTACTCTCCCAGCTCCAGGTAGGCCGACAGCAGACGCTGATAGTGGTATTTGTTCGTACCGCGCTTATAGAGTCCCTCGTAGAGCTGCGCCGCCTGCGCATACTCGCCATGGTCGTAGTAATAGGCCGCCACCTGCTCGTCACTCTGCTGCGCTAGGAGCATACCGACGCCACACATACAATATACTATAAGTGCTATAAGCCGTCTCATATTGCTACAAAAAAACCGGAATCATCAGGTTCCGGTTCTCTGGTTTGTTTATGGTGACCCAGCTGGGGCTCGAACCCAGGACCCCAACATTAAAAGTGTTGTGCTCTACCTGCTGAGCTACTGAGTCATCATTTTCCGGCCTCTCAACGGCCTTAAAACGATTTGCAAAAGTACTACTTTTTTTTCATCCGACAAAATAAAAAGTACAACACAAATCACAACCAGCTAATGTCTAGCCGATTACATAAACAAATATTTACCTGACGGCAGTCCGGAAAGGTCCGAAAACGCTCCTCACGGGAGCCGAAAACGACATTTTACGGCACCTCTGGCGGGTCACCGAAGTGCTCGACACGAGGCTCCCGACCCGACGGCAACGCCACCGCAGCATCGTCGCCGCCCTCATGTTCGGCATTCACCTCGTTGGCCATTTCGACAAAGTCGTTCCAGTTCTTGTTCAACGGGATATAGCGCCCTCGATCCTCATAGTGGTTCACGCGTCCCACGCCAATATAGGTAGTATTCGACGGACGCCCGTCCTTGTCGACCACAAAGCCGTAGAGGTGCACCTCCTGGCCTGTCCACCAAGCGGGAAGCTTGGCAGCCACCTTCTTGCTGCGACGTGGCGCCGGCGCCGACAGGAAACCTTCGCCCAGTCCCGGAGCGTAGGCATACAGGTACACGCCGTCGTCACCCGAGGAGCGCAGCGGCAGACTGTTCTTCTCAAAATCGACCGACACCGTCTCGCCAGCCTCGAATCGCGCCTCGCGGAAATAGACATCCGACGCCGACCCGAACGACAGCTTCAGCTTGCTATAGTCCACCTCCACACGTCCGTCGGCACGGGAGAAATACTGCTTGTTCATCATCACGAAAAAGTTCCCTTCCGTCATGCCAGCTTCCTTGGCATGCCGACACAATCCCAGTTTCAATGCCGGCCGTGCCGCGGAGGCAAAACGCACCATGCTGACGAACCAGTTGCGCTCCTGTTGCTGCGATTCCGTGTTGGGATACCGTACATGCTCCACATAGGCACGCACACAATGGATGCCCTTCCACATATAGCCCACCACCGGTCCCACTCGTCCGATGAACGGACCCACGATACCATTTGTCAAGATTGCCATAATCCTATCCTCCTATTGTCGTTGCATTTACTTCATTTGTTCTTCGGGAGTTCCCCTCCCGTTCATTAACCGTAACGAAGAAACCCTAGAAATATTGTATATGACCTCCAAAAGAAAAGAAGAAAAGATGAAGTAGAGTAGAAGAAGAGGGAAGCAGGCAAAGACTGAGGGATAGAGTGTTAGGGGTAGTCAAAAAAGAGGGATTTTTTTGAAAAAAAAATTTTTGAAGCTACTTTTTGTAGATGCGCATGAGGCACTGACGGCAGTCGAACTCGAGACGGAATTCGTGGTCCTGATTCCGGAGCAGAAGAGTGTCGCCAGGGTTGATCTTGAGGGGTTGCTCCGCCGAAAATCCAGCGTAACGGAGCTCTGCCTCCGCACCATCTTTCTGCCCGCCACTTCTCACTTTCCACTTCTCACTTTCCACCCTCAACCTTTCTCTTTCCCCGTTACGTTTTCCACTTTCGACTTTCCACTTTCCGCTTTCCTCATTCCACTTTCCACTTTCCGCTTTCCACTTTCCGCTTTCCTCATTCCACTTTCCACTTTCCGCCTTCCACTTTTCTCTTTCCTCATTCCACTTTCCACTTTCCGCTTTCAACTTATCACTTTCCTTTTTCCACTTTTCGGGGTGCAGGCAGCAGCCGAGTTCGTAGCGAAGGCAATATTTAGTGGTCATCAGTGCCTTCCCCTCGTAGTCGCATGTCTGCTCGAGGCCGCGTTCCAGCTGCTGCACACCATGGTGGCGATAGAAGGCTTCGGCCTTGGCGTTAACGACATTGGCGCGATAGTCAAGGGCAGCCTGCGGGTAGGCCTCGTGGCGGTCCTCCCGCGGACAGTCGATTGGCTGGAAGTGCGCGATGCGGTTCTCCATGAGCGCTGCCACAGCATCACGGCGCAGCTGGTTGAGGATGGAGGCCGGCAAGAAGTATACACCATCGGTGCAGTCACGCACCTCAGTGGCCACGAAGGGCGTGTCACCCAGTTTGGAAAGCTGTTTGACGATGGTGTCGGTGAATCGCACGGGGTCGGACGAGGGGGTATAGTCCATCATGATATCGGCTTGGCTGCAGATGTCGTTCTCGTCTTCTATCTTCAATGAGAAGCCGCCAGAAACAAGAGAGAAGGAGAGTTTGACGGCTATCTTGCGGTCGGCGGTGCGGCCTTGCAGCGTTTTCTCGAACTGCTGGTCTTGGTTGCGCCAGAGGGTGGTGCCCACCTGGAGGTCGGGCATCTGGTTGGGGGTGAGGGTGCGTCCCTCCACGTGGTTGACGAGGAACCCCTGCAGGCGGCCGTCGGAGTCAAGGTAGCAAAGTCCGTCGCCGTTGGCGAAAGCTTCGTTGCCGCCGACGGTGAGGGTGCGGCGCCCCACAGCGGTGACCTCCCCTACCCTCTTGCCGAGCGACTTCTGGGTGGCGAAGTTGGCCATGGGCTGGCGCGTGCGGAGGAAATAGTCGGTGTAGCCGCGATTGAAGGTGCGGTCGGGGTCGGGCGTGAAGGTGTAGGTGCAATGGCCGCTGGAGGCAGGCGAATGGCCCTCCATCATGCTGTCGAGCAGCTGCCGGTAGTAGGCGGTGTTGTTCTTGACGTAGCTGAGGTCTTTCAGGCGTCCCTCGATCTTGAAGGAGGTGATGCCGGCGGCTATCATGTCGGCCAGGCGCTGCGAGGCGTTGAAGTCGCGCAGCGACAGCAGGTGGCGGTCTTTTATCAGCAGGCGTCCGTCGGCGGCGAGGAGGTCGTAGCTGCTGCGGCAGGGCTGCGAGCAGCGGCCACGGTTGCCGCTGCGTTCGTTGAGATATTGGCTCATGTAGCACTGACCGCTGTAGCTCACGCAGAGGGCGCCGTGGACGAAGGCCTCGAGGTCGACCGTGGTGGCCTCGCGGATGGCACTCATCTGCTCCAGGGAGGTTTCGCGGGCTAGGATGACGCGCCTGAACCCTACTGATTCCATGAACTTTATGCGCTCCACCGAGGCGTTGTGGCACTGCGTGCTGGCATGGAGTTCGATGGGTGGCAGGTCGCACTCGAGCAGGCCGAGGTCCTGAAGGATGAGGGCGTCGACACCGGCGTTGTAGAGCTGGCGAATCATGGCCACGGCGGGTTCCAACTCATTGTCGAAGAGGAGGGTGTTGACGGTGGCGAAGACCTTGGCGCCGTAGAGGTGGGCGTAACGCACGAGGGCGTCGATATCTTCGAGCGTGTTGGTGGCGGCGGCGCGGGCACCGAAGGCCGGCGCGCCGATATAGAGCGCGTCGGCGCCGTGGTTGACGGCCTCGCGTCCGAACTCGAGGTTCTTCGCCGGTGACAGCAGTTCCAGTTTCATACAATAAATAACGCGCAGGAACGTTGTTTATTGTATGTTGAGACAAAGCAAGATACTTTATGGAGGCCTGCGGGCGTTGAACCGAGAACTGGCATCTTCGCAATGGCAGGATGCACGCTACACCATTCTGGTGGACGAGAACACCTTCCAGCACTGTCTTCCACTGCTGATAGGCAGTGTGGAGGCGCTACAGGAGGCGGAATTCATCGAGGTGCCTGTAGGCGAAGAGTGCAAAAGTCTGGAGGTGGCGGAACAAGTGTGGCAGACGTTGCTGGAGGGCGAGGCCGACCGCAATGCAGCGCTGGTGAACCTAGGCGGTGGAAGTATCTGTGACTTAGGTGGTTTTGTGGCCGCAGGCTACAAGCGCGGCATCCGCCATATCAACATACCTACCACCTTACTGGGCATGGTCGACGCGGCCATCGGTGGCAAGACGGCCGTCGATTTCGGTGGCGTGAAAAACAGCATAGGCCACTTCTACCCTGCCGCCCTGACGGTCATAGAAACGGCCTTCCTGGAGACCCTGCCGCAGGAGGAGATACTCAGCGGAGAGATGGAGATGGTGAAGACCGCCGCCGTCACCGACCCAACGCTATTCCATCAATTGCTTTCAACTTTCAACTTTCAACTTTCAACTATTAAGGAGGTGGCCCGCATCAAAGCCCGCGTGGTGAATGCCGACCCTTACGACCATGGTATCAGGAAGATACTCAATTTCGGCCACACCTTCGGCCACGCCATCGAGGTCTACAGCAAACTGCCCCATGGCATCGCCGTCGGCATCGGCATGAAGGCCGCCATGTACCTCTCGACCAAGAAGGTGGGGCTTGCAGAAGAGGTATACAACGCTTATTCCCATTGGCTTGCATCAAATATTGCCGTACCGCACTATACGCTGAAGGATATCGAAGCAATGCTGCCGCTGATGCACCAGGACAAGAAGAGCGCTGCCAGAGTGCTACGCTGCGTGCTGCTGCAAGAGCCCGGTGCCGCCATAATAGATGTAGATATATCTGATAATGAGGTGCGCGACGCGATGCTGACGATCACCAAATAGACTATTCGTCGTTCTTCTCCTCTTCCTTTTTGCCAGAGGCTTTTTCCTTCGGCGCCGGCAATATACGGTCGGGCCAGAGGATTTGCCATATCCGGGCCATCTTACTGCCTTTGGCACGGTTGTAGAAGTGTCCCGATCTCACCCTTCCCTCGGGGTTGTTGGGGTCGCCGCTGCTGCTGGCCGAAGCATTGCGCGGAGGCCCGTTCCAGAGGCACCAGTCGCAGTACATAAAGTCCCAGAGACGTGGATCGTCGGGATTGGTTATCAGGAGGCCCGAGGCAGCCAGGTCATGCTTGGGCGCCGTAATCTCCACTTCGCGGAGGTTGCGCAGCTGGAAGCTGTCGGTGATGACGGAGAGGTACAGCATGGCGTTGTCGCCCAGCACCAGGTCGGACCGGTAGAGCGTCATGCCGCGGAGCGAGACGCTGAGACCATAGGTGCCCACCTGAAGCCGGTCGACGCCGAAGTAGCCCTCCTGATCGCAGACGGCAGTAGCCACGGTGTCGCTTCCCTGCAGGAAGTGCACCTGGCAGAAGGGCTCGTGTTCACCGCTGATACGGTTGACCACGAGGCCCAATATGACGACGCTGTCGGGCTCGGTGGGCTCCTGGGCACGGAGGGTACCAGTGCCGAGTAGAAGTAGAAGACAGAGGAGTAGGCTATTTCTTTTCATAGCGTGTAGTATCTTTGTCGGCCGAAGCGCGGCGCTTGGTGTCGAGGATGCGGCCATAGAGTAGTATCTCGTTTTTCATGGTACTATTCTTCCCGCTGACATCAAGCCCGGGGCTGAAAAACATGAGTGTGGCACCGATTAAATTTTCTGGATTATTCGGATCAGCTGATCTTTTTGAACTGGCATCTCCCTCCATGTTGCCGCTCATATCCCACAGCCGTACATCGTCGGGGTCATTGATTAGCAAGTATCCCAGCTTGCTTTTCAGTGCTGTCACTTCGACAGGCTGCAATATACGGAAACTGAAACTATCGGTGATAACAGCTATATGGAGGGCGGCGTTGTCGTTCAGCACTAAGTCAGTCAGATAGACCTGATGTCCATTGAGGGTCACCCTGAGGGTGTAGGCACCCACTGGCAGACTATCGATAAAGTAGCCTTCTTCGTCACAACGCACTGTGGCAGAAGTGTCTGTACCGCAAAGGAACTGCAACAGGCAGTTGGGCTGCGGCTCGTTGGTCAGATGGTCGACCACTGTACCCATCACTATCACACTGTCGGGCACAGCCTCCTGTGCGTGGAGGGTGCCGGAGCCGAGTAGGAGCATCAGGCCTAGGAGAAAAGAACTATTTCTTTTCACGGCGTATAGTATCTGTTGCAGCTGGAGCACGGCGCTTGGTGTCGAGGATGCGGCCCTCGCGGAGCAGCTCGTTCTTCATGGCGCTGTTCTCGGAGCTTTCGTTGAGGCCGAAGTCAGAGAGATAATACTTGTAGGCGCTGGGAGGGACACCGAAAGGCAGAAGACTACGATTCACCCCGTTTTGATAGTCCAATTCGTCCATTTCGGGCACCATATCGGGCGAGATAGAGACTGCGGCATTGTGGTCGCCGCCACCATTGCGGTAGACCAGGTTCCACAAGCGTATGTCGTGGGTTGTGCTGATGAGTTGCTGCCCCAGCATGTGGCGCAAGGCGACGATGGCCACCTCGCGCAAGTTGACCAGGCGGATGGAGTCGGTGATGACGCCGATATTGAGCACGGCGTTCTCTTGCAACACCAAGTCGGCCTGATAAAGGGTGAGTCCGCGCACCTGCACTTCGAGGAGATAGCTGCCAGCAGGCAGGGCGTCGATGCCGAACCATCCCTCTTCGTCGCAGGGCGCCGAGGCTACCACCAGTGTATCCTGCAGAAGCTGCACTATACTGAAGGGCTCGGGCTGGCCGGTCATGCGGTTGACTACAGTACCCATCACCATTACATTGTCGGACACGTCAGGCTCCTGCGCCCAAATCGGGAAGCCGGCCGACACAAGCAGTAAAAGAAAAACAATTCGTCTCATAGCAATAATATAATACCCACTTTTTGACGAAAATCTTACAGGGGGTATAAAAAAAGATACTACCGACAGGGGACAATCAGCTGCTCGGTGGAGCGGCTGCGCTGCTCGAGAAGGATGGGGCGGCCGGCGACGATGCTGTCGATGACCTGCTGGTTGTAATAGCGGATAGTGACGAGCTGCAAGTTCTCGTTGTAACGCACGCGGAACAGGCTCTTCAATCGCTCTATCAGGATGCCGATACGCTGCGGATTATTGTCGACGCAGATGGAGAAACTCAAGGCCGAGTTCTGCATCAGATTCACCCGGATACCAACCTCGTTGAGCAGTCCGAAGATTACCTGCAGGTTGTCCTCGGCGATGAAGGAATAGTCGCGCGGCAGGATGGAGAGCAGAATCTGGTTGTTCTTGAAAATGTAAAGGGGAGTCTCGGGGACAAGGGTCTTGTAGTCGCCGATGGAGGAACCCTCGTCGTCAGGGGTGATGAACGAGCGGATGTAGAGGGGGATATTCTTGTTCTGGATGGGCTTCACTGTCTTGGGATGGATGACGGAGGCGCCGTAGTAGGCCAGTTCGATGGCCTCGTTGTAGGGTATCTGGCTAATCTTGACGGTGTCGGCGAAGAACTTGGGGTCAGCATTGAGGAAGCCGGGCACGTCTTTCCAGATGGTGACGCTCTCGGCGTCGAGACAATAGGCCAGGATGGCGGCGGAGTAGTCGGAGCCCTCACGGCCCAAAGTCGTGGTGAAGTGCTGTGACGTACCACCGATAAAGCCTTGCGTCAAGATTACCTGGACTTGATTGTTTGACTGCCGGAGCGAATGGATTGCTTTCTGGGTAGCCATCCAGTCCACATGACCCTCGCGGTAGTGGTCGTCGGTAATGATAACCTGTCTTGCGTCAATCCACTGCGCACGGATACCAAGATGGTCGAGATAGTGCGCAATGATGGTGGTGGAGAGCAGCTCGCCGAAGGAGACAACCTGATCGTAGTTGTAATTATAGTTGTCGACGGCAGGTTTCAGCTGTGCTGACATTATGTCGATCTGTGAAAGTAGGGCAGTTATCTTTTCCTGAATCTTGTTGTCGCCGGACATTAGTTCGGAGGCTATGTTACGGTGGTAGTCCTCGAGTTGCTGACGCAGTTCATGCATAGTTGAACTGTCTGAGCTCCCGGGGACAAGTTTTTCCAGCAGATTGGTGGTCTTGCCCATGGCGGAGACTACCACCACCAGAGGCTCTGTTTCCAGATGTTTCTGCACAATCTGTGCCATGTTGCGTACGGCGTCGGCACTATTGACCGAGGCACCACCGAACTTGAATACCTTCATGCGAGTTCCCTTTCCATATCGCGGCGCGAGTCCTTGGCCTTGATGGTCTCGCGTTTGTCGTAATGATGCTTACCCTTGGCGAGGGCGATGGTGAGTTTGGCGTAACCCTGAGGATTGACGAACAGCAGTTCGGGGACAATGGTGTAGCCGCGTTCTTTGATTTTGTTCTGCAGTTTGCGTAGTTCGCGTCGGTTGAGTAAGAGTTTGCGGTCGCGCTTGGCCTGATGTCCCCAGTAGGAGCCGAACTTGTACTCTGAGATATGCATATCTCGTACGAAAAGTTCATTGCCGATGAAGGTGCACCACGCATCGTTGAGGTTGGCCTTGCCCTCGCGGATACTCTTTATCTCGCTACCCATTAATACCAGCCCGGCGGTATACTCGTCCATCAGGAAGTACTCGTATGCAGCCCGCTTGTTCTTTATCTCAATTTTATTCTTCGCTTCCATATTTGCGTAACGAAGCTATCCTTCAATTATTGTGATACTGTTCCGCTATCTGGTCAAATAATCGCTCCATGTCGGCGAGGGAGGTGGCGGCGACAAGGGCGAGACGATAGGGTTTGAAATTGTAAAGACCCTTGAAGTAGGAAGCGTAGTGTTTGCGCATTTCGAAGATGGCGGTGCGCTCGCCCTTGAAAGCGATGGCGGCTTGGAGATGGCGTCGGCAGACCTCCACACGTTCGACCACAGGGATGGTACGTTCGTGTTCCCCGTGAAACACATGTGCGCATTGTTCAAATATCCAAGGGTTTCCGATAGCTCCGCGGCCGATAAGTATGCCATCGACGCCGTAACGTCTCTTGCTATCAAGAGCTTGAGCAGCGGTAGTGATGTCTCCATTGCCGAAGATGGGAATGTGCATCCTAGGGTTGTTCTTCACCTCCCCTATCATAGTCCAGTCGGCAGCACCGCTATACATCTGAGTTTTAGTGCGTCCATGGATTGCAAGGGCGGCAATACCCGTATCTTGTAGCGCTTCGGCGAAGTCTGTAACCTTCATAGAATCCGCACTATAAGCCAATCGAGTCTTCACCGTCACTGGCAAATGGGCCTTTTTGACTATACCTGCAGTGATTCTAAGCATCTTAGGAACATCCTGAAGAATGCCGGACCCCGCTCCCTTGCCCGCCACCTTACGTACTGGGCAGCCCCAATTTATGTCTAAAAAATCGGGCTCAGCCTGCTCGACGATTTCAAGACAACGAAGCAATTCATCCTCGTCGGCACCAAATATCTGGATACCTATAGGACGCTGTTGCTCGGTGAAGCGCATCTTCCTGAGACTCTTCTCGGCATCACGATTGAGCGCTTCGGAGGCAATGAATTCCGTAACAAGCAAGTCGGCCCCGAACTCTTTGCAAAGTTCCCGGAAGGGCAGGTCGGTGATGTCATCCATCGGCGAGAGACCTATCAAGCAGTCAGCGTCGGATTTATTAGGGAACATATTACACTAACGGGCAAAGGTGAGGAGGAGAACAGAGAGGTCGGCCGGAGAGACCCCACTGATGCGGGACGCCTGACCAATTGTGACAGGACGGTAGCGGTTGAGCTTCTCACGACACTCATAACTGAGCGCCGGCAATTGGAAGTAATCGAAGCCGGCCGGCAACGGGATATCCTCAAACTTCAGCAGCCGCGACGCTACCTCCTGTTCCTTCTCAATATAACGATGGTATTTGATGGAGGTCTCCACCTCCTGAAGCACTTCCTCGGACAGCGAAGCCATCGCTTCGGCAAGAGCAGGGGACAATTCAGCCAACTGTCTTAGATTCAATTCCGGACGAAGCAGGAGAGCATCCAGGCGCATACGCTGGCTCAAAAGGGCCGATTGATGTCCCTCGAGCCATTCATTTGCATCAGACGGGGAGACTGAAGTCTCTTGGACCATGGTAGTTAAACCAGCTATCTGATGCTGCTTCTCCCCCACCCTGCGCATTCGCTCATCGTCAGCCAACCCAATAGCATGCGCCAACGGAGTGAGGCGCTGGTCAGCATTGTCCTGACGGAGCAGGATGCGGTATTCGGCACGTGATGTAAACATACGGTAAGGTTCGTCGACCCCTTTGGTGACGAGGTCGTCGATGAGCACACCGATATACGCCTGCGAGCGCGAGAGCACGAAGGAAGGCTTGCCTTGCAGCTTAAGGGCCGCATTGACACCAGCCATAAGCCCTTGGCAGGCGGCCTCCTCATAGCCTGTAGTACCATTGATTTGACCAGCAAAATACAGATTCTCCACCCGCTTGGTTTCAAGGGCATAGCCCAACTGTGTCGGCGGAAAGTAATCGTACTCTATGGCATACCCCGGCTTGAATATGCGGGCCTGCTCAAAACCCTCGATACTGCGGAGGGCTTCCAGCTGCACATCGAGCGGGAGTGACGACGAGAAGCCGTTGAGATACCACGACTGGGAATGCCATCCTTCTGGTTCTACAAAAAGCTGATGATGGTCTTTGTCGGAAAAACGGTCAATCTTATCCTCAATGGAAGGACAATAGCGGGGACCCCGACCTTGTATACGACCGGTGAACATCGGCGACTTATCGAATCCCGTACGCAGGATGTCATGTGTACGCAGATTTGTATTAGCCAGATAACAGGAGCGCTGCTCTGCGAGCGGTTTAGTATCCGAGAAAGAGAACTTGGCCGGGTGTTCGTCGCCGGGTTGCTCCTGTAACCGTGCGAAGTCGATGGTGCGGCCGTCGACACGTACGGGAGTACCCGTCTTAAGCCGCTGCACATCGAAACCCAACTCGCGTAGTTGGTCACTAAGACCCATGGCAGGAGCCTCCCCCACCCTTCCTCCGCGCCAATTCTCGGTGCCGATATAAATGGTGCCGTTAAGGAAAGTTCCATTGGTGAGTATGACAGCACGCGCCGGAATGGAGTGACCCATGCGCGTGACCACCCCACCGACGGCACCACCGTCGACAGTGAGAGCCACCACCTCGTCCTGCCAGAGGGCAAGATTGGGAATAGACTCAAGCACTTGTCGCCAATTGAGAGAGAAGAGCATCCGATCGCACTGCGCACGCGGACTCCACATAGCAGGTCCCTTGGAGCGGTTGAGCATACGGAATTGGATGGCGGAACGGTCGGTGACAATGCCGCTCCATCCGCCGAGGGCGTCAATTTCACGCACTATCTGCCCCTTAGCCACACCACCCATGGCGGGGTTACACGACATCTGACAAATGGTATCAAGCATCTGTGTAACCAGCAGCACCCGACAGCCCAATCTGGCTGCCGCTGCTGCTGCCTCTGCGCCAGCATGACCGGCACCCACCACGACTATATCATACGGCTCAAATCGCATAAATTATGATGCTTAGCTCAATTGTTGCTCGTGAAACAACTGTTCCCACAATCCGAGGGCGGCCTCTTCAAGACGTCGCATCTCGGCTGCCTCAGACTCACTCTTATCCCCTTGACCGAGGAGATGGAGCACACCATGTATGACGACACGGTGCAACTCCTGCTCGAATGGCACACCAAACTTACCGGCATTCTCCCCCACCCTATCAACACTGATCACAATGTCCCCCGACACAAGGGTGCCGGCAACATAATCGAAGGTGATAATATCAGTGTAGGTATCATGCTGAAGATACTGCTGGTTGACCTCAAGGAGATACTCGTCGTCACAGAAGAGATAATTGATGTTGCCGACAGCCATCCCACGGCGCCGAATCACTTCGGCAACCCACTGACGCACCTTTTGTGACTCGGCGAGCTCGAAATTTCCAGATTGGGATGAAAACCGAATGGCCATATAAGTATATTATATTACTGAATTACAATACTTTATTATCTACTAAAAGAGGATTATTCCTCAAAATAGCGGCCTCAGACGAAGCAGGGTAGGGGAGCGGTGCTTCTAAAGCAACGGAAAAAGGGTTAGCGTTCATGCCGCAACCGTAGCCCAATGGTTACGGAGTATGGCGACACGCTCCATGGCGTCAGCCGGGTCGATACCGGCGACAGCAAATTCGAGCCGCACCTTGCGACCACCGTCGGCGAAGGTCAGTTTGTCAGCAAGCTGCCTCATGACGAAGATACCTTCACCCGCCACCTGTCCCTCGGCAGGCAGGTCGCCGAAGGCATCATAGTCGAAGCCCGCCCCTTGGTCGACCACCTCGACGAAGAGGCCACCTCTACAGGTGCCCATCGTCAGCGCCACCGACTTGGCGGAGTCAGCGCCGTTGCCATGGACGATGGCATTCTCCACCGCCTGCAACGTCGCCACGCTGACGGCAGAGTAATAGTTACCCACATGACAAAGGTGGCAAAAATGAAACAAACGCTCCTCAACAGAGGGGAGGAGGGCAATATCGGACTGTATGACAAACTGTTCCGTCATAGTGGTATTGGTGAAACGATTTACAAAGATACGTAAAAAAAAACGAATCGCGCAAATCTTTTTCACCGGTAGAAAAAGTCGCTGACCTTCTGACGATAGAAGGGATGCAAGGTGGGAGGGACGGTGCGCAATGGGTCAGCCGTAGGCTGTAGTTGGCGCTGATAGCGTTCCAATTCGGCAGGAGAGGGCTGACTGTATAGCTCGCCCGCCTCATGGCTCTCGCGTCGTTGCTCCTTCTCGCGCTGCATCTCGGCGCGCTCGTGCTCGAGGAGCCGAGTGAGAATCTGCTGCTGGCGCTGGATGGTCTGGCGGGTGATGGTGCGGTTCACCAGGTCCGTCTCCGTCTGTTCCATCTGCCGCATCATCTGGTCTATCTCGCGTGCCAGCTTGGGATCACCGCCACTGGCCGACTTCATCTCCTGGCCATACTGATGCATCATACGGCGTATCATCTCTTGCTGAGCTGCCATCTTGGCAAACTCCTCGCTCATCTGTTGCCCTTGCCCCAGTTGGTGACGGCCGCCTGGCTTTGTGCCTTGCTTATCGAGCTGCTTGCGGAGGGCATCCATCTGCCGGTTGAGCTCCTCCTGCATCTGACGCATCGACTTGGGCGACGGCTTTCCCTTGCCGGGATTACTGCACTGACTGTTGCTCTTACCGGGGTTCTTGCACTGTCCGTTTTTCTTCTTCTGCGCGTTCTGGCGCATCTGGTTCTGCATCTGGTCGAGGCTCTCGGCCAGGATAAGCGCCAGATTGTTAAGCGACGTCATGCTGTACTGCATCGACGTGGCCGCTTGTGTGTTCTTATAACTCCCGTAGAAGCTCTGGTTCATGTCCAGCAAACCGCTGAGCGAGTGACCAATATTGGCGTCGGCAGCGCCGAGTTCCTTGGTGATGGCCGACGCCACCTGCAGCTGACGGCGGGCCATAGCACGCAACGAGTCCTCCACATTGCGGAAGTCGTCCTTGACACGGTTCTGACGTGTAATCACGGTCTGGTATCGGGGGTCGGAGATATAGATGGCCTTCAGGTCGTCGATGAGTTCCTCCTGGTTGAAAGAGAGACGCACGAGGTTCTTCAGCAACTGGCGCACCTGCTCGGCATCCTCGGCCAGGTCCTGCTGCTCAGCGTCAAGCTGGGCTTCGGCCAGGGCTTCGCTCAGCTTTTCCATGTCGTCGGCGGCCTCCTGCTGCATCTTCGAAGCATCCTTACTCTTCCCCTTCTGCAGACTCTGCTGCGCCCCTTGCTGGTGCTGTTCCACCTGCTGCTCCAACTCGGTGGGCACGCGGAAGTCGGTGCTCGGGTCGAGCGCCTTATAGTCCTCTTTAATCTGGTTAATGTCCTGCTTCAACTGCTGGAAACGGTCAGAAAGCTCTTGCTGCTTCTGCTGCAGTACCTCCTTGTCCTTACCCTTGGCCTGCTCGGTCTCTTCTCCAAGACGGCGCTGCTCCTCGGCCAAACGGTCCATCTTCTGTATCGTCTGTTCCACCTTCTTCTCCACCTCCAGACGCTTCATCAGTTCTATATTCTGGTCCAACTGCCGCTCCAAGTCTGCATTGTCCATCTTCAGCTGCTCCAGCTGCTGCTGCACTTTCTTCTTGTCGAGCTCCTGCATCATGCGCTCAATCTCCGCCATGGTCTCTTTCATCTTGTCATCCATCACCTCGTTCATCAGGCGGTCTAACTCGCGCTGCTTCTCCATCAACTGCTCACTCTGCTCACGGTAGCGCTGCTCCAGCCTATTGTTCTCTTGTATCTGCTGCTGCATCTGCCGCATCATCTCCTTCACCTGCTTCTGCTTCTCGGCAATCTGTTCCAAGTCCTTGCGATCCTGCCAGTCCAGTTCTTTCTTGTCGACCAGCTTCTTCATCATCTCGTTTATCTCTTCCTGCAGGCGCTGCAATTCACCCATCTGTGCGTCGGCGCTCTGGCGCACGTCGTCCGACGTCTGCTCCAGCATCCGGTCCAGCTCCTCCTCGGTGGGCACTTTGATTTCGAATACCTGCGAGCGGGCCGTCTTGGGGCCGTGAATAGCGTCGTTGTCACTCACCTCGAACCAATAGCTCAATTCGTCGCCCGGAGCCATGACGAGTTCGGCTGTGTTGAACGAGAAGAAGAACTCTTGTGCTGTCAGCCCCTCGGCAAGGGCAATTTCAGCCTCGCTGAGCGCATTTCTCGCCGTGTCCCTGGCGTTGGTCGTCCGGTGGACAAAAACAAGCCTGCTGAAGCCGTAATCGTCTTTCACGCGGCCACGGAACAAACGCCGGTCGGGATGTAGCGAATCCGCCACCTCCTCGACCGCTATCATCGGCACTGCGTCGGCGATGGCAGAAATGGTGTAGCGCAGTGTGTCGGACGAACGGAGAATGGAGAGAGGTGAACGGAGAACCGTGTTGACATAGAACGAATAATCCATATCTTCCATCACCCTGCGGCTCACTTCCACACGTCCGTTGCCATCCACACATTCCTCCTTCCACTTTCCACTTTCCACTTCAAAATGCAACGAATCGGCGTCACGCGTCTGGAAAAGCCAGCGCACTGTGGTTCCCTCTGGCACCGCAGCGTCGCCGAGGCCTACCACAGTCTCTACCGGCCGACCAGTGTAAGCAGGGTAGGAGAGCACCATGCGGAACGATAGCACAACGGGGTTGGGAAGCACCTCAAGGGTATAGTCGGGCGAAGTCACTCCGCCGCCGGTGAGACGGAAACTCTGCGAACGTTGGAGCTTATTGAAAGTGTAAGAGAAAACACCTTTATCGTCACGCATACGGTAGCGGTGCCCATCCACGTCGAGTGTCACTTCGGCGGGTTGAGCCTCACCGACGGTAGTCACGCGAAGTTCATAGTCGTCGCCCTGTTGCGCCATAAGGCTTTCGTTGAGGATGCGGAACGAAAAAGGTGCGGGACGTTCGTAGACGGTATTGTAGTGGGTGATACGGCGTGTAGGCCCGGTGACCGCAGAAGGTGCCAAAAGAAACAACGCAACAAGGACAACCAGCGGTGGCAAGGCATAACGCAGATAACGCCTATTCTTACGCAGGTCGATGGCTTTCAGCATCGGCACCGGACGCAACTCGGCCGTCTTCTGCTCCACCGCAGCGAGCAGCAGGTCTGTGTCAAAATAATTTTCACCATCCATCAGCTGCAGCAGGTTGAGCAGCTTGTCGCTGACTTCGGGGAAATGGTGCCCGATGATGCGGGCTGCATCGGCATGGCTGATACGCTTGCCATGACCGGCCATCTTCAGCAGAGGACGCACCACCAGCCAGCCCACCACGGCCGCTACCGCCGTCAAACCCGTCCAAAAGATAATTCCACGGCCCAGCGGTGATAACCAACCAAAATGCTCCAGCAGCACAGCCACCAGGAAAAGCGTCACCACGATGCCCACAGCATAGAGCACGCCTCGTACCAGAAGGTTCTTATAGTACTTGTGGATAAAGGCGTCCAACGCCCGCCGTATGTCGTTGCCTTCTAGCACTTATAATAGTCCTTCAGTATGCTCACCATCTGGTTGCCGCTCACCACATGCTTTATGACCGTCGAGAGCCACTGTTCCAAGTTGGCCACCACGTTGCGCAGGGGCGGCTTTTTCATCTCCACCAACTTCACGATGCGGCGCGCCAGCACCTCGGGCTGCAAACCACCGTTTTCCTCTTTCTCAATGAGGGCGAGGCTGCGCTTGAAGATGGGGCCGTAGTCAGGGTCGTCGAGGGTTGCCTGGCTATTCTTACGGCTGCCTGTGAAGCCTGTGGCAAAGTCACCTGGCTCCACCATGCACACCCTGATGCCGAAACCCCTCACCTCAGCAGCCAGTGCCTCGGTGAAACCTTCGATGGCGAACTTCGAAGCCGAGTAGAAGCCTTGGTAGGGCAGTCCCATCAGACCGCCTACCGAACTAAGGTTGATAATCTTGCCACACCGCGCCTTGCGCATGTAGGGTAGCACCGCTTGGCTCAAGTTCACACAGCCCATGAAATTGGTACCCATCTGCAGGTCAATCTCCTCGGCGGTAGCCAACTCGAGAGCGCCACCGATGCCCATGCCCGCGTTGTTGACGAGCACATCCACGCGCCCGCGCTCCTCCACTATCCGGGCCACCACGGCACCCACCTCCTCACGGTTGCGCACGTCGCAGCGGCGGTATAGCACCGCACCATCTTCCATTTCACGACGGCAGAGGCCGTAGACCACATGTCCCTTCGCGGCCAACATCGCGGCTGTGGCCTTGCCAAATCCCGACGACGCACCGGTGATGATGATTATCTTTTGTTCCATAATATGCACAAAAATTTTTGCAAATATACGGTAAAAAACTCGAATTACCCACACACTCTTGAAAAAAAAACCTACCGTTTAATAATCAACCCCTTACACTTTGCCATCCGAAAAATAATTTACCCTTTCTGGCTAATTCCAGAGAAAAAGTAAATATTATATTTACAGAAAAACACTAAAGGGACGGAGTGTTAGAGGGGTCAGTGTCGCCTGATGACCCTGATGACAGGGGCGTCGGAGGCGCAACCATCCTCAATGTGGCGGAAGTAGAGCCATTCGACGTCATTGGCATAGTCGGCAGCGGTGCCGCAGGGCACGACAAGGCGGAGTCCGGCAGCGACATGATCGAACGAAGTCGGGGCGGCCACGGGTGGCTGCAGGGCCAGCACCTGGAGGAAGCCGAGGGAGAGACACCCTGCGAAAGCATTGTCGCCGATAGAGGTGACTGTGGCGGGGATGACAAGCGTTTCTATCTCGTCGTGGCCCATGAAGGCGCTGTCTGCGACGGCAGTGACGGTGTAGATGACGCTGTCGTGCGCCACGGAGGAGGGCAGCATGACGAGGGAATTGTAGCGGATGGGCTGCCCCATCCACTCTGCTACGTCGCCGCGCACACTGACGTGACGGTTGGCGCTATCGATGATGGAGTAGTAGAGCGCGTCGCCTTGCGGACTGACGGTCTGGAAGTCGCAAGGTACAAGGCTGCGGCTGGCGAGGACGGCCATAGAGTCGTTGTCCTGCGGCAAAGCGACGCTGTCGACGGCTGCGCTGTCAGAGAGGAATATGTCGGGCGAATTGTGCACGACGGTGTGGATGAGGTGATTGCCCGAATAGCGGGTGTAGGTGAGGGTGCGGGTATCATGGCCGTATGAGACAGAGTAACCATCTTCAGCGACGCCGGTATAGTAGTAGTCGACCGGTTTAGGAGTGGGAGTGCGAACGATGGCACTGTCGAATGGGATAGGTTCAAGTGCAGCGTCGGGCTGTGGAGCGGGTGCGGTAGGTGCGGCATCGGAGCGGTCGGGCGTGGTGTGCAAATGGCGGAGCAGGGGCAGTGCCGACATGGCGATAGCTGTGGAGGTGAGGAGAAACAGCAGGACAAAGGCCACACGGCGCAGAGTGCGGGTGCGGGCGTTGCGGGTGCGGCACCACTGGTCGAGTCCGTCGGTCATGTCGCGCTGCAGCTTGTCGCCGTCGAAACCCTGCAGGCGTTCTATCAGGTTGTCTATATCGTTGTCTTTCATGATTTCACTTTCCTTAATCGTTCGATGATGCGATGCAGTCGCTGGTATACGGCGTTGCGCTTGATGCCAAGGGTTTTGGCTATCTCCTCGGCCTCGTAGCCGTCAAGGCGCATCTGCACGAGACGCCGGTCATCAGGGGAGAGGCGTGCAAGAAGGTCGTCGACGCTCTCGCCGATGTTGTCCTCGACAAATGGCAGTTCGGCAGGCAGGGACACGAGGGTGGGGGAGGGGCGACGGTGCAGATGGTTGAGGACGGTACGGGTGTGCCATAGTACCCAGGCGCGTTCCTGCAGTGCGGTCGTTTGGGGCCGCAGGCGCCCATAATGCTCCCACAGCGAGAGGGAAACCTCCTGTACCAGGTCACGGCAACGCTCATAGTCACCATGAGAATGCGCCCAACATAGGGTCCACACCAACCGGCGGTGGCGACGTAGCAACTCGGTGTATGCCTGCTGGCTATGGTTCATCGGCTAATCTGTCTTGGTAGTGTCGGCCGGCGCGGGATACAAGACGTCGCGGATACGACCTTCGCGGAGCAGCTCATTCTTCATGGCGCTGTTGAGCGAACTGACTTCGAGTCCGAAACTTTGGCTGTAGTATTTGTTTGGTCTGCAGCATCCCATCTCTCCTTCAGAACAGGGATTATCGCCGTATAACGGATGTAACGTAGTCGGGGTGGCCACCGCAGCATTGCCATCACGTTCAAGTTCCCACGGAGTGCCGCGATAACAGAAATCCCATAAACGTGTATCTTTTTTTGAGACAATCTGCAATGGTCCTAAAAGATGTTTCAACGCTGTCACCTCGACCGACTGTAGATTACGGAAAATGATGCTGTCGGTGATGATGGCGACATGGAGGGCGGCATTGTCGTTCAACACCAAGTCGGACCGATAGACCTGCTGCCCGCGGAGAGCCACGCTGAGTGTATAGGCGCCTGCCGGAAGGGGTTCGGTGGCAAAGTAACCCTCCTCGTCGCAACACGCTGTGGCTGCGGTGTCAGCCCCTTGAATGAAATACAACAGGCTGTAAGGCTGCGGCTCGTTGGTCAGATGGTCAACCACCGCACCCATCACAATCACGCTGTCGGTCGCGGAAGACTCCTGTGCACGGAGGGGGGCAATGCAAAGGAGGAGCATCAGGCTAAGAAGAAGGCTATTTCTTTTCATGGCGTATGAGTTTTTCTTGAAGCAGGCGCAGGGGCAGCGTGTCGATTGCCACGGTGTTGTAGTGGCCCCAGTAGTCTTGGTCATAGTCGCTCTTGCCGAAGGCCCTCACGAGGGACTGCGAGCCGCCGGCAAGAGTGTCGGAAGGGAGCTGTTCGTCATTAGCAGGAGAGAAGTCGGTCATCGTCCATTCGATGCATCGCTGCCAGCGCTGGTCTGGCACGCTGACAAAGCGCGAAGCGAGGTGGTATCGGTGGGTGTTGTAGTAATGCGTCAGGGTGTATTTCCCGTCACGCACGTCGTATATCCACGACGAACTGTCGGCCTCGATGGTAAGCTTGTTGTAGCGTACGCCAACCCAACTTTCCTGTGGCGCCGTCATGCTGAGAGGTTGCAAGGAGGAAGAGATGCGGACAATGGCCAGATCGCTTTTGCGGATAACATAGTCGTAGACTACCGTGGCCGACCTGTAGCGTCCAATGCCACGAGAGCGCACTAGGTAGTAAATAACTCCATTGTCGATAAATTCCTGCACCGGCTCGAAAAAGTGCAGTCGGAAAGCCAAGGCGAAGTTGGCCTTGGGTGCCTCCAGCAGGTCGAAGAAAAGCTCGTTCTCAGAGAACTCAAGCATCTCTTCAACTCCGTCCTTGTCCTTCACCTTTTGCTCCAGCAACCGACGGTCATAGACCAGCAAGCGATGACGCAGAATAGACTTGTAGTTGGTAGCCATCTCACGGGCGTTGGGGTCAAAACGGTAGAAGCGCTTGTTGTCGTTGAGGCAATAGCCGCGACGCATGACGTCGAGGACGGCCTCATCGAAGATGTAGAGCTCGTCGTCGACGGCACGCCAGTCGCGGTAGAAGAAGGTGTTTCGGGACATCCGACGGTGATAGTTGTCGGGTATCTTTTTGATGGCTGCCTTGAGCAGATGGTTGCCCTCACGGTAACTTTTCACCTGCACCTCCTGCAGTTGAATCTCCTGCACTTTGAGCCTGATATGATTGTGCTTTTGAAGAAAAGACACCGGCAGACGTACACTCTCATAGCCTACCGAACGCACAAGTACAGTGTCTCCTTCGTGGCCGGCAGGCAGCTTCAGCGTGAATTCGCCGTCATCGTTGCACGATACACCTATCGAGGTTCCGAGGAGCTGCACTGTGGCGTAGGGAACACCGCGTACACCCGCAGTCACGCGCCCTTTCAGCACCAGCATTCCCTCCTGTGCCCAAAGCACAGCAGGGAGGAACATCAGTAATATGACAACAATTCGCCGCATTTTACATATATAATACCCACTTTTTTGCCCAAATCTTACACAGGGGTATAATTTTTTTTCAAAAAAGGGTCGGAAGGCATTCTGCTTTCCGACCCTAAAGAGTTAATTCTTTTTGAGATTACACTTATTGACGCTCGAAGGTGGCAGTATTGCTCTCGTTGCCATCCTCGGCAAGAATCATCGTGGTCTTGTTGAGTTTCTGGATGTCCACCTTGGTAATCACGCTGGCGCCCATCATGGAAACGGTGATAGTGAGGTCATCGCCATCAACAGTATAGGTAGCGCCACTGATACCGGCAAGCGACAGGGTGTTGTCAGCCTTAAACTCCCAGATGGCACCGACACCAGCCTCGAAAGCGGTGCTGGAACCGCTTACCTGGGTGCATTTCCATTTACCGACGATGAGGTCTTCGTTTTTCTGGCAAGAAGTGAAGGCCATGCTGAGGGCCACAAAGCACATCATGAGTGCTGCAATTCTGAACTTTTTCATTGTTTTGTGGTTTTAATGAATAATTTGGGTTAAAAAGGGTTTCTTACAGGGGTTTGGCAAACACGGCACGCTGCATCAGCGGCTTGGTGTTGTACTGTGTCTCCCAGATTTTGACAGCCTCATTGCCGATAATCTGGGGGTTGGTATAGGCAGTATGCACGCCGAATTTGATGGCGGACTCGTTCATGTCGCTATAGTAGATGCTGTGCACGCCACGCTTCTGCCACTCGGGCAGCACACCGTTGAGCAGCAGGTCGATGGTGTCGAAATGCTTCAGGTCGTGCAGAATATGGTACCACCCAAAGGGGAAGAGCTTTCCGTTAGCCTTCTTGAAGGCACGGGTGAGGTCGGGGATACTGAGACCGAAAGCCACCAGCTTGTCGTTCTCGTCTACAACAAACTGTACGAAGTCAAGGTTCACGAAGGGGAAGTATTCATCAATATAGACCTTGATTTCCTTCTCCGTCATGGGAACGAAGTCGTAGAGATCCTTGAACGAATCGTTGATGGCGTGGAAGAACTGCCAGGCATAAGGGATGAGCTCCTTGCGATGCTTGACTTTGACGAGGTGGAGATGGTATTTCTCCATGATAAGCTTGTTGAGGCGCGCCACCTTGTCGGGCACGGGCTGGTTGGCCTGCATGGAGTATTGCTGCCACTTGCACTTTATCTCGTAGCCTGCGCGCTCGATGAAGCGGACGTAGTACTCGGGATTGTAGAGCGTCGAGGTGTTCTGACGGGCGTCGAAGTTGTCGATGACCCAGCACTCCTTGTCCATGTCGGTGAAGCCGAAAGGTCCTTCAATCTCCTCCATGCCGTTGGCACGACCGTATTCTGCCACCTTGTCGAGCAGGGCGGTGAAGACATCGTAGTCTTCTATGAAGTCGAACCAACCGAAGCGGACGGCCTTCTTGTTCCAGTGCTCGTTGACAGTGCGATTGATGATGGCAGCCACACGGCCCACCACCTTGCCGTCGCGCCAAGCGAGGAAGAGTTCACGCGAGCAATGTTCCAGCGAAGGATTCTTCTTGGTGAGGAGGTTCACTTCGTCAAAGTCGAGTGCCGGGATGTAGCTCGGCACATCCTTGAACAGTTTATTGGGGAAAGCAATGAACTTGCGCAGTTCACGGCGATTGTCTACAGTCTTGACAACAATTTCGGCCATATAGTGTTCCGTTATTTCGTGATAACGTTGTTTCAGTAATATCTAATTTCCTACAACACTTCCTGGTTCTTGAAAGCCTTGTATATCTTCTCCACGGCGATGTCAATCTGCTCGTGGGTATGTGTAGCCATCAGGGCGAAGCGGATGAGGGTCTCATCGCTGGGCACGGCAGGGCTGATGACGGGCGTTACGAAGACGCCGTTGACCAGCAACTCGTGGGTGATGGTGAAGGTCTTCACATTGTCGCGGATGAAGAGGGGGATGATAGGCGTCGATGTGTTTCCAATCTCGAATCCCAGATCCTTGAAAGCTTTGAAAGCATAGCGCTGGTTGTCCCAGAGGGCTACGTTGCGCTCCGGTTCGCTGCGCATAATGTGCAACGCTTCGAGGACCGAGGCGGTGCTTGCCGGCGTGATGCTGGCGGTGAATATATAGGGACGCACCGAGTGCTTCATCCAGTTGATGGTCTCCTTGTCGGCAGCGATAAAACCGCCCACCGAGGCAAGGCTCTTGCTGAAAGTACCCATAACGAGGTCGACCTGCGGCAGCATGTTGAAGTGGTCGCAGGTGCCGCGGCCTTCGCGTCCGAAGACGCCGAGTCCGTGTGCCTCGTCAACCATCAACGTGGCACCGTATTTTTCACATATCTCCACCATCTTGTCGACATGGGCCACGTCGCCTTCCATCGAGAAGACACCGTCGGTGACCACCAGCTTGGAGGCCTCAATGGGCACCTTGGCGAGCACACGCTCCAAGTCGGCCATGTCATTATGTTTATACTTCTGCGTGGAAGCAATGGTGATAAGGCGGCCCTCCATGATGCTGGCATGGACACGCTCGTCATAGAATAGATAGTCGCCACGGCTGCAGATGTTGGGAATCACACCACTGTTGGCCAAAAAACCTGCCGAGAAGAGCATCACCCCGTCTTTGCCGAGGAATTCGGCCAGCTCGTCCTGCAGCTGGATGTGGATATCCAGCGTACCGTTGAGGAAAGGCGAACCGGCACAGCCTGTGCCATACTTGTCAATGGCCTTCTTGGCCGCCTCTTTCAGACGCGGGTCGTTGGTGAGGCCAAGGTAGCTGTTCGAGCCGAACATAAGCACCGGATGGTCATAGCCTGTAACATAGACCTCAGTGTTTTGAGGGCTGCAGATAGGAGTGAAGTAAGGATAAATACCCAGGGCTCTCATCTCCTGGGGATAGGTGTATTGAGCTAACTTTTGTCGTAGTGGCTTCATATAATTTTAACATTAAACTAAAGTGCAAAGTAACAAAAAAGTTTTCAATTAGCAGCAGTTTTAAATGTTAAAAATGCGTGCAAACGCTCTGTCAGACGGCTGGCACCTATTCTAAATGTCTGATTGTTAATATAGTCACTGCCTAATATTTTTTCAGCCATCTCCGCATACTGCAGGGCTTCCTCGGGGGTGGAAATGCCTCCGGCAACCTTGAAGCCAACCCTTTTTTTGTTAAAATTAACGTTTCTATTAACCACATTTAACATCACCTCCGCCGCCTCCGGAGTGGCTCCTACAGCTATCTTGCCCGTCGAAGTCTTGATGAAGTCGGCACCCCCGTCAATAGCCAGTTGTGCCGCACGCTCGACGAGGGTGGGGGAGGGGAGTTCACCGGTCTCGAGGATGACCTTGAGAAGATGGTTGCCGCAAAGTGCCTTGATGGCCGCCACTTCGTCGCGCACTGTCGCTTCGTCGCCAGCCAGCAACGCCCCTCGGCTGATCACCATGTCTATCTCGTCAACTCCCTGTTCCAGCGCATACTTTACCTCGCCCATCTTCAACTCCAACGGCAGTTGCCCGTGTGGGAAACCACCGGCCACCGACGCCACACGGATGCCGCTGCCCGCAAGCACACGGCTCGCCACGGCGACGAAACGCGGATATACACACACGGCAGCCACCGTCTGTCCATCGGCCGTCAGCTGCAGGGTGCGACGGCAAAACGCCTCGACCGACTGCTCATTGTCGGTGGCGTTGAGCGTCGTGTTGTCGATACACGAGAATACCCTAGACAATAAAATCCTGTCAGTATCTTTCAATTTTCAACTCTCAATTTTCAATTTGACTTATCTTCTCCACTCTCCGCTCATGGCGGCCCCCTTCGAAGGGGGTGTCGAGGTATTCGTCCACTATCTGCAGGGCAGTTTCTTCGCTGATGAAGCGGGCAGGCATGGAGATACAGTTACAGTCGTTGTGCTGACGGCCCAGATGGGCTATCTCCGGCGTCCAGCACAACGCACAACGCACATGACGGTATTTGTTGACAGTCATCTGCACTCCGTTGCCGCTACCGCAAATGACGATGCCGCGCTTGTACTCACCTTTCTCCAAGGCACTACCCACCTGATGGGCAAAGTCGGGATAGTCGCAACTGTCGGTCGAGTGGGTGCCGAAGTCTTTCACCTCGAAGCCACGCTCACGCAGATGCTCTATAACCTTTAGTTTCAATTCATAGCCCGCATGGTCGCAGGCAATAGGTATTATTTCCTTCATTTCATTAATATTTATTCCGTGTGCAAAGGTACGATAAAATAAACGAACCGACAACCTTTTGTTATCAACACATCCCGGTTGACACCGTTGTTAATCATTGTCAATAGCCGTGTTGATAAAATTGTCCTGTTGACAAATACCCGTTTTTCAGCTCCTCTTTCAACAAAAATACACCGTCGTAACTTCACTTTTTGGAAATTCACTTTCCTATGTTTATTCCAAAATGAACATGTTGTTAAAAAGAAGAGAAATCATTTCTGTATGAACGCCTTTTGCTGTTCAAACCGATGTTAATAGCTGTTGACCGCCAAAGCCACCTCAGCCAGCGTTAACCTAGTTATCAACCAAATTAACACCCATAATAAATAACAAAAGAATTAAAAAAATAAAAGAATATTTATTATTCGATTGTGGATTGTCTGTGAAAGAAAGGCAATGCTATATTGATTTTATTTCGTATCTTTGCAATTTCAAATCAAATACTGAAAAGGTTATGACCAACGCGGAACTGAAGCAGGAAATACTGCGACTGAAAAAGGAAAAGAACGCCGTCATCCTCGGCCACTACTACCAGCGGCATGAGATTCAGGAACTGTCCGACTTCGTCGGCGATAGTTTGGCTTTGGCGCAGGAAGCCCAGCGTACCGAGGCCGACATCATAGTCTTCTGCGGCGTGCATTTCATGGCCGAGACAGCCAAAATCCTCAATCCGCAGCGCAAGGTGCTCCTGCCCGACATGGAAGCCTCCTGCTCCCTGGCCGAGAGCTGCAAGGCCGACGACTTCGCCGCCTTCAAAGCCCAGCATCCCGACCACATGGTCATCTCCTATGTCAACTGCTCGGCCGAAATCAAGGCCCTCTCCGACCTTATATGCACCTCCGGCAACGCCGAGAAACTGGTACGCTCGCTCCCTGAAGAGCAGAAGATTATCTTCGCCCCCGACCGCAACCTCGGCGGCTACATCAACCAGGTCACCGGCCGCAATATGGTGCTCTGGAACGGTGTCTGCACCGTCCACGACGCCATGCAGGCCGAATCGGTGCTGCAGCTCAAGGCTGAATACCCCGACGCCCCTGTCATCGCCCATCCCGAATGCAACCCCGCACTGCTTAAGGTGGCCGACTTCGTGGGTTCCACCAAGGCCATGCTCAACTACATCAAGGCCAGCCAGGCCAAGCGCTTCATCGTGGCCACCGAGACGGGTATCCTCTACGAGATGCAGCGCGAAAACCCCGGCAAGGAGTTCATCACCCTGCGCGACAACAAGAGCTGCGCCTGCGACGACTGCGCCTACATGAAGCTCAACACCCTCGAGAAGCTTTACAAGTGCCTGCGCGACGAGCAGCCCGAGATACTGATGAGCCCCGAGATGATCGCGGCCGCCAAGCGCCCCATCGTACGCATGCTCGACATGAGCCGCCAGCTGGGCATCATCAAATGACCCCCCGCCAGCTAGAGGAAAAACGGCGCTTCGCAGGCGCAAAAAAGCCTTCGATGAAGCGCCGCAGTGAGTCACATGACTATCGCTCCAAGAGGTTCTATATGGTTACCCTTGAGGTGGTAGACAGGGTGCCTCTTTTGGGCAGGTTGGAGGGTGAAGACGAAAATGCAGCCATAAGGCTTTCTCCTTTGGGGCAGGCGGTGGCCGAGGAATGGGAAGGCATACCGCGGTTCTATCCTCAAATCACCATGGTGTCGCAGTGTGTGATGCCCGACCATTTCCATGGCATCCTCTATGTAAGGGAAGATACAGAGTTTCATTTGGGGCAGGTAATCAAAGGCTTCAAACTGGGGTGCAACAAGGCGTTGCGGCGTATGTTGGATCCCGTTGCGTTGGAAACGCAACATACAAGAGAAGACCGAAAGCTTGTCTTCAGAAACTGGCTTCTTTCGTTTGCTGCGATTGCATCGCAGCCATACGGGAAAGCCACCCTTTGGGCTTCCGGCTACAACGACAAGATACTCCATAACTATAGCACCCTCGACAAGTGGAAAGCCTACCTGCAGGACAACCCCCGTCGCCTCGCCGCACGTAGGGCACACCCCGACTACTTCCGTGTGCGGTTCGACGTCGAGCTGGCGGGCCAGACCTATGCCGCCGTCGGTAACCGCTTCCTACTCCATCATCCCGAGAAGGTGCAGGTGCAGCTCTCCCGCAGTCTGACGAAAGAGCATCTTGCCGAGCGGGTGCAGCATTACCTCGCGCTCGCCCGACAGGGCGCCGTCCTCGTCTCTCCGGCCATCTCCGAAGGCGAGCGGGCTGTGATGCGCGCCGCCCTCGACGAGCGGCTGCCACTCATATTCCTTACCCCGTGGGGGTTCACCAAGTTCAGCAAGCCCGGCCATCAGTATTTCGAGGCCTGCAGCGAGGGCCGCTTCCTCATCCTGGCACCATGGGAACACCAGAACGAGCATATCTCGCTCACCCGCGCGATGTGCCTTTCCTTGAACAGTATGACAAAACAAATATGCAACTTATGATTGGACAACCCCAAGTTTACGAAGCCCTCGAGCGGATGGGCATCCCGTTCGACTACTACGAGCACCCCGAGGCACCCACCATCGAGATTGCCGCCCAGTTCTACCGCGGCGAGGGCACCACGCTCTGCAAGAACCTCTTCTTCCGCAACCACAAAGGCAACCGCCACTACCTTGTCATCATGGACTCGCGCTTCCCCATGGACATCCACGACATGGAACACCGCCTGCACCAGGGCAAGCTCTCCTTCGCCAGCCCCGAGCGCATGATGCGCTACCTCGGCGTGCGGCCTGGCAGCGTGTCGTTGTTTACACTTGTAAACGACCATAACCACGAGGTGACCCTCTTCGTCGACCGTCACCTGCTGGAGGCCGAGAAAGTGAGCTTCCATCCCAACGACAACCACGCCTCACTGGTGATAACGCGCGACGACATGATGAAATTTGTCCAGCAGATTGGAAACCCCTACGAGATTGTTGACTTGTACGACCCCAATTGTTGATAACTCATCAAAATCCAACGTTTCACGTGAAACAAAACAGGGAGGGCCGGCATCGCGCCGGCCCTCCCTGTTTATAGCTGTTCGTGCATTCAGTCTTGCAGTATAACGGAGGTGTTGCCCGTGACCGGGGCGGCGTTGCCGCCGCCATAGACGTTGCCTGTGACATGGGCCGATCCACTCAGCGTCACCTGCGGATTGCCGGTGACCACAGCCGTGTTACCCATGCCGCCGCCGAAGACATTGGTCGCCTGGCCACCCGTCATGTTCACCACAGGGTAGTTGGCATTGGGACTGTAGGCCGCAGCGTCGCCGCCGCCGAAGACGTTGCCGTTTACGGTGCCGCCGTTCACGGTGACGGTAATCTTGCCGTTCACATCGGCTCCTTCACCGAGGGCGCCGCCGAAGAGGTTGCCGTTGACGAGGGCCTTGTTCAGCGTGACGGTGGTGGTGTTGGTGCTGCCACTATTGACATCGCCGAGGGCGCCGCCGCCGTAGACATTGCCGAAGATGGTGGCGCTGTCGGCAGCACCGACCTTTCCGAGGGTGACGGTGACATCGGTTCCTACCGAGGTGCCGGCACCATAGCCACCGCCATGGACCTTGCCGGTGTGCTCGGCATCGACACCCACCTGGCCGCCGTCGATGGCGATATTGACCGTCTGGTGTATCTTGCCAGCGTTGCCGGTGCCCTCAAAGTGGCCGCCATAGATCCCTTCCTTCACCGTGCCGCCGTACATGCGTATGTCGGTGGTCTGGGTCATCCAGGTGTTGTTGGTGGAGGTGGGGGTGCTGGCACCGCCGAAGACCTTGCCCGTCGTGCCGCCGGTGATGTAGATGTGGCTGTTCTGTGCCACGCCGATATAGCCGCCGCCATAGACGCCCTGCTCCACCTGCGACTGGTCGGCCACCACGGCATAGGTTTTGTACGATGAGCCGCAGTAGTTACGGTTCGGCTGGGCTGCTGTGGCGGGAGTGCCGCGTCCGGAGGCGAAGAGGTTGCCTCCCTCGACGCCACCCACCAGTCCCCAGGCGTTGTTGTAAACACCATCCTTATGGTGTGAACGTAGTTCAGCAGTACCACCGAAGTAGATATAGGTGTCTCCAAGGTTTTCACCAGCTGCATTGTCGACGTCCGTACCATTGCAGGCTCCTGCCACCCATCCGTTGATCTCGCCGCCGGTGATGACTTGTTTGGTGGTGGCATTGGTCTGTGACGAGGATGCAGTGCCGTAAATAGCTCCTTTCACCCAGCCGCCCTTCATGCGGAAGTGATAGCATACGTCGAAGTTCGCGCCAGTGTTGCGGTAGCCGCCGCCGTTGATGCTGCTCAGCTCGCCACCCTCCACCAGTACGCGGTTAATACCGCCATAGTGACCTCCGCGCGTACGGCCGCAATAGAAGGAGAGTATTTTTTGCCACCTGTAGTCTGTTTCATTTACAACGTTCCAGTTATTAACATTATATGTAATGGGGTTATTATCCCGATCAAATGTACTATAAGTTGTTTTCAAATTATCGGTGTTGCCCCCAATACCAAGGCCAATTCCATCCTGACCATTGGCATTCAAGGTGGTGTTAAACTGACTGATATCCGCAGAAAAACCGTAATAGCCACTCTTAATGGTAATGTCCATATATTCACTTCGGTCGTCATCACTCGCCTTATCTGCATAATTGCCATTAAGAGAGACATAATTTATGACACGTAATTTGCGATGAGCCGAATTGTCGATATATTGGTCGTTGCTGGTCAGTCCATCATTGGTGGCACGGTCATAATCGCAGCCAAAGACAATTAATCCATAATTGGAATTGGACTCAGTATTTTGGCTCATCGGGTGGATGAAGTTGTAGAGGCCACTCTCGATGCGTATCTTCACCTGGCCGGTATTTCCTAAGACTCTACGAACATTTCCTGTGCATCCGCGACCCACAATGAGCCAGCCGGTATTGGCGGTGAAGTCACTCCCGCCTGTTCCCAAGTTGATATTCTCTATCTTGAGGTCATTGGCACTGCCGGTGACAGTGCTGAGACGTGCACCAGTAGCTCCCGTGCCGTCGGGATAGCAGCCCATCACGGTGGCGGCGCGCGTCATGCCGGTGACGGTGCGGTCGTTGCCGCTCACCACGATGAAGTTGGTCTCGTATGTGCCGCCAGTACCGCCAAGATTGCCGGCTTCGGTGACATTGTCGTTGACAGTCGCCACATTGGCCGCTGTCCAGGTGGCTTCAAATACCACGGCTCCAGTACCGTCATTGCCGGCAGGTAGATTCACAAAGTTAATCTTCTCTTCCAGATCCAACACATCATTGTTATTATGCCCATCGATGTACTCGCCGCCGCTGACGATTTTCCATCCGGCAAAGCCGTAGAAACCATTCGTGCCTGTTGTCCCATTCGTTCGCGGACGTTTCTGGAAGGGGTTAGGGATGACCTTGTAGGCGTAGTCGCCCGTGAGCCAGCGGCCCTCGTCCTGACCCCAGGCCTTCTTCTCTATGGTCTTGTAGTAGACAAACTCGTTCGCCGATTCCGTTGCCGACACAGCGACCGCCGAGGCGTTGTTGACGCTGCCGCCGCGGTAGGTAATCTTCACATTGCGCGGGTCGGGCGAGCGCAGCTGGTCGGGGTAGTCGCTGTCGGGCTTGGCGCTATAGTAGGTCCAGGTGTGGTCCTCCAGGTCTTTGAGGATGACCATGGTGCCGCTGACACCGGTAGTGATATAGTCGCCCATAGCCACGTCGGAGGTGGTATAGTTGGTCTTCACGGCAATGGCTTTAATGGTCTGCGGGTTGGTGAGCTGCACGGGGGCGCTGTAGGTGGGCGAACTGGCCGTGGGGGTAGTGCCGTCGATGGTGTAGTGGATGGTGGCACCGGCTTCGGCGGTGATGGTCGCCAAGCCGCTGTTGCTCACCGTGATGGTGGGCGCCGCCAGCTGTATCTGGAAGGTCTCCGTGGCCACCGTCGAGCCGTGGCCGTCGCGGATGGCTATGGCCTTCACCGTTGTGGGGCTCGTGGTGAGTTCGAAGGCGCCTGTATAGGGGGTGCTGCTGGCCGTGGGGGTAGTGTCGTCGGTGGTGTAGTAGATAGTGGCGCCGATGCTGGTGGTGGCGAGGCTGATGGTGTTGCCGCTACGTGTGATGGTGGGTGTCGCCATGGAGCCGTAGGCCGTGATGGTGGCGGTGGCCGTCTTGTTGCTGGCGCCGGTGGCCGAGGCCGTGACGGTCAGCGTGGCCGTCTGGTCGGAGGGGCTCTGCGTCGAGTGCGTCACCGTGGTGCTGGTGCCCGTGGCGGGGGTGCGCGTCAGGTAGCTGGCGGCGGCACCGCTGAGGGCCCAGGTGAGGGTGACAGCGGGATGGGTATCCGTTATGCTGCTGAAGCCTTCTATATTGCTATAGAGTGTGCCGTCGTAGTAATAGTATGTGTTGCCGCCACCGGTGAGGGTGGTGTGGGCGGGGACGGTGGTGGTGGTCGCTGTGGCCGAGGCCGACGCGGTGAACACTTGGCTGCCCTCGTTGTAGTAGAGTGCTGCCGAGCTGGGACTTATTGAGGGACCGCTGATGACAGTCTCAGTAGTGACGTTCTGTGCTATGGCGGCACGCGTCAGGGTGAAGGTCTGTGTCCCTTCGTAGCCGCCTTTGCTGACGGTAAGGGTGACGACGATATTGCCCGTGGGGTTGCCTGTGATGGTCACCAGACCGTCGTTGTTGACCGAGGCGTAGGCGCCGCCGGTGGTGACCGCCCAGGTGCGTGTGGCGTCGCCCCAGCTGGTGATGCTGGCGGGTTGCGTAGTGGTGGCGTCAGTGGTGGTAGTCCAGTAATAGGTCTGGGTTGTTGTGTTGTTATAGTTCCTCACGGTTGAGTAGTAATATGTTGGTGTGTAGGTGCCGGTGACGTTGCCCGTGAGCTGTATTCCGCCGCCCGACAGGCCTGCCGCCGTGATGTTTATCGTCGGGTTTGACGGCGTGCTGCTGTTAATTGTGATGGCCAAGCCGGTAAGATTTTGATCTGTGTTGCTTGAGTTTACAATGAATCCGGAACCGTTATATCTAACGTAACCACGGGTGGCATTACGTCGGTTAAGGAAGTTAGTACCTCTCAATTGCCAGTTGTCATTGGTATTCCCTAAAGAAAAAGTTCCATTTGTTGTATTATTTGTACCAGCAGAGCCTGTAAAGTACTTTGTCGCGTCGGTATATGAATGGACATTGCGGTTATTGGTTCCCATTGCTGCGCTGGCCACCCAGATGGCGTTCTTGTTGAATGTGGTGTTTACCCCGGGGGTGCCGCCGTTGTTAATAAGGTAGCCGTGGTCGGCGTTGTAGAAAATGTAGGCATTGTTAGCCGTCTGTGCCATTGCCGGCAAAGCGGTGCCGAGTACCATCAGCAGGGCCGTGCCCCGCAACAAGTAGTTCTTCAAACTTTTCATCTGCTGTGATTTTTAGTCTGCAAAAGTAATTTTATTTTACTAAATAAAATAGGATACAAGTATTAATGTGATTTTTTTGCGTGTAAAAGTAATATTTTACCCCTGTTTCCGTTATCACCGATATGAAGAAAAACAACCACCTCGACGTCAGCCTGGCCAGTCTGAAGGATTTTATGGCTAATTCAGTCTCTGTTGGCGACGACCTTAAGATGCTCGACCTGCTCAATCTGCCCGATGTTGTGTTCGAGCCTTTCCGCACCCACCACACCACCGCCGTATTCTTTTTCGAAGGGGAGTACGACGTCTCCGTCAACATGCAGCGCTTCCACCTTCAGGCTCCCTGCCTGCTGCAGCTGCTGAGCGACGAGACTGTGCAGTACCACTCCGCGACGCCGCACCCCAACGCGACATGCATCATCCTCTCTCGCGACACCACCAACGGCTTGGTTATTAACCAAAGCGACAAGTTTGCCTTCTATCGCTCGGTAATGGAGAACCCTGTGGTGCACTTCTCCGACGACTACCGCCCCACCATGGAACTCTTCATCGCCTCGGTGCGTGAAGTGCTCCGCCACGCCGACAACCCCAGCCGCCTCGAAGCCGCTCAGAACCTCATACAGGCCTTCTTCCTCAGCATGCCGCAGCTCAAGAAAGCTCCCCAGATAGCCCAAAGCCACAAGGAAGAGCTGATGTTCCGCTTCCTGAACGTGCTGCGCGAAAACTTCCGCAGCGAGCGCACCATCGAGTTCTACGCCAAAAGCCTCTGCCTCTCGCCCAAGCACCTCTCGAAGGTGGTGAAGCAGGCGAGCGGCCGCACGGTGCACGACTGGGTCGACGACTATGTGGTCACCGAGGCCAAGGCCCTGCTGCGCAGCACCGACATGACCGTCTGCCAGGTGGCCGACGCCCTCGGCTTCGCCTCGCAGCCCCTCTTCACCAAGTATTTCCGCCGCGCCGCCGGCCTCAACCCCACCGACGTGCGCAAGAAGAAGAGTCTGAATAACTAGCCTATGCATAAACAAGAATACACCGTCAGCGAGCCGCAGGAGCTGCTCGAATTCCTGACGAAACAGATGCCCGACAGCTGCCGCACCAAGGTGAAGGAGCTGCTGGCGCACAACGTCTATGTCGACGGACGCCGCACCTCGCAGTTCAACTTCCCCCTGCAGCGCGGAATGAAGGTCTCCATCGAGAAATCCTCCTTCCAGGATCGTCTGCGCCCGCGCGACCTCGACATAGTCTACGAGGACCAGCACCTGCTGGTGGTCAACAAGCACGAAGGGCTCCTCAGCAACAGCAAGCACCCCAACGACAAGACCGTCATCACCGTCCTCAACCAGTACCTGGCCGCCTCGCACCAGAAGTGCCACGCCCATATCGTCCACCGCCTCGACCGCGACACCAGCGGCCTGATGGTGGTCAGCAAGAGCAAGGAGGTCTCGCAGAAATTCGAGGAGGACTGGAAGGGCATGGTCTTCGACCGCCGCTATGTGGCGGTGGCCTGGGGCCATATTGAACCCCGCCAGGGCGAGGTGAAGAGCTGGTTCACCGACGGCGAGTACTGCGTCCTCTCGTCGCCCACCGACAACGGCGGCAAGCTGGCCGTCACCCACTATGAGGTGAAGCAGACCTCGCGCCGCTACAGCCTGGTCGAGCTCAAACTCGACACCGGCCGCCGCAACCAGATACGCGTCCACCTGCGTGACCTGCAGCACCCCGTGGTCCACGACCCCATGTACGGCTACAAAGACGACCTCTCGCCGGTCAACCGGCTCTGCCTCCACGCCTTCCGCCTCTGCTTCACCCACCCCGTCACCGGCCGTCGGCTGAAGTTCGAAACTCCCGTCCCAGCCCCCTTCCTGAAGCTGATGGAAATCTAAATTAGGTCGCGCACGATCTATCGTCCACACCCCTCGGAGGTTCCTCCGTAGTCTCTCCGTAGTCCCTCCGTAGTCCCTCCGTAGTTGGTCCGACTGCAGTCGGACCAACGTCGTGGAAAACACGTAGTTAATACCCTTTTGATACGTAGCGTTCTGATACTCAGCCGATAGAATAAAAAACGGCGTGCCGCGGCAGTCGCGGGAGTTTTCCCGTCGTCTGCCGCGGCACGCCGTCAGGGGTTGTTAAAATATGTTGATTGAATCGTGCGCGATATAAATTCAGAGCGTCTCTTTGAGGTCGGTCAGGAAGCGTCGCACCTCGGTGAGGCGGTTGATGATTTCCTGTTTGGGGTCCTCGAGGGGACGCATGCGGAGTTGCTCGCGGACACCGTCGAGGGTGTAGCCGCAGTCGCGCGTGAGGTGGCGGATGCGCTGCAGGATGTTGATGTCGTGCTCGGTGTAGGAGCGCACGCCTCGTTTGTTCTTCACAGGGTGCAGTTCGCTGAACTCCGTCTCCCAGAAGCGCAGCACCGACTGGGGCTCCCCCAGCAACTCAGCCACCTCGCTGATAGAATAATATAACTTCTTGTTTTCCATAACTCTTTATTTCAAGACTTCGAGACTTCGATTTCAACTCTCAACTTTCCTCTCCCGCTGCGCGACCCCCGAAGGGGTGATGAGCTCCGCTGTTATTTGTTTTATTCAGCGAATAAATCCTGTAAATCCAGTAAATCTTTTCTCTCTTCTCGTCGGGTTGGCTTCATCTTGGAAATCCCTGCGCTGCGCGTAATCTGAAAGAACTTTCAACTCTTTGACTCTTCCACTCTTCCGCTCTTCACTCCTTTACTACCTTTACTCCTTACTTTTCGACGCTTAGACTTTTCGACTTTTCGACTTCGAGACCTCAATAATTTCACTTTTCAATTTTCACTTTTCAATTTAAGACTCTCCTCCTCAATACGAATAGTACCCATTATTCTCCAGATAGGTCTGTTTCTTCTCGTATTTCACGTCGCGCAGGGCGTCGGCTTTGATATTGATTTGGAAGAACCAGCTCTTGTAGTAGCCGAAGGGGACCCAGTTGAAGCGCATCTCCCAGCAGTGGAGGTCGCGGTAGATGTCGACCGAGGTATAGGACATGCCTTTGTTCGAGATGTCGTAGCCGGTCGACATGGCGACGCGCCAGTTCTTGGTGAGGCTGATGTTGGCCGAGAGGGTGATGCTCTGGATGGTCTCGCTCTGGATGTCCATGAGGGAGGCCACGTAGCGGTCGACGTGCGAGAAGGTGTAGCTGAGGCTGACGTTCCAGGGCACGCTGAAGTCGGCATAGCCGCCGAGGAGGATGGGGATGGGCACGGCGCTGGGTGTCTGCACGAGGGTGGTGGTGGGACGGCCTCCGGTTCCTCCCGCCGAGGAGTTGTCTTTGCCGCCAAAGGTGTTGTTGTTGAGGCTGTAGGAGAGCTGTGTGCTCCAGGTGCTGTTCTCCATGCGGAAGAGGCGGTGTTCGGTGTTCCAGAGCAGCTGGTTGTGCATGCGGCCGAGGGTGTCGATGACGTAGGGGGAGAAGGAGCCTGTGTAGTTGAGCACGAGGGAGCGGAAGAGGGTGGTGCGGCCGCTGACGGAGAGGCTGCTGAGGTTGAGCGAGTCTTTGGCCAGGTCGTAGCCCATGGCGAAGGTGAGGTTCTCGATGAGGGCCACTTTCTTCACCTCGGCGGCGGTGTCGAAGGGGTTCTGCACCTTTATCTCCAGGTTGTTGCCCACGGAGAGGCGCAGGTTGCCGCTGCGGCCGTCGGGCGGGCCTCCAAAGAGGCTGTTCTGGAAGATGGAGTAGCGGTGCACGTAGCCGGTGGTGTCGGTATACTCTTTCCACCAGCCGAAGCGGGCGTCGCCGAAGTCGGGGTGGTAGGAGAAGCTGACGGAGGGGTTGATGACGTGGCGCACGGCCTTCAGGGGGCCGTATTTGAATTGGAACATGCCGTAGATGCGGGTGGAGAGGGAGGAGGAGACGCTGAAGTCGCGGTTGGCGCGGAAGCCTTGGAGCGTGTCGGTGGCGAGGGTGCCGTCGGCGGGGTTGTAGGTGCGGTCGATGGTGCTCCAGTGCCAGCGTTCGTTGTAGTTGAAGGAGTTGGTCCAGTTGAAGAAGCGCAGCACCTTGATGCTGGAGGAGATGGGGACGCTGTGCTTGACGCCGTACTGCATGCGGTTGAGGGTGACGGGGGTGAAGAGCTCGCTGTCGGGGGTGGTGAGGTTGTTCTCGGCGTTGAGGACGTAGGAGAGCGAGATGTTCTCGTACCAGCGGTAGGCACCGGCGGGGTTGCGGCGGCGCAGGGGGTAGAGGGTCACCGAGGAGAGCGAGATGGAGGGCAGCTTGATATTCATGATGCCGGTCTGGGCGTTGAACGACTCGCGGGCCGAGGCGGCGAGGTTGAAGTAGGGGCCCAGCTTGGTGGTGTAGCTGATGCTGGAGGTGGTGGTGGAGTTGAAGTAGTCGTTGCGGTTGGTGGTGTTCTTGTTGTAGTTGCGGCTCTGCAGGTTGACGTTGGCCGAGAAGCGGGAGTAGGGGTTGGCCTTGGGGTCTTGGTCGTGCTGCCAGGTGAATTTGAAGTCGTTGAAGGAGTTGAAGTTGGCTGTGTCGCCGCGGATGCCCTCGAAGGTCTGTCCGTAGCGCATGTCGACGGAACCCTTGTACTTGTAGCGCACGTAGTAGTTGCTCTTGGCCTCGGCGGCCCACGAGAGGTTGGTGTAGAGCTCGCCCAGCAGCGAGAGGTCGAGGTTGTCGTTGACGGCGAAGTAATAGCCGCCGTCTTTGAGGTAGTAGCCGCGGAAGTTCATCCAGCCGTAGGAGGGGATGAGGATACCGCTCTGGCGCTGCTTGGTGATGGGGAAGAAGGCGAAGGGGAGGGCCACGGGGGTGGGCACGTCCTCGACGGTGAGCCAGGCGGGGCCGGTGATAATCTTGTTGCCGGTGATGAGCTTGCTCTTGGTGAAGTTGATGGCGAAGTGGGGGTGGGCGTAGTTGCAGGTGGTGTAGCTGCCGCCGCTGAGGTACATCACGCTGTCGTTGATTTTCTTCACCTTGCGGCCGTGCAGGAAGCCGTCGCCCTCCTGCGTGATGACGCCCTGGATGATACCTTTCTGGGTGTTGTAGTTGAAGGTGATGCTGTCGGCATGGTATTCGGCGTCGTCCTGTTTGAAGTAGGGACGCCCTTCGGTGTTGCCGGCGGTGTCAAGGGTGCCGTGGGCCTGGAGGGTCTGGCGGTCGAAGTCGACGATGACGCGGTTGGCCTGCAGGAGCATGGACTGGTAGTCGATGCTGCCGTCGGTGTAGAGGAAGGCCTTGCGGGTGTCAAGGTTCATGGCCACCGAGTCTTTGGCCCGGTATTTGATTATCGCGTCGATGGCGTTGGACGAAAGGGGCATGAGGGTGTCGATGTCGCTTTGTGCAATGCCGGTCAATGGAGCCAACAGCGTCACTATCAGCGTGGAAAGGAGTCTTAGTATATGTCGTTGACGACGAGTCAAGATATTTTAGTTTCTCTGTTTAAAAAATATTTCGTACTTTTGCAGTCTCAATTAGTACTGGTATGAAACGCATAATTGCTATATTTATTGTGCTATTGGTGGCTGCAGGGCCGGTTTTTTCTCAAAAAAAGGATAGCTACCGCGTGCGGACGGTGGTAATCGACCCCGGCCACGGCGGTGCCAAACCCGGCGCCCAGGGCAAGCGTACCCAAGAGAAGGCCATCACCCTGGCGGTGGCCAAGAAGTTCGGCAAGCTTGTGGAGGACAACTACCCCGACGTGAAGGTCATCTACACACGCACCACCGACGTGGACATCTCGCTGGCCGAGCGCGCCCACATCGCCAACCGCAACAAGGCCGACCTCTTCATCTCCATCCATGCCAACTCGCACCCCACCAGCACGCCCACCGGCGTGGAGACTTTCGTGATGGGTCTCTCCGAGAGCCGGGCCAACCTCGAAGTGGCCAAGAAGGAGAATGCCGACATACTGCTCGAGGCCGACTACAAGAGCAACGCCGACTACAACGGGTTCGACCCCAACGCCCCCGAGACCTACGTCATGCTGACGATGTTCCAGAACGCTTTCATCGACAAGAGCCTCAATCTGGCACAGGCCATCCAGACACAATACAAACACAATATCAAGACCGTCAACCGCGGTGTGAAGCAGGCCGAGCTCTATGTGCTCTACAAGACCACCTGCCCGTCGGTGCTCACCGAAATCGGTTTCATCAGCAACCCCACTGAGGAGGCCTATATGATCAGTGACGAAGGTCAGGCCACGATAGCGGTCTGCCTCTTCAATGCCTTTATGACCTACAAGTCGACCGAGGAGGGCACCGACCGCATAGCCAACCCCGTCATCAACATCAAGGGGTGGAAGCAGGCTGGTGCCAAAGAGGAGCGGAAACCCGAGCCCAAGCCCGCCGTCGAGGAGAAGCCCGCCGAGCAGACGCCTGTGGTGAAGGAGGAGCCGAAAGAGGAGCCGAAGGCGGTAGTCCCGCAGGAGGCTCCCAAGGCGGAGCCGGCGGTGGAGAAGCCTGTGGTGAAGGAAGAGCCGAAGGCACCAGTGGAGGAGAAGAAGCCCGCCGTGGTGGAGAAGAAGGCTGAGGTGGAACCTGTCGTGGAGGTGCCCAAAGAGGCTCCCGCCGAGAAGCCTGTCCCCTCGGCACAGCTGCCCGTCCAGACCAGCCAACCCCGCCAGCCTGTCCAGCCAAGCCCATCTAGTCAGACTAGCTCGGCTAGTCAGGTTAGCAAACCTAGCCAGCCCAGCAAACCTGGCCAACCCAGCCAGCATACCTCCTCGGGCGTGCGCTACCGTGTGCAGTTCTGCACTGCCACGCGCAACATGAAGGTCGGCGACCCCGACCTGCAGGGCATCAAGGACTTCCATGTGGCCCATTCAGGCAAGTACTACATGTACACCGCCGGCGACTACCTCACCCTGGCTGAGGCCCGTCAGCGCTGCAAGAAGATTCAGGACGGCACCCGCTTCAAGGATGCCTTCGTGGTGGCCATCTTCCGGGGCGAACGCATCACCCTCGAACGCGCCGCGCAAATCGAGAAACAGAATAGTAAAGTCAAATAATGCCGGAGGCATGCTCCACGCCGAAGGCGTAATAACACCGTACGCAGTGCGGTGAATAGAAGAAATGAAAGAAGTAACCGTACGCAAGTGCGGTGATTAGAAGAAATGATAGAAGTAAAAGACATATCGAAACTCTATGGCGAACAGCGGGCGTTGGACCACGTGAGCCTCACCGTCCAGCCGGGCGAGATAGTGGGTCTGCTGGGCCCCAACGGCGCCGGCAAGTCGACCCTGATGAAGATTCTCACCTGCTTCATCCCGCCCACCGAAGGCGATGCCTCGGTCTGCGGCCACAGCATCTATGACGACACCCTGGCTGTGCGCCGTTGCATCGGCTACTTGCCCGAGCACAACCCCCTATACCTCGACATGTATGTCCGCGAGTACCTGCGCTTCGCCGCCGGGCTGGGGGGCGTAAAGGAGGTGAACCGTCGCGTCGACGAGATGATAGAGCTCACCGGCCTCACCCCCGAGGCCGACAAGCGCATAGGCCAGCTCTCCAAGGGCTACCGCCAGCGCGTGGGCCTCGCCCAGGCCCTCATCCACGACCCGCAGGTGCTCATCCTCGACGAGCCCACCACCGGCCTCGACCCCAACCAGCTGGAGTTCATACGCAGCGTCATCCGCAATGTCGGCAAGGACAAGACCGTCCTCCTCTCCACCCACATCATGCAGGAGGTCGAAGCCATGTGCACCCGCGCCGTCATCATCAGCAGCGGCCGCATCGTGGCCGACGAGAGCATGACGGGCCTCAACGCCAGCAAACTCACCGAGCAGTTCCACAAGTTAACCTTGAGCTAATATGAATCGTCAAGAACTTATCAACCTTATCCGCGAGCGCCGTTCGTTCCTCTGCGTCGGCCTCGATACCGACCCCGCCAAGATGCCCGCCCACCTGCGCGACGCCAAGGATGGTGTCTTCCTCTTCAACCGCGCCATCATCGACGCCACCATCGACCACTGTGTGGCCTACAAGCCCAACCTGGCCTTCTACGAAGCCCTAGGCCTCGAAGGTCTGCGTCAGCTGAAGCTCACCATGGACTACCTCCACAGCCTCGGCAAGCCCGTCTTCACCATCGCCGACGCCAAGCGCGGCGACATCGGTAACACCAGCGAGCGCTACGCCAAGGCTTTCCTCGACCCGCAAGGCGACTTCAACTTCGACTCCATGACCATCGCCCCCTACATGGGCGCCGACAGCGTCACCCCCTTCACCGTCTATCCCGGCAAGTGGGTCATCCTGCTGGCCCTCACCTCCAACAAGGGTGCTTTCGACTTCCAGCTCACCGAGGACAAAGAGGGCACGCCGCTCTACCAGCGTGTGCTCGCCACCTCCAAGCAGTGGGGCAACGAGGACAACATGATGTATGTCGTGGGTGCCACCAAGGCCGACATGCTCGGCGACGTGCGCCGCATCGTCCCCGGAAGCTTCCTGCTGGTGCCCGGCGTGGGAGCCCAGGGCGGCAGCCTCGAGGAGGTCTGCAAGTATGGCCTCAACAGCGACTGCGGCCTGTTGGTCAACTCCTCTCGCGGCATCATCTACGCCTCCAACGGCACCGACTTCGCCGAAGCCGCCGCCCGCGAGGCGCAGAAGCTCCAGCAGCAGATGGCCGCCTATATCAAATAGAGCGTAATCCCGTGATAACGAAATAACGACAAAGTAATAATAAAAAACCCCAAACAATCATGTACACCAAATTCCAACAGCATCTTCAGAAAGAGCTGGCCGATATCGAGGCCGCCGGTCTTTACAAACACGAACGCATCATCGAGAGCCCCCAGGGCGCTGAGATTATGGTGAAGGGCAAGAAGTGCCTCAACTTCTGCGCCAACAACTACCTCGGCCTCGCCGACAATCCCGAGCTCATCGAAGCCGCCAAGAAGGGTATGGACGCCCGCGGCTATGGTATGGCCTCCGTCCGCTTCATCTGCGGCTGCCAGGACCTCCACAAACAGCTTGAGAAGAAAATCGCCGAGTTCTTCGGCACCGAGGACACCATCCTCTACGCTGCCTGCTTCGACGCCAACGGCGGTGTCTTCGAGCCCCTGCTCACCGACGAGGACGCCATCATCAGCGACGCCCTCAACCACGCCTCCATCATCGACGGCGTCCGCCTCTGCAAGGCCCAGCGCTACCGCTACGCCAACGCCGACATGGCCGACCTCGAGGAGCAGCTCAAGGCCGCCCAGAAGAACCGCTTCCGCATCATCGTCACCGACGGTGTCTTCTCGATGGACGGCAACGTCTGCCCGCTCGACAAGATCTACGAGCTCGCCAACAAGTACGACGCCATGGTGATGGTCGACGAGAGCCACTCCGCCGGCGTGGTCGGCAAGACTGGCCGTGGCGTCACCGAGCGCTACAACCTGCGCGGCAAGATTGAAATCCTCACCGGCACCCTCGGCAAGGCCTTCGGCGGCGCCATGGGCGGTTTCACCACCGGCAAGAAGGAAATCATCGACATGCTGCGTCAGCGCAGCCGTCCCTACCTGTTCAGCAACTCGATGGCTCCCGGCCTCGTGGCTGCCGGCATCCGCATGTTCGAGATGATGAGCGAGACCAACACCCTGCAGGACAAACTGCACGAGAACACCGACTACTTCCTGCGCCGCATGAAGGAAGAAGGCTTCGACTGCAAACCCAGCGAGAGCGCCATCTGCGCCGTGATGATCTACGACGCCGCCAAGAGCCAGCAGTATGCCGCCAAGATGCAGGAAGAGGGCATCTTCGTCACCGGCTTCTACTATCCCGTCGTCCCGAAAGGTCAGGCCCGTATCCGCGTCCAGATCAGCGCTGCCCACGAGCACGAGCACCTCGACAAGTGCATCGAGGCCTTCAAGAAAGTCCGCAAGGAGATTGAAGGTTGCTAAAGCGAGCGCAGGCAACCTGGCCGCAAGGCAAGGTTAAATAAAGCGCAGAGCCAAGCTTGCTTGAGCTATGCCGAGCGCAGGCAACCTGGCCGCAAGGCAAGGTTAAATAAAGCGCAGAGCCAAGCTTGCTTGAGCTATGCCGAGCGCAGGCAACTTGACCGTAAGGCAAGGCTACCCCCCTTTCTGATTTCGATGAAAGCGGCGCCCACAAAGGGCGCCGCTTTTTGCGTACCCGTTATGGCCTTAATTCTACCTTACATCGGCGGCACATATCCATCGGTGCCGCTCTGTATACCTCTCAACTCAATATGTCAAAGAACTCTGTTCTAAGTCGGAGGTTTGAACTCCGAACTGAATCAACACGTCAGCCAACTCCGACCTCCGAATTCCGACCTCCGACCTCCGAATTTCGACCTCTGAGTTCCGACCTCCGACCTCCGAATTCCGACCTCCGAATTCCGACCTCCGACCTAAAATAAGGCCATTTTAGGAAAAACGTCAAAATCGACCCGTAATGTCCCGCAATGTCACATAAAAGTACCCTGATGTCCCAATCCCTGCCACAACAGATATATGCTGTTTTTAATCCAAAAACAACATTGAAGGGAATGCCATCAGTCCCCGTCAAGGGATATCAGAAAGTACCATTAATATTGTCTTTCCCATTGCTCTTGCATCACTGATTCTCAGACGATAAGAAGATTTTGCGGAGAAAAAGCGTAATATTCTCCGCAAAAATGCGGAGAATAATTCGTATATTTGCCGCATGAATTATAGTGGAAAAAGAGCCATATATATCTGGCAACAGCCTGATTGGCCTAAGTTTACGTGGAATCATCCACTTGTCAGTGAAATGGGTCTGCTTGGATAATACTAATCTTGAATAATTCTAATTAAATACTGGTTAAAAGACGGAATTAATTATGATTAATATTGTTATCTTTGGGGCGCCGGGGGCGGGGAAGGGGACCCAGGCGCAGCTGCTGGCGGAGAAGTACGACTTCCTGCATATCTCCACGGGCGACCTGCTGCGGCAGGAGGTGGCGCTCGAGACCCCTATGGGTCTGCGGGCCAAGGCCATCATGAACCGCGGCGACCTGGTGGGCGACGACATCGTGGTGTCGCTCCTCGGCCGCGCCCTCGAGCTGCGGTCCACGCTGCCCGACCCCGACGCCGCCCTCGACCCGTGGGACGTGGAGCGCCACGGCAAGCCCCACCGCCCCGAGGGCTGCATCATCGACGGCTTCCCCCGCACCGTCTCGCAGGCGCAGACGCTCGAGTTCCTCTTCGGGCGCCTGAAGCGCAAGATCGACTGCGTGGTGGCCATCGACGTGCCGCGCGACGAGCTGGTGCGTCGCATCCATGAACGTGCCGCCGTCAGCGGCCGTGCCGACGACACCGAGGAGGTCATCCGCCACCGACTCGACCTCTACGACCAGCAGACCACGCCGGTGCTCGACTACTACCGCGTCTCGGGCCTCCTGGTGACCGTCGACGGCAGCGGCGAGATATCCGAGACCAACGGCCGCATCTGCCAGACCCTCGAGTTGGTGATGCATCTCAAAGCCAAACGGTAGAAAGAAATTGCAGTCAAATAAAAATTATTTTGTACTTTTGTACACATCATTGTGGGGCGATAGGCTGCGCAATGAGTTAAGAATTAAGAATTAAGAATTAAGAATTAAATATAGATAACAATGAAAAGAATTCTTATCGTCGGTGCCGGCGGCCAGATTGGCAGTGAGCTGACACGTAATTTGAGAGACATCTATGGCGACACTAACGTTGTGTGCAGCGACTTGCGTCCGCTGAAGGGCGACCCCTACGAGCGTGGCCCTGTGGAGCGCATCGACAGCACACAGATTATGCAGATTGCCACTGCCGTGAAGCAGTACAACATCGACACCATCTACAACCTGGCGGCCATCCTCAGCGCCACCGCCGAGCTGAACCCCATGCTGGGCTGGAACGTTGGCATCGGTAGCCTCGTGAACTGCCTCGAGGTGGCCCGCCTTTTCGGCTGCGCCGTCTTCACGCCCTCCAGCATCGGCGCCTTCGGCCCCTCCACGCCGCATGTCAACACCCCGCAGGACACCATCCAGCGCCCCAACACCATCTACGGCGTCACCAAGGTCACCGGCGAGCTGCTCTCCGACTACTACTTCACCCGCTTCGGCGTCGACACCCGCTCGGTCCGCTTCCCCGGCCTCATCAGCTACCAGACCCTCCCCGGCGGCGGCACCACCGACTACGCCGTCGAGATCTACTACGCCGCCGTCAAGGGCGAGAAGTTCGTCTGCCCGCTGAAGAAAGGCACCTACATGGACATGATGTACATGCCCGACGCCCAGAAGGCCATGATCGACATCATGGAGGCCGACCCCACCAAGCTGGTGCACCGCAACAGCTTCAACGTCACCGCCATGAGCTTCGGTCCCGAGACCATCTACGAGGTCATCAAGAAACGCTACCCCAACTTTGAGATGGTCTATGAGCCCGAACCCATCAAGCAGGCCATCGCCGACAGCTGGCCCGACAACATGGACGACTCCTGCGCCCGCAACGAGTGGGGCTGGAACCCCCAGTACGACCTCGAGCGCATGACCGACGACATGATTCTCAACCTCAAGAAGAAACTGCTGTAATAAAGTTTACAGTTTAAGGTTTACAGAGGCTGACGCATCACATGACCGCGCCAGCCTCTTTATTAAACTATAGCCATCTTGGAAAGGTGAAAAGTGAAATAATCTAGATAATCTAGAAAGGCTAGCCCGGCTAGAAAAACCGTAAACTGTAAACAAAAATTGAAAATTGAGATGGAGCTGGTAGCATTTGTCTTATCTCCTTATCTCCTGTCTCCTTATCTCCTAAAAATCATTAAACTGTAAACTGTAAACATTAAACTTTAAACCGTAAACTTTACAAAGAATGAAACGTCTAGCCCTTATCCTTTCACTTTTCACTTTTTACTTTTCACTTTTCACTCCGGCATCGGCCTGCACCAACCTCCTCGTGTCGAAGGGCGCCAGCGCCGACGGCAGCACCTTCATCACCTATGCCGCCGACAGCCACACGCGCTACGGCCAGCTGCGCTTCCACCCCGGCGGCACCCATCCGGCGGGCGAGGTGCTCCGCCTCTACAACTACGGCAGCCTGAAGCACCAGATTGACATCCCGCAGGTGCCCCTCACTTACCGCGTGGTGGGCTTCATCAACGAACACCAGCTGGCCATGGGTGAGACCACCTGGGGCGGCATCAGCCCGCTCGACAAAGGCAACGCCGAGGGTATCGACTACGGCAACCTCATCTACCTTGCCCTGCAGCGCGCCCGCAACTGCCGCGAGGCCATCAAGGTGATGGCCGAGCTGGTCTCCACCTACGGCTATGCCGACGGCGGCGAGAGCTTCTCCATCGCCGACCCCGACGAGGTGTGGATATTCGAAATCACCAGCAAGGGCCACTTCGAGAAAGGTGCCGTGTGGGTGGCGCGCCGCGTGCCCGACGGCTACATCTGCGGCCACGCCAACCAGGCCCGCATCACCACCTTCCCTTGGGAGAGTGGAAAGCGTGTAGGGACACAGCGTGCTGTGTCCGCCATCAGCAGTAAGCATATCAAGCGCATCTTCGAGCCGCAGGTCGAGTGCGTCTACAGCGACGATGTGGCCTCCTTCGCCCGCAAGCAGGGTCTCTACAACGGCAGCGATGCCGACTTCTCCTATGCCGACACCTACAACCCCTTGACCTTCTCCGGTCTCCGTGCCTGTGAAGCCCGCGTCTACGCCATGTTCAATCGCTGCGCCGACGGCATGCAGCGTTATGAGAAATTCGCCATGGGCGACGCCACCGCCGAGCGCCTTCCGCTGTGGGTGAAGCCCAATAGAAAGCTCACCGTGCAGGACTGCATGGCCCTCATGCGCGACCACTTCGAGGGCACGCCCATGGACATGACGCAGGATGTCGGCGCCGGCCCCTTCCATTGCCCCTACCGCTGGCGCCCGATGGACTTCGAGGTCGACGGCCAGCGCTACGTCCACGAGCGCGCCATCAGCACCCAGCAGACGGGATTCTCCTTCGTCGCCCAGTGCCGCTCCTGGCTGCCCAACCGTGTAGGTGGCATCCTCTGGTTCGGCGTCGACGACACCTACTCCACCGTCTATTGCCCCATGTTCTGCTCCATCGACAGCATCCCCCTCTGCTTCCGCGAAGGCAACGGCTCCATGAGCCAGTACAGCGAGACCGCCGCCTTCTGGCTCTTCAACCGCGTCTCCAACTTCTGCTACCTGCGCTACGACTCCATGATCGTCGACGTGCAACGCGTGCAGCAGGAGCTTGAGAACGAATGGGTACGCCAGGTGGGGCACATCACCGAGACTGCCGACAACCACACCCTTACCTCCTTCAGCCACCGCCGCGCCCACGAGATGATGCACCGCTGGCGCCAGCTCGACCAACTGCTGCTGATGAAATACATCGACGGCAACATCAAGACCGTCGAGAACGGCCGCATCAAGACCACCCCCACGGGTGTCGTCACCGGCATCAAGCAGCCGCCCTATCCGGCCTGGTTCTACCGCCAGATAGTCGACGACCACGGCGAGGTGCTGCGGGCCGGAAAAGAGTGACGGAAATTGCATCGCGCACGATTTAATTGACATTTCAACCCTAGGCCCGGGGCACCCCTCATGGGGGTGCCCCGGGCCCTTTTTTTGCCCCCCGACAGGGGTAAAACGCCCTGCCAGAGATGTTAATGTGCTGATAATCACCATATAGGTGGCTATTTTCTCCACGATAACTCCGTTAAAACTCCGAAAATTGTCCGACTGCAGTCGGACCAACTACGGAGGGACTACGGAGGGACTACGGAGGGGAGTCGGAGGGGTCGGGAGGCACTTGGCCAATAGGTCGTGCGCGACCTAATTAGCAATCTCCGGCCCGCAATGCTCACCGCAGCACCCAGTCCTGAATAATGTTAAAAATATATAAAAAGCCACTGCCGGTGAGCCGGACGAGGTGCCTGGTTCGTCTATAAGAATATTTTTATAAAATATGTTAAATTCCGGTCGTTTGTAATTTCATGCCCGGAATTTGGGTTATTATATATACAGTAGAGCGACTCAATGGCATCGAACGACATATCACGGTACGGCGACTTCGACGCGCTGGTGGCGCGCCACCAGGGGCTGATACGCAGCCTCTGCTGGTGGCATGCCAGCGGCGACGGCGAGCGGACGGCCGACCTGATGCAGGAGGTGCTGGCGCACCTGTGGCACCACCGCCACACGCTGCGCGAGGGTTCTACGGCGGCCCAGGAGCGGGCATGGGTGCGGGTGCGTTGCCGCAGTGTGTTCGAGCACCTGCAGCGGCGTCCAAGGGTGGAGACGGTGCCGATGGAGGAGGCGTTGCATGTGGCCGCCGAGGACACCGCGGCCCGCGATGCCATCGACCGTCTGACGGACGGCCTCAACGCGCAGGAACACCATGTGTTGGAGTTGGTGCTCGACGGCTACACCGACGGCGAGATCGACAACCTGCTGCGCCTCGTCCCCGGCGAAGCCGCCCTGCTGCACACCGCAGTGATTGAGAAAATGAAACAGAAAGCTAAGATAAAAGAGTAGTTAAGTAGACAGTAGTTAAGTAGTTAAGACAAATGAACTTATGATGGACGAAAAAGAGATACTACAATTGATTGAGGCCGAGCAGGCGCGGCGGCGGGCGGCCGACGCCGGGCATGTGCGGCGGCTGTCGCGCGAGGTGGGCGGCGACGTGAGGGCCTGGTGCGCCGCTCGTCGTCACGCGATGCGGGCTGCGGCCATGGCGCTGCTTCTGGCGCTGCCGGCCGGCTGGTATATGCTGTTGCCCCAGCGGACGGACGACCGGCAGGTGCTCTGCAACATCAAGGGCGAGGAGCAGCTGGTGGTGAACCGGGCCTGTGCGGCCCTGGGCTCGTGCGACAATCCCGCCGTGGCCCGCCTCTGGCCCGATGGGGGGGGTACTTTATAGTTGAGAGTTGAGAGTTAAGAGTTTAGAGTTAAGATGAAGAAGTCCATTTACATATACCTTGCGGTGCTGCTCCTGCTGCTGGCGGGGGCCACGGCGTGGCGGCAGCGGCCGGCGGAGGCGGAGGGCTCGGAGCTCTACCAGCGCTACCGCGACGTGGAGGGGGTGCGCGTGGGCTTCGTCGAGGACTTCCCCGTCACAGACAGCACTAGTTGCGACGTCACCGTCTTCGAGGCGCTGACCGACGAGGGGTGGGAGTGGTTGCTGGACGAGTTCCAGCTGCATGAGACGTTTGCCGAATGGGATCGCATCGACTCCATCACGGTGGCTACTGGCGGCCACCGGGCAGATCCGGAATACAGCCTCAACGCCTGGGCCTCGGCGCCGAACCACCCCGAGGTGTGGGGCAGCCGCCTGGCCGACCCCGGGGCCGACAGCAACGACTGCGTCATTGCCTCGCGCGCCTTCCGCTGGATAGCCGCCTTCCACACCAACAACGAACAACAGTATGATGATGTGATTCACGAGTACATGATGCGTGCCATCAATAACGGCCTCCGCAGGGCACCTGGAAAAGAGAACGATACAATAAATATAAAATAAACGCGTTATCAATCACGTAAAACTATAAAAACATGAAGAAGATTCTACTATTGGGCTTAATGGGTCTGATGGGCCTTTCGGGCCTGCGGGCGCAGCAATGCGACACCATCGATGCCTTCCCTTGGATGGCGAACTTCAGCGGCGGCCTCGGTTGCTGGCAACAGAGCGGTCCTGGCTACTGGACGGTGGCCAACGCCCAAGCGGTGTACGGACAGCTGAACGTCTCGTCGACGAACTACATCACCCTGACCACGCCGGCCCTGCGGCTCGACACCGACAGCGCGGGGCTACGCCTCTGGTGGAAAGACCAGCGCAACTATATGTACCCCAATTTGATAGTGATTGTACAGAAAGAAGATGGTACCCAGGATACGCTCTACCATGCCGATATGGGCAGTTCGCTCACGCAGCACAGCGTGAGCCTGGCCCCCTACGTAGGCCAGACGGTACACATTGCCTTTAACGTGAGGCTGTCGTCAAGCGGCTACACCTACCGTGCCACCCTCAGAGACATAGGCATCTACTCGCAATATCTGCCGTTGGGCTCGCTGTCGGCCCCCACGTTGGCTGTGGTGGGCGACACCGTGACGGCTGTGCTGAACCTCACGCAGGGGCTAGCCCCTTTGAACTACACCTGGCATAGCGTCCTGCTCGGCGACCTTGTAGGGAGCGACACGCTGCGCATGGTCTACCCCTCTTCGGGATGGGACACCCTGACCGTCACCGCCAGCAACGCCTACGGCACCCTGTCGCGCAGCGCCAAGCTGCGTGTGCACGAGTGCCCGTCGGTCGCCTCCTTCCCGTGGCGTGAAGACTTCGACGGCTACGACACGGCATCCTATAACGTCTGCTGGACCATCGACGGCTGGTCGCATCGAAACCCCGGCAACACAATGAGCTGCTACGACGAGGATGGCATGTATGCCTCCTACTCGCAGCTGATGACCAGCAGTACCAACGGCAAGTACATGCTCTCGCCGGCCATCACTATTCCTGCCACCGGGACAGAGCATCTGCGGCTGTGGGTGCAAAGCCACAATATGCCCACCGTGCGCATCAGTCCCACGGCCAGCCTGCAGCCTGCCGGCTTCACCGACACGCTGCACGTCGGCTCGAGCACCGGCAACACCATGGTGTGGCGGCTCTTCGACCTCGCGCCCTATGCCGGGCAGACCATCCGCGTAGGCCTTTTCCGCCAAGGCACCTCGCCGTCTGTGAACACCATACAGATTGACTACGATACCCTCCCTGTAATCTACGCTGACGGCCCCGCCAAGACCGCCACCGGCACATCCACACTTCTCACGGCACACCTGCGCCACGGCGCCAGCGAAGGGCTGCACTACACATGGAGCTCGCAGCTGGGCGGCACCATAGCCGCCAACACTCTTGGCGACAGCATCTGGATTATCTACACCGGCGGCGGCGACGACACGCTGACTATCGTCGCTACCAATGCCTTCGGCAGCGACACCGTGCGCTGGCCGCTCCGAGTGGTTGACTGCACGCCGGCCACCATCCTGCCGTGGAGCGAGAACTTCGACGACGGCCTCGCCTGCTGGTACCGTCCGCAGGGCAGCAAGTTCGAGAATCATTACCGCACCAATATAAACCAAGTGTACGACTCCATCCTTCGTGTGCCCCTGCACTACGACACCCTCGGCAGCTGGATAATGTCGAAGGAGATACATTTGCCTGCCGACACCGCACTGCTGCCGCGCCTCTTTTGGACCGTGGCGTGCAACCGCGACAACTACCAGACGTTCTACAGCCTGCTGGTGACCGACTCTTACAACTGGACCGACACCACCAACTACACCCACCTCATCACCGACAGCACCGTCCATACCCGCTCGCTGTACGGTGCCGACTTGATGAGCCTCGACCTACGCCCCTACGTCGGGCGCACCATCCACCTGGCCGTCCACAACCTCCACCGCTCGACCAATTATACCTACCTCGAATTCTATTCCTTCGAAATCCGCTCCACCGCCCTGCCGTGGGTCACCCTGGAGAGCGACGCCACCGAATGTTTCTTCGGCGACACCGCGCACTTCACGGCCACCTTCGTCGAGGGCAGCGACTCGGGTCTTGTCTACACTTGGCATTCGACGCTGCTGGACAGCACCATTGTGGGCGACACTCTCCTGCGCCTTTGCTATGGTCTGACGAGCGGCCTTGACACTGTCAGCGTTGTTGCCACCAACGCCTTCGGCAGCGACACCGCCACGGTCGTCGTCACCTCTACTATCATCAACGAGCCTACGGTCTCCCTCGTCGCCGAGGGGCGCCAGTATAACAAAGTCGAGACGGACGACACGGTGGTCTACCTCGCCACGCGTAACCGCTGCTTCACCACAGGCATGACCTACCAGTTCCACTCCTCGCTGATGGACACCACCGTCACCGTTGCCACCACGGCCGACACCGTGCGCCTGCCGATGGTCTACCCCGTGGCGGGCATCGACACCTTCACGGTGACGCTCAGCAACATCCACGGTACCTCACAGCCCGCAGGGTTGACAATGGAGGTGCTTGACTGCCCTGCGGTGAGTGTGCCATTCTTCGAGGATTTCGAGAGCATGACAATGAACACCTCACCCGACTGCTGGTATGGCTACAACTGGTACGTGTCGAGCTACAATGGTAGTCGGGCGGCCTATGCCTACAATACACCGAACATGCACTTCCTCATCTCGCCCGCCATCGACCTGCCCGACAGCCTCGGACTGCAACTGTCGTGGAGCTTCTGGTATAACCTCTTCCAGTGCGACCCGGTCATGATACTGGTCTCGCCCACCGGCGGCAAACGACCTGAGGACTTCACCGACACCCTCTACAACGGCCGCAATGTCCCCTCCGGCGACAATCATCGCGACAGCCTGTCGCTCGACGCCTACCGCGGCAGCCGTGTGCGCGTCGGATTCCCCATCTATGGCTATGCCAACTACTACGACGACATCCGCATCGACTACGATCGCACCGCGCCGCAGGTGAGCCTCAACATGCCTGGTACCATCACTCTCCACGACACCGTTCTGTTCACTGCTACCATCAACGAGTGCTCTCCTCATGGACTCAGCGTCAGCTGGCACTCGACGTTGATGGGAACAAGCCTCACACCCATCCCCTCTTCGAGTGGAGTGGGGAGCGAGGTGCAGCTGGTCTATGCGGTTACAGGTGTTGACACCATTACGGTCATCGTCGCCAATGCCTATGGTGCCGACACTGCTGTGGCGGTAGTGCGAGTGATAGACTGTTCACCCTTGGCGGTGCCCTACAGCGAGGACTTCGAGGGAGTGACAGCCACACTTTCCACCGTGCAAGGCACCCTGGCCGACTGCTGGGACTACAGCTGGAATGGCAGCAATGCCGCCTACGCGCCGCACGTTATCACCAACGATGGCTACCAATACCTTAGCAATCTGCCGAGCCAGGCCCTCTTCATGGTGGCCGGCAACGCGACAGGCTTCGGCAACCAAGCCGAGGTGCTGCTGCCGCGTTTTGCCGACAGCTTGCAGACCCTCTCCATCGCGTTCGACTACCGTAAAGAGAGTGCCAACATCGGAACCCTCACGGTGGGCTACTACGATGGCGACACCTTCACCGCCCTGCAGACCATGACGCCGCAGAGCCAGACCTACCGCCGCGACACTGTGAGCTTCGCCTCCGCCATCGTACCCGACGGCCGTATCGCCCTGCGCTGGACCCAGGCCAGCTCGTGGTTTGCCGTGGCCATCGACAACGTCGATGTCTTCCATACCCCGGCATCGTTCTTTGTGCCGCAGATCGCCATCGCGGCACCAGCCTCGGTGCTTTTGACTGACTCGGCCACCTATTCGGTCACCCTCAACGACAGGTGCTCGCCGGAGGGGTTGAGTTTCACATGGCACAGCACCCTGTTGGATAGCACGATAGTAACTACAGAGTCTATACTAACTTTAGGTTATACCGCTGGAGGAATTGATACTGTCACGGTCATCGCCAGCAACGCCTACGGTGCCGACACCGCCATGGTGACAGTCAGCGTGTACAACTGCAACGACAACGTGCTGCCCTACGTGGAGGATTTCGAAGGGGTGACTCCTGTGGCATGGAATAGCACGGGAACCAATGCCTTGCCGATTTGCTGGGAGTATTCATACAACGGTACAACCGCCAATATACACCTGCCGACTGTCGTCAGCAGCTACCAGTACATGAACAACCTGCCCAGCAACGCCCTGCTGATGATGGCAGGCAGCACCAGCGGCTACGCCACCTGGGTGCAGGCCGTGCTGCCGCATTTCAACGTGCCGCTGTCGTCGCTCGTCTTGTCGTTCGATTATCGCTACCAGAGCGCCAACCAGGGCACCCTTGTGGCCGGCTACTATGACGACAATACCGACACGTTCTACAGTGTCGACACTATCACGCCACATACAGGCAACTACCTCCGCGACAGCGTCTACTTCGACGCAGTCACCGCCCCCATGGGTGCCCATATAGCACTGCGCTGGATCCGGCCGAATACATGGTACGCTGTGGTTATCGACAACATCGAGGTCTTTATCAATAACGGCATCCTGGCTCCTGATATGCTGACGGTGGAGAACGTTACCGCCACCTGCGCCACCCTCCGCTGGTCGGAGGTGGATACCGCCACGGCCTACCGCGTCAGCCTTGGCGGCGCCGTGAGCATGGACACCGTGGTGACCGACACCACCCTCACCCTGTGCGGTCTGGCGGACGATGCCGACCACACCGTCACCGTGGTGCCTCTGGTGGGCAGCGATGCCGGTCGGAGGATCTCCACTACCTTCCACACCCTGATGCTTTGCGCCCCCTTGGCCAATGTGAGCATCAGCCCCGAGGGCATCATCAGCTGGCAGTACGACACCGCAGTCGCCGAGCAGTCGCCCGCCGGAGTGGAGATTGAGGTGATCGACCAGCAGGGACAAGTGCTGGTGTTAACCGACACCGCCTACTTCAGCCCCTATGTGCCCGCCGGCCTTACCCCCGGCCACACCTACTCGTTCGCCGTGCGCACCCTCTGCGCCAGCGCTACTGCCAACACCGCCGACACCGTTGTGATGCAGGTGGCCCCGAGCGTATGTGCCGAGGCGGCCAGCAACGCCACCCCATCTAACTCGCGCTTCATGGACAACTTCTGGGAGAGCAACTACAGCCAAGTGATATATCCTGCCAGCTTTGCCGCCGGCATCGACACCCTATACGGCATCGCCCTCCGCGTGGCACAGTATGACCCATACTCGTGGCAGACCACCTCGGGCACCTGCCGCTACGACATCTATGTGGGTCAGACCAACGGCACGCACACCTCGCCGCTGACCTCCGACAGCCTCACCATGGTGGTGCAGGACAAGCACTACTCGCTCACTGGCACCGGCTGGCATAACTTTGTCTTCACCACACCTTATATCTATGACGGTACCGGCAACCTCGTTGTCACCATCGTCAGTCGTCAGTCCAACACTTTCTACAATCCCGTCTACGGTGTGCATACCGACGCCACCTGCACCCACTTCGTACAGGACGACAACCACCTTGATGCCTACACCAATCCGTCGACTCTCAACTTCAACTGGGAGGTTAACACCAACATCCCCGATATCCGTCTGCTGGGCGGCTGCGGTGGCAGCACGAACACCTGCTTGGCACCCGAGGTGGAGGTCGCATCCGTCGACACCCACAGCGTCAGCCTGCAATGGGCCCAGCGCGGCTCGGAGAACCTCTGGCGGGTGGAGTACCGTGTGAACACCAATGCCTGGCAGCTGGCCGACACCACCAGCGCCACCAGCTTCACCATCACCGGTCTGGCGCAGGCCACTCACTACCTGGTGCGCGTCGGCGCCGTCTGTAACGACAGCCTCGTCGTCTACGGCTTCCCCGACAGTGCCACCACCCTCTGCGGCTACATGGAACTGCCTTACACCATCAGTTTCCTCGCCGACGAGTATCCCTGTTGGTTCTTGAGCAACAACCTCTACCATAACAACTGGAACGGTGTGTCGTTGAGCGGGTGGAACGACAGACACATCATCTCGCCCGAGATTGCCGACAACATTGCCGACCTGAAGGCTACTATTACCTCCATGTGCGCCATCTCAAGCTACAATCCCCGTTTCGCTGTGGGTGTGTGCGATGCTGATGGCAGCAATGTGACCTGGATCGACACCATCGGCTTCCTGCAGCAGAACACCGTGCAGACCAACGAGGTGCATTTCAACCACTACACCGGCAGCGGGCACTACATCATCCTCAAGGGAGTGGAGGGGGTTGAGGGCTCTTCCGAAATCCGCCAATTCTCGCTCGAGGCCTTCGCGGGTTGCGTACCGGTACACGACGTGACGGTCGACAACATCGGTGAGCACAGCGCCCAGCTGACCTGGGTGCCCGAGGTCGCCACCCACACCTGGGCCGTCTACCTCGACGGTGCCCTGGTGGCCACCACCTCGACGCCCAGCTACACCCTCACCGGCCTCAACTCCAACACTCAGTACACGGTCGGCGTGAGTGAGATCTGCGGTGCGGGCGACACCTCCACCGCCGTCACCCGCCTCTTCCGGACCCGCTGCGACGCCTTCGCGCTGCCTTACTTCGAGGAGTTCGACCAGGCACCTGAGATCGGCAACGAGCACATCCTGACCGACTGCTGGGTGCTCCACAAGGCGGGCAGCTACGCCAGAGCCTACTGCATCGGCGACCAGTGGAGCTACACCTGCCTGCAGTTTTACGACAACAATGATGGCTACGACGTGGTCAACTACCTCAGCTCGCCGAGCCTGACGGTCGGCGCTGGCGGTGCCCTCGTAGCCTTCAAGGGCCAGACCACCTACATCGACACCTTCACGGTGGGCATCATGCTCACCCCCTACGACACCTCCACCTTCATCCCCGTGCGCGAGATTACGGTCAGCAGCGGCGGCATGGCGTGGTACAGCTTCTCCACCGACACCGTCGCCGGCGCTCCCACCAGCGGCACCTTCACGGTGGCCTTCCGCTTCACCGGCGAGGGTCAAGGCCTCATCGACTCGCTCACCGTCACCGCCAACCCCGTGACGGAATACACGCTTACCCTCAGCGTCAACGACACTACGATGGGTAGCGTCAGTGGTGCTGGCACCTACGTTGAGGGTACTACAGTTACCGTCACTGCCACGCCTAACCCAGGCTACCGCTTCGTCATGTGGAGCGATAGCGTGACAAGCGCCACGCGCCAGATAACCCTCCGTGACAATGATATGAGCCTCACCGCCTACTTCGAGCCTGTGCCGCAATACACCGTCACCGTCAACGCTGTGATGAACAACGGCAGCCAGCAAGACGGTCTCGACGAGATGGTCCATGGCGCCGGCACCTACATGGACGGCGACACCGTCACCCTCGAGGGCGAGGAGCACGGCTGCGCCACCAGCTTCGTCTACTGGATTACCACCGAAGGCGACACCCTCTTCGACAATCCCTACACCTTCATCATCCACTCTGATGTCACCCTGACGGCCATCTTCGCTATCTTCGGCGGCATCGATGACGTGGAGGGCACTACCTTCACCCTACACCCCAACCCGGCACACGACGAGGTCACCGTCAGTGTTTCCCAGCCGTCGACCCTCACCGTCCTCGACATGGCCGGCCGTGTGGTGATACCCGCGACTCCCGTCACCTCCGAGCTCCGCATTCCGACCTCCGAGTTCCCTGCCGGCGTATACTTTGTGCGCATAGGTGAAGGAGTGAAGAAGTTGATAGTCCGATAACCCCGCCGGGGTGGTATAAGGTAGCCGTGGGCGTGAACCCACGGAATTGAAACCAAGTCATATTATAGAGCCCCGTACTCGGTACGGGGCTCCTTTTTATTCATTACCGTAGGGACACGGCGTGCCGTGTCCGTAAGAGAAAGTCCTGACTACTGCGGACACGGCACGCCGTGTCCCTACTGTTCCGGGTCCTCTTTCGGTGGCTCCGATTGTCCGGCCGTCAGCTGGCGCATCAGCAGGAAGTAGACGGCGATGAAGAGCAGCGCCATCATGATGTCGCCGATGCCCACGAAGCCGCGTCCCAGGAAGAGCAGGGGCAGCAGCAGGAGCAGCAGGCGTGACAGTGCGTAGCAGTGGAAGCCGCTCCAGCGCAGGCGCCACATAAGGGCGGCACCCAGCACCTCGAGCAGATAAAGCACGCCCGCACCGAGGAAGTAGCCACGTGGCGTGTCGAGCATCTGCTGCATCATCACGCTGAACTGCTCAGGCAGGATATTGGGGTTGTCGGCATAGAACTGTTGCATGGTGGGCAGTATGGCCGCAGTGACCAGGTAGCTGAAAGCGCTCAGTCCTCCGAAGACGAAGGTGATGACCAGCAGGATATGGAATAATGTCTTTTGTTGCATAGTGGGGAGTAATGGTTAAGGGTTAATGGTTATAGTTTACAGTTTACGGTTTACAGTTTACAGTTTACAGTTTAATGATTTTTAGGAGATAAGGAGACAGGAGATAAGGAGATAAGACAAATGCTACCAGCTCCATCTCAATTTTCAATTTTTGTTTACAGTTTACGGTTTTTCTAGCCGGGCTAGCCTTTCTAGCCGATCTAGATTTTCTAGAATTTCACCTTTCACTTTTCACTTTTCACTTTTCATTTTTCACTAGCTTCTCACCTCCGTGCCCCACATGAGTTTTTCGCGGATGGCGGTGAAGAAGTTCTGCTGGCCGAGACGTACGAGGCGGATGGTGAAGGGGGTCTTGGCGAGGAGCAGGTCGCTGCCGCCGGCCAGCGAGGTGCGGCGCGAGTCGGTGCCGAGGAAGCAGTCGTCGTCGACATGCAGCCGTATCTTGGCGGTGTCGGGCAGGATGATGGGCCGCAGGGTGAGGGTGTGGGCCGAGATGGGGGTGATGAGTAGGCAGCGCGAGTCGGGCGTAAGGATGGGGCCGCCGCAGGAGAGCGAGTAGGCCGTGGAGCCCGTGGGGGTGGCCACGATGACGCCGTCGCCGGCATAGGTGGCCACGTACTGGTCGTCGACAAACACCTGCGTGCGCAGCAGCGACGCCTCCTCGGTGCGGTGCACGAAGACCTCGTTGAGGGAGTATTGAGGTCGGAGGTCGGAGGTTGGAGGTCGGAGGTCGGAGTTGGAGGTCGGAGGTCGGAGTTGGAGCAGGCTGCGTTCTTCGAGCGTAAAACGGCCTGCCAGGAGCTCGTCGACCATGCCGTGGAGGTTTTCCTTGCCTACGGTCGTCAAGAAGCCCAGATGGCCAAAATTGATGCCTAGAACGGGCGGGAATGTCTCGGGGTGCACGGCATCGATAAACTGTATCGAGCTGAGCAACGTGCCGTCGCCTCCGATGGAGAAGAGGAAGTCGGAGGTCGGAAGTCGGAAGTCGGAGGTCGGGGTTTCGAGCACGCAGGTCTCGATGCCGCGGTCGTGCAGCATGTCGACGAGCTCTTTCAGGTAGGGCTCGGCAGAGGGTTCGATGTGTCTATAATAAAGTGCTATTTTCATCAGTGTTCGGTGTTTAGTTTGGCCAGGTGATACGGATGGAATATTCGTCGCTTTCATAGACGATGCCGTCGCTGTACTCGCGTCCTTCCACCTCGCGGAGGTAGCCCACGCTGTGGCCTGGGGCAAGCGTGCGGATGTCGTGGCCGCGGCAGGAGAGGACGATGCGGTCGGGCTCGATGGCTTCGATGGTGATGCCGGCGGTGTATACTGGCAGGTCGAGCTCGCCGACCTTGGCCTCGAGGGTCCAGTCCTCTTCGCCCCGTGGGAACTCGCCCGCCGGGCTGCAGTGCGTATGGCGCCAGTGCACCTTCAGCAGGATGGGTGCCGTGGGCTCCTTGCCGTCGAGGAAGCGCCCCCGTTCCCAGCGGCCGCTCTGCCTGATGTCGCCGAAGGTGTAGGTGCCCTCGCCGTGGCAGAGCCCCTCGTGGAAGTCGCCCTCGTAGCGGCGGCCCGAGTCGTCGCAGAAGACGCCGTGGCCTTCGGGGAGGCCGTCGCGGTGTTCGCCTTCGTAGTGGTAGCTGTAGCCCCACTGCGTGTGGCCGTCGGGCCAGAGGAGGATGTCGTGGCCGAAGGGACGGCCGTAGGGGTCGTGCTCCACATGGATGTGGCGGGCGCCCTGCGGGTCGTGCTCCCAACTGGACTCCTGCGGTGCCCCCCCTTTCCAGGTGCCGTATCTCTTCATGCCGTCGGCACAGCGGTGGTAGGTGAAGACACCCTCCCAGGGGCGGTATTCCTTCAGCGTGTTCCACCCGCGGTATTCCATCCAGTCGCCGTCGGGGTAGTAGAGCTCGCAGAAGAGGTCGGGCTCGTTGCCGTTGTCCTTGAACTGGTGCACCAGCCGCATGCCGTTGTGCAGCGTCACCTCCAGCCGGTTGAAGCCGTGACCGTCGGGCGTGTAGGTGTAGCCGTAGTTGAAGTCAGACTGGCTGTAGGCATGTATCAAGAGACCCCGTTCGCGGTAGTTGCAAGTCTTCCCATTGTCAGCTATCTCGATGCCTGTGCGCTCGCCGTTGTACCACATGGCGATGCTCCGGGTGCCGTCGGTGTGCAGGGTCTCGTAGACACCTTGCAGGCGGTCGCGGCCGTTGATCCAGCAGTGCTCTATGCGGTCGCCGCTCGCGAAGGTGTAGGTTCCTTGTCCCATGTAGGCGGGCCCGTTGGTGTGGGCGTAGCTGAGGTGGAAGTAGCCCTCGAAGCGGTCGCCGTTGGGATAGTCGATGCTGCCGTTGCCGACAGGGCCTTCCAGTTTCTGCAGTATGACGCTGCCGTCTTGCCAGTCGCCGTGGTATTTCTTTCCGTCTTCGTCGCGTTTGTGCATATCTCTTCTGTTATTGGTAATGGATATATCCTTGTTTGGGGGTGTATTCTTCTTTGGGGACGAGGCTGACGGTGTAGCTGGCCGAGGAGCGGTCGGTGCTGCCGCCGGCGCAGGCCGGGCTGTCGGGACCGACGGTGATTTCCACACCGCGGTAGTTCTCAAGGAAGTGGAAGCGGAAGGTCAGCCGGTCGTCGTCCACCTGCAGGCACTCCAGGTAGGTCTGCGGGTCGCGGCGGCGCGCGAGTTGCTCGCCGCGGTATTCGGTGGGGTACAGCGTGTCGCCCGCCTGCAGCCCCGTGAGGTCGGCGTCGTAGCAGGTATAGCTGTCGCTCTCCACCCCCCAGTCGTCGCGGTCGTGGTGCGAGTGGCGTTCTATGAGCAGCATATAGTCTTCAGTCTTCATGGTAGGCTCATTTGATAAGTGTCACGGTACCTGCGTATGTCTTGATGTCGTTGGTGTTGTAGCGGCAGCGGAGGAAGTAGGTGTAGGCGCCCTGCGGGGCTGATGCCGGCGGTGTCCAGCCGGCCTCCTGGTCGGTGGTGGAGTACACCTGCAGCCCTTGGCGGTTGTAGATGGTCAGCTCGTAGAGGTCGCCTTTCAGCCCTCGTATCTTGGGCAGGAAGGTGCCGTTGCGGTCGTCGCCGGCGACGATGATGTTGGGGATGGCGATGGCCGGTGCCGGCGGGTCGGGCACCACCACCCAGGCGGTGGTGGAGTAGTTGGGATTGAGACCGCAGGCGTCGAAGACCTCCAGCTGGTAGCAAAACAGCGAGTCGTAGGGGTTGATGTTGCGGTCGGTGTAGTGGAAGGGCGACTGGTGGGGGTGGAAGGTCTCCACCTTTCGCCACGGCATGCCGTCGATGCTGCGGTAGAGGGTGTATTCGAAGGCCGTGTCGACCTCGAAGGTGAGGTTGATGGCGGTGTTGATGCTGTCGTACACGACGCTGTCGATGGCCACCACCGAGGCGGTGTCGACGGTGTTGCGTTCCACCATGACGATATTGGAGTAGGCTTGGAATCCGCTGTTGCTGAAGAGCATCACGCGCAGCCAGATGCGGGTGACGGACTCGGGAATCTCGGCGCTCCATTCACCCGCAACGCTGTTGGTGTAACCGTTCCGGGTGATAAATGTGGAGTCGAAAGGCTCCATGCGTGTCTGGAGGTATGACATGGGTTGTCCCAGGAGGGTATCTGTCCAATAGCCTTCGTAGGGGTTCCAGTGGGCGGTGACGGTGGTCTCGCAAAGGGGCACCTCGGCCGTGAGCACCACGTTGCCGAAGAAGGGTGTCAGCTCGCTGACGTTGTCGGCGCTGTCGAAGGCATGCAGCCGGTAGTGGTGTTGCTCCAGCGGACTGTGGTCCACGCAGATGTAGCTGGAGTCGAGACGTCCTGTGACGGTGCCATAGTCGAAACAGCCGGTGTCGGACGACCCGGCACAGATGTGGTAGCCCACGACGGCGCTGTCGGCCGAAGGGTGCCAGCGGAGCACTATCTGCTGGGTGGTGCTGTCGACCGTGGCCAGCCATCCCGTCACCGGCGCCACCGGCGATTGGGCTATGCAGAAGGAGAAAAGGGAAACGAAAAAGGGAAAGCAGCTGACGCGGGCAACCTGCGCAAGCCTCTTCCCCCTTTTTCCTTTTTCCTTTTCCATTTCAAAAGCTTTGAAGTGATACCAGCTGGCTGTAGCGTCCTCCGCGGGCCATCAGTTCTTGGTGGGTGCCCTCTTCTACGATGCGGCCGCCGTCGAGCACCACGATGCGGTCGGCGTTCACCACCGTCGAGAGGCGGTGGGCGATGACGATGGCGGTATGCTCCTGCAACACGCGGTCGAGGGTCTGCTGCAGCAGTCGCTCGTTCTCGGTGTCGAGGGCCGAGGTGGCCTCGTCGAGTATCAGCAGTTCGGGTTCGCACAGCAGGGCGCGGGCGATGCTGATGCGCTGGCGTTGGCCGCCGCTGAGCAGGCTTCCCCCTTCGCCCAGGTTGGTGTGGTAGCCCTGTGGCAGGGCCATGATGAAGTCGTGCGCCTGTGCGGCGCGGGCGGCAGCCTCTATCTCGGCCTGTGTGGCCTCGGGCTTGCCAAAGGCTATGTTGGCGCTCACGCTGTCGTTGAAGAGCAGCGTGTCCTGCGCCACCACGCCGATGCGGCTGCGCAGGTCGCCGAGGGCCAGCTCTTTGACCGGCACCCCGCCGAAGCGTATCTCACCCTCGCTGACCTCGTAGAAGCGTCCGATGAGGTCGGCGATGGTCGACTTGCCGCTGCCCGACGCACCCACCAGCGCCACCGTGCTTCCGCGCGGCACGCTGAGGTTCACATGGTTGAGCACCGGCACGCCGGGGGTGTATGAGAAGCACACATCGCATAGCTCAACAGCCTCACCCCCAGCCCCTCTCCGAATGGAGAGGGGGGTAGATACCTGCATTCCTCTCCCCTCTCCATTCGGAGAGGGGTCGGGGGTGAGGCTTTCTTCCTCCTCGCCGAGGAATGCCGCCACGCGGTCGGCGCAGGCGCGCCCTTTCTTGATTTGGGCGATGGCGGTGGTCAGCTCCTTGGCGGGCGGTATCATCAGCACGAAGAGCATCACGTAGCTGATGAAGAGGTCGGCCGTCAGGCCGTGGTCGCCCCGCATGATGAGCAGCGAGCCGAAGAGCAGGATGCCCACCACGATGAGGTTGCCCAGAAAGTCGCTGATGGGCGAGGCGGCGTAGATGCGGCGGAACATCGCCGTGCGCCGCCGCGTGTAGTCGCGGTTGTACTCCTGGAAGCGGTTGTTGCTGAACTCGATGGCCGTATAGGCCTTGATGACTTTCAGGCCTCCGATGGTCTCGTCGGTGAGCGACACCAGGTGCGAGTTCATCTCCTGCACGGTCTGCGACTTGCGCTTCAGGCGGCGCGAGAGGCTCGAGATGACGAAGGCCACCAGCGGCAGCATGCAGAGCACGAAGAGCGTAAGCTTCAGGTTGAGGTAGAACAGCATAGCCAGGTAGAGCACCATGCTGATGACCGCCGTCAGCAGCATCTGCACCGAGCCGAGGATGTTCTCGTCATACTCCACCATGTCGCTCCCGAAGCGCGCCAGCACGTCGCCTTTGCGCTGCCGGTCATAGTAGCCCATGGGAAGGTGCATGGCTTTGCGGAACAGGTCGTTACGTATATCGCGCACCACCCGCGTGCGTATGATGCCTATCTCCACAGCCGAGAGGTAGCCGAAGATGTTCTTCAGGCTGTAGAGCACGAAGATGATGGCCGAGAAGAGCAGCAGCGCGTTGAGGCGCCCGAAGCCTATCAGCCAGGTGTAGAGTCCGTCGAGCCAGTGGGTTACAAGGTTGCCGCCGGACATCGCGGCACCCATGCCCGTGGTCTCGTCGCCGAAGAGTATCTTCAGGAAGTCGGCCACCGAGAGGGCCGTGGCCATGGTGAACACCACGCTCAGCACCACCAACAGCGCATACAGTGCTCCGCGAGCACTGTAGGGCTTTGAGTATTTGAGCGTGATATTCATCTTTCGGTATCTTGTCTTTTCGTCGGAGCGGGTGATTAAAAATGCTCCAACTCTAATGTAACTCTAACTTAACTCTAATGTAACTCTCACCTACGTTTACCCTCGCGGTGGCTCCGACAGTAGTCGGACTATCCTCGGAGCAGTGTCGGCTCCGAAGGGGTCGGTTCAGAGGGTGTAGCCGATATAGTTGTGGGGGGTGATGGTCTTGAGGCGCTCTTTGACCTCGGGTGCCACCTCCAGCGTGTCGACAAAGTCGCTGATGGTCTGAGCCGTCACCTTCTCGTTGGTGCGGGTGAGCTGCTTCAGGGCCTCGTAGGGGTTGGGGTAGCCCACCGAGCGGAGGATGGTCTGGATGGCTTCGGCCACCACGGCCCAGTTGTTCTCCAGGTCGCGGTAGAGGGCCTGCTCGTTGAGGAGCAGCTTGCCGAGTCCTTTCTCGAGCGAAGCCAACGAGATGAGTGTGTGTGCGATAGGCACGCCGATGTTGCGGCTGACGGTGCTGTCGGTGAGGTCGCGCTGCATGCGGCTGATGGGCAGCTTGTGGCTCAGGTGCTCGAAGATGGCGTTGGCCAGTCCCAGGTTGCCCTCGGCATTCTCGAAGTCGATGGGGTTGACTTTGTGGGGCATGGCGCTGGAACCCACCTCGCCGGCTTTGATTTTCTGCTTGAAGTATTCCATCGAGACGTAGGTCCACACGTCGCGGCAGAGGTCTATCAGGATGACGTTGATGCGTTTGCAGGCGTCGAACCAGGCGGCCATCATGTCGTAGTTCTCGATTTGGGTGGTGAGTTGCTGGCGTTCGAGGCCCAGGTGGTTGGCCACGAAGTCGTTGCCGAAAGTGCGCCAGTCGAATTCGGGGAAGGCCACGCGGTGGGCGTTGAAGTTACCCGTGGCGCCGCCGAACTTGGCGGTGAAGGGCAGGCGCTCCAGCTCCTGCAGCTGACGTTCCAGACGGTAGGCGAAGACGCCCCACTCCTTGCCCAGCGTGGTGGGCGAGGCGGGCTGGCCGTGGGTGTGGGCCAGCATGGGGATGTCGCGCCACTCCTCGGCTTTGGTCTTCAGCAGGCTGAGGATATTGCGGTAGGCGGGCAGCAGCACCTCGGTGGCGCAGTCTTTCATGCTCAGCGGCACGGAGGTGTTGTTGATGTCCTGCGAGGTGAGGCCGAAGTGGATGAACTCCTTGAGGTCGGCGAGGCCCATCTGGTCGAATTTCCCTTTGAGGAAGTACTCGACGGCTTTGACGTCGTGGTTGGTGGTCTTCTCTATCTCTTTGATGGCGAGGGCGTCGTCGTCGCAGAAGTGACGGTAGATGTCGCGCAGGGCTTCTGCTTTGGCGGCCACGGGGGCCAGCTGGGGGCGCACCTCTTTGAGGCGGTCGGCGAGGGCGATGAAGTATTCCACTTCGACGCGGACACGGTATTTGATGAGGGCCCCTTCGGAGAAGTAGGCGGCCAGGGGTTCGCATTTGCTGCGGTAGCGCCCGTCGACGGGCGAGACGGCATTGAGGGTGTTCATATAGGGTTTACAGTTTACGGTTTACAGTTTGTTTTTTTTTCTAGCCGGGCTAGCCTTTCTAGCCGGGCTAGCCGATCTAGCCAGGCTAGATTTTCTAGAATTTCACTTTTCACTTTTCACTTTCACAGCGTGTTGTTCATGAATTGGTGTTTCTCGAGGAGTTTCTCTATCTTGCGGCTGCGCGAGAGGTCGCGGAGGGCTTGGCAGTAGAGGGTGTTGTGGGTGTCGCTTCCGAGGAAGCTCACCCATCCGCGTTCGATGATGGCGAAGGCGCGGCGGCGGGCCTCCTCGCCATAGAAGCCGCCGAGGGAGAGTATGTTGACCTGCAGGAGGATGCCTTGGTTGAGGAATTGCTCTATGCGCGGTCCGTCGATGTTGAGGTAGGGGTAGCGCTCGGGGTGGGCGAGGATGAGGTCGTAGCCCCGTGTCTGCATGTCGAATATCAGGTCGTCGGCATCCATCATCTGCTGGTGCAGCGAGAGTTCGATGAGTACATATTTGCCTGCCACTTGGAAGAAGCGGGGACTGTCGAGTCGGGCCCGGAAGATGCTGTCGACACGGTATTCGCCGGCGATGCCGGCCATCTCGATGGTGATGCCGGCGGCGTCGGCTACCTGGCACAGCTGTTCGTAGCGCTGCTTGATGTCGTCTTCTTCGTTGGGGAAGCGGGAGCAGAAGTGAGGGGTGACAAACACTTTCTTGTAGCCCACGGCCTGCAGGGTGCGCAGGCAGTCGATGCTTTCCTCGATGCATTTCGAACCGTCGTCGACTTGCGGGATGAGGTGGCAGTGCATGTCGGTCCCCAGTGCGGCGAAGATGGGACGCGGTTCGGTGCTTTTTTTGAAAAGGTGGAATGCCATGTTATGCGGAGGGGAGGTTATATTCGTCTGATGTCGGCGCCGAGGCGGCGGAGACGCTCGTCGATGTGCTGGTAGCCGCGGTCGATTTGCTCTATGTTGTCGATGCGGCTCTTCCCGTCGGCGCTGAGGGCTGCGATGAGGAGCGCCACACCGGCGCGTATGTCGGGCGAGGTCATGCGGACGCCGCGCAGCTTGTGTTCGCGGTCGAGGCCGATGACGGTGGCGCGGTGGGGGTCGCAGAGGATGATCTGGGCGCCCATGTCGATGAGTTTGTCGACGAAGAAGAGGCGGCTCTCGAACATCTTCTGGTGGATGAGGACGCTGCCCTTGGCCTGGGTGGCCACGACGAGGGCGATGCTGATGAGGTCGGGGGTGAAGCCGGGCCACGGGGCGTCGGCCACGGTCATGATGCTTCCGTCCATGAAGCGCTCAATCTCGTAGTGCTCTTGGGCGGGGATGTAGAGGTCGTCGCCTTTCTGCCACACCTCGATGCCGAGGCGGCGGAACACCTGTGGGATGAGGCCGAGGTGCTGCACCTGGGCGTTCTTGATGGTGAGGTCGCTCTGGGTCATGGCGGCCATGCCGATGAAGGAGCCCACCTCGATTATGTCGGGCAGCAGGCGGTGCTCGCAGCCGTGCAGTTCCTTCACGCCGCGGATGGTGAGCAGGTTGCTCCCCACGCCGCTGATGCGGGCGCCCATGCTGTTGAGCATCTTGCAGAGCTGGTAGACGTAGGGTTCGCAGGCGGCGTTCATGATGGTGGTGGTGCCGTGGGCCAGCACGGCGGTCATCATGATGTTGGCGGTGCCGGTGACGGAGGCTTCGTCGAGGAGCATGTAGCAGCCTTTGAGGCGCTTGGCGTCGACGAGGTAGGCGCCGCGTTTGTATTCGACGGTGGCGCCGAGGCGCTCCATGCCGATGAAGTGGGTGTCGAGGCGTCGGCGGCCTATCTTGTCGCCGCCGGGTTGGGGCACCACGGCGTGGCCGAAGCGTGAGAGGAGGGGACCGACGAGCATGATGCTTCCGCGCAGGGTGCCGGCTTGCTCACGGTATTCGGGGCTGTTCAGCACCTCGAGGTTGACCTGGTCGGCCTGGAATTCGAAGGTGCGACCGCTTTCGGTGGTGGCGGTGACGTCCTGCCGCACGTTGACGCCCAGCAGTTTGAGCAAGTCGATGAGGCGGTTGACGTCGCGTATGTCGGGGATGTCGCTGATGCGTACCTTCTCCGAGGTGAGGAGCACGGCACAGAGCACCTGCAGGGCTTCGTTCTTGGCGCCCTGGGGCACTATCTCGCCTTTCAGGCGCCGTCCTCCGATGATTTCAAAGCTAGCCATCTTATTGTATTGTGTTAGTGCGTTATCGCGTTATTGCGTTAGTGGCTTGCACAAGCATCACTTACACATTGACGCATGAACGCATTTACGCATTCTTTTTCTTCTTCTTTTTCTTCTTCTTGGTGCCGTTTTCGGTCTTGTTGGCCTGTGCGGAGTTGATGGTGGAGAGGAGTTCCTTGGTGTCGGTGTATTGGAAGTCGGCAGGCAGCTGCAGGCGTCCGCCGCTGAGTTCGGCCAGCTGGTCGGTGATGAGGGCGTCGTCGACGGTGTCGCGGTTCCACTGCAGGTACTGCCGCTTCATGGTATGGGCAATCTGTGCGGTGAGCAGGTCGCGCTCTTCTCCGGCGGGCATGTCGGCCACGGCGCGTATCATGTCCTCGAGGGCGCGGCCATAGTGGCGGTAGCGGATGCCGTGGTCGTGCAGCGCCAGGCGGTGGGGGTGGATGTTCTCGCTCTCTTCGCGGGTGATGTCATAGGGGCAGTCGACGTCGAGGTCGTAGTTGGCCATCATCATGAGGTGGTCCCAGAGGATATGCTTGTAGTCGGTACGCTCCTTGATTTTGGGGTTGAGCTGGGCCATGACATCGATGATGACGTTGGCCATCTTGTTGCGTTCTTCGCGGTTGTCGAGCCGTTTGGCGTAGTCAATCATCTTCACCACGTTGCGGCCGTAGTCGGATATCTTGAGTTGTTCGCGTTGTGTGTTATATTCCATTTAATAGAAGAATCGGTTATAGGAGAAGGGGTCGTCGTAGAGCATCGGCGCCAGGGTGCCGTAGTGGTCGCGTACGATGTGGATGTGCATTTCGAGGATGCTTTTCTCGCCGAAGCGGTAGCCGAAGCCACCGCTGAAGGCGGTGGCTTGCATGGGGAGGCTGCGGTCGAGCCAGAGGGGCTGTGCGAAGCCGTTGAGGTGTGCCACCGAGGCCCAGAGCCAGAGGCGGCTGTTGACTTGGTACTGGGCTTCGGCCCAGAGGGCGGTGGCGCGGGTGCCGGTGCGGAGGGGCGCCAGGCTGCGCGAGCCGTAGCCGTGCAGCTTGTAGTCGGCGGGCAGCAGGCTACCCACCGAGGCGAACCCTGTGTTGACGGTCAGGCGGCTGGTGGGGTGGAACTCGAACGAGGGGGCCACCCAGCTGAGCGACTGCGTCTGTCCCATACCATTGGTGACGCTGGCACCTGTCGACAGTCGCACATGCCAATTGGCGCTGTCGGTCACCTGGGCCCGAAGGGCGACAGGCATGAGCAGGAGGGCTAGCAGCAGAAGGGTATGTTTCATCGTCTATGTTTTGCCGGACGGAAGTATTTGCTGGTGGGACGGCTGTAGGCTTTCAACTGCGGGGCGGTGTTGTTGCCCGAGTTGATGCGCTCCCACTCGACATTGGTACCGCGGTTGGTGTTGAGGTCGGTGAGCAGTTCGCTGAGGTCGTTCAGGGTACCGTCGGTGGTGTTCTTGGCATGGATGCGGTTGACGCCGACTTGTGTGCCGCTGACGAGGTGGCAGTGGGTGAAGACAGTCCCCAAGGCGCTTTCTGCCGCTTGGGTGGTGCCGTAGAAGCGAGGTGTGACGACCGCGCTGTCCATCAGTCCGTAGCAGTTGTCGATGGTACCTCCTGTGCGTATGTGTCCCACAACAGCACCGAAGGCGCTGCCGGCGGGGTGCATGAAATTATTCATGACGATATAGCTGTTGCGGATGCTTCCGCCACCCATCACTTCGGCGGCAAGGCCACCACCGAGGTGGCGGGTGCCGGTGGAACGGATGGTGAGGTAGAATGCGGAGTCGTTGATGAAGCAGTTGGTGAGTTTGCCGGTGGCACCGACGGTGGCAGCGATGCCGCCCACCTTGTCGCCCCTGAGGTTTCCGTTGCCCCAGCAGTAGTCGACGGTGCCGTTGTTGAAGCTGACGATACCGGCTACGGTGTCGGCGAAGAGGATGGAACCGTCGCCGAAGTAGCAGTGCTGCACGGTGTGGCCACTGGTATTGTTATAGACGATGCCTGCCCAGCGGGTACCTGAGTTGATGCGGGCGGCGAAGTAGCAGTCTTCCACGGTGCCGTTGTTGTCGTGGCACACTCCGGCGGCAGTGGTGGGACCGGTGACATCCATGGGTGAAGCGGCGTAGCAGCCGCGGATGGTGCCGTAGTTGTTGTTGCAGATGCCGGCAAACTTTGCTGTATTGGAGATGCGTCCTTGATAGGAGCAGCCACAGCCCTCAATGATGCCGGAGGCGTTGTTTATGGCGCAGATGCCGGAGAAACTGGTGATACTGCCGACGTATGGGTTGCGGCCGGCCGCTTGTTTGCCAGTATGGCAGTTGATGATTTTTCCGTTGTTGGTACCGCAGAGTGGGGAGTAGTTGCCTCCGATGCTGATGGTGCTGTCGCAGCGGATGGCGAGTCCGTCAACGACACCATTGGCTCCTATCGACTCGAAGAGAGGATGGGTGCTGTTGTTGGTGATGCCGGTGAGGGCCGTCGTGTCATGATAGTTGCTGACGTTGGCATAGTAGGTCATGTGGCCGGTGAAGTTGCTGATGCCGCCATCATTCCATACGGAAGGGGAGAGGTTGATGTCGGAGCGCATGATGCGGAACCAAGTGTTGGCAGTCACTTCCTGTCCATTGACGTATACCTTGCCGCCCACAGGGTTGGCAAAACAGGAGCGCACATAGACCAGGTCGTTGAGGGTGTAGATTTTGAAGGGGCGTGTCGAGGTGCCGTTTCCGACGAGGGTGGCATTGTTGGACGGACCGCTATTGAAGTTGGTGACATTGATGGCGCGCAGGTAGGTGATGCCGTTACGACGCGTGTGGGCAGAGAAGGTCTTGGTGAAGGCGGTGCCCTCTGTGGTGTTGACAGTCATCTGCAGACGGTAGTAGGAAGAGGTGTCCATGCCATGGAAGGCGGGGAGTACGATGTAGAAGCTCTTCAAGTCGTTGGGGGCAAACTCCAGGCTGCCTCCCGAGGCTTGTGACATATCCAGGGTGAGTTGGTTCTCGTCGCCCGAGATATAGACACTGTCGCCCAGGAATGCATTGTAATTGTAGAGGTTCCTGATGGGGAAATTGCCATGCAGACGCTTTGCGGTGGCGCCGTTACCTGCAACGGAGGTAAGCACGATGCTGGAGATGTGCCTTGTCTCGGTGGTACCGTTCAGCAGCTGCAGCCTGACGATGCCGGCCAGCGAGTGGAAATCCAGTCGTGGAGGGTTGGGGTCCTGTGTGTCGGGATCAGGCCCCCACTCACGGCCGCCATACCATGCCACCATGGGCAGCACATCGCGGGCATAGCTGCTGTCGTCGCGGTAGTGCTGCGATTCTTCGAGATGAATCGTGACCGAGAAACCCTTATTCTCACTGCCCGCGTAGTTGATTACATGGTCATCGGAGGCGGGAAACAGGGCGACAAACCATTTGGAGGCAGTGCCTCCGATTTCTTCCAAAGTGGTGGCGAAGACACCGTTATAGTCTTCGTAGTCAGAGCTGCTACCCACCAGCCAACCTTCGGCCTGGCCGACCGAGTTGTTGCCACGGAGGGTGATTCTGTCACCACCCTCCCAGTAGGTCCATTGTTCGTTGTACAGCCGCACCTTGGTGCCGTTGTTGTCGGCATCCTGCAGCTGCTCCATGGTAGCGTCCAGTGTGTACGCTCTCTGGATGTTGTCGTCTTTACATCCAGCCAGCGTCAGCACGCTCAGGGCTATCAGGCCACATGTCTGTATCTTTTTATGCAATTTCATCGTAGTAAATCTTTTTTAATCCCATTCACCGGTTTCATATTGACCGTAGCGGTCGGTATATTCTGTCACTTCTTCCGAAGCACGCGTCGAGTTGCGGTCGTTGCCCTCGATGAGCACATAGTCGCGGTCGCGAGTGTTGTTCTCGAGTGCTACCGAAGTGGCGAATCCCTTCTCTGGGCTGTAGAGGTATACCTCGACAGTGGGTTTTAGATAGCGTTTCTTCATTTCTTTATCAGCTTTTGTATGGTGACATTGTCGGCTGTGTGCACCCGCAGGTAGTAGGCACCCGAGGGGTAGCGGCTGACGTCGATAGTGATGTCGTTGCTGTTGTGCGTGTTGTAGCTCTCCAGACGGCGGCCGCTGTTGTCGTAGAGTTCCACGTGGCTCATGGCCTCGGTGGCCTCGACGGTGACAAGCGATGTCGTCGGGTTGGGGTAGACCTTTATCTGGTTTTGTGTCGTGGGTTCCACGATGTCCAGACGCGGGTTGATGGTCAGCATCAGGGTGACGATGCTGTCGCATCCGGCAGCGGACTGCAACGTATCGGTGAGGACGATGGTGGTGGAGTGGCTGCGTCCCACGGTGCGGTAGAGCATCAGCACTTCGGTCTCCGTCAGTTCGAAGCCGTGGCCGGTGTAGCCGTCACCCACGTTGACGCTGTCTTCCACCTGCTCGCGGGTGGCGTGGTTCACCATGATGTGCAGCGTGAAGGTGCTGTCAACCATCATCACCGAGTCGACGAAGTGGCTCACCAGCTCGTCGTCGAAGAGGTAGGTGACGCCGTCCCATTCCACGCTGTCGCAGCCGGTGACGGTCAGCGAGTCGTTGACGGGAATCATGTCGGGCATGCCGAACAGCGGGTAGCCGTCGTTCTGATGCTCGAGGTCGCTACGCCAGCTCTTGAAGTCGCCTCCCTTCGCACGTACCCATATATTCAGTGCGCGTGTGAGGTTGTTGATACCGTAGTTGTTGGAGCTGAGGGTCACCTGATTGCCTTCGCCGCTGAAGTCGATGTTGTTGCTTGAGGTGGCGTTGTTACGGTGCTGACCCACGCTGCGGGTGGCGGAGCCGTTCTCATAGTAGTTGTTTTCGGCCAGGCTGCCTTCGTCGAGCACAGCACCCACGCCGCCTTCGGTGGCCTCGCCCACGATGTCACCGTACACATAGTTGTTCTCGATGACGGTGTTCTTGGCATAGCCCACCAAGCCGCCAGCGCGCTGGTTGTGACCTTGGCTGGTGTAGTAGACGTAGTTGTTCTGCACATAGGAGCGGCCGTCGTCGTCGCCCGACTTGGCGCCGTGGCGTGTTGCCGGAGAGTCGGAGGGTTGCCCGTCGAGGTAACCGGCCACACCGCCGGCGTAGACCGACTGCATGCGGCTGATGTTGCGCAGGCCGTTGTTGTACACCTTCGTCGAGGTGCCGTAGCCCACCACGCCGCCGTTGTACACGGCGTCGCCCACGTACTTGGCCGAGGTGGTCGAGTTCTTGATGGTGCTCTGGTCTGCCTTACCCACCATACCGCCGCTGGCGTAATGGGTGGCCAGGATGGTGGCGGTGGCGTTCTTGTTGCTGCTGTCGGCCACTTCGCAGTTCAGGATTCGGCTCTGTCGGGTGTTGGCAGCCAGACCGCCCACATACTGGGCACCGCGTACCAACGCCGCATGTAGGGCGATGTTCTCCACGGTGGCCGAGTCGAGGAAGCCGAAGAAGCCAGTGTAGTCCACATTGGGCTCGTCGATGATGATGTTCTTGATGACCACACGGCTGGCACCGGCCTGAGAGCAGGAGTCAGAGCTGTTCTTGTTGGCACCGATGAACTTGCCGCGGAACGGATGCTGCTGCGAGCCCACGGGAGTCCACAGGTAGTCCTTCATGTCGTAGCCGCCGACCTTGTCGTGCAGGTAGACTTCGTTGAAGAAGAACGAGCGGGCCTGTGTGCCGTTGTAGCCGTTCACCACGCTGATGAACCAGGCCAAGCCGTCCTCGTCATAGATGTGCACGTCGCCGTGGTAGGTGGTCACGTAGCTCTTGCCGTTGCGGTTGGTGAAGTAGTAGTTGTCGTCGTAGGCTGCTTTGGCTGCCACGACGTTGTCGATATGGTCTTTCCAGTAGGTCTTGGGACCATAGTAGGCACGTACGGTGTCGCTCTCCGAAGGCACGGCATATCTGACCTGTCGGTTGTAGTAGGGGTCGAAGTCCCACATGATAAAGCGGTTGGCAGTGCCGGCGGGATCATATACCGGAGCTGTGGCCAGCTGTATCACGTCGCCCTCGCAGAACATCAGGTTGTCGAGGTCGTGGCGGTCGCCATTCTCCATGTAGATGGTGTCGTTCTTGTCACCCGGAACCAGTGCCGTGATGACACCGCTGGTACGGTCGGCCCACACTCTCGGATAAATCTTGATGGCCTTGTAGTTGCGGTTGCCGGTGGCGATGTGGTCGTTGGCCGTGTCTCGAGCGGTCCAATAGGATGTGGTACCGGTCTTCTCCCACTTCGGCGTACCGGTATCGGTCTTGTTGAATGTCACGTTGATGACCTTCTTCTGACGGCAGCCGGCGGCGTCGGTGGCCAGCACGGTGATGTCGTAGTTGTCCGAGGTGGTGGAGTGTCCCATGTCAATGGGGGGCAGGTAGAAGGTGTCGGCGATGGCGGCTTTGGCATAATTATAATTCACGGTGCCTCCATTCATTATGACATTATTGCCGACTCCGGTGTTCCTCACCTGCGGTTCGGCAAGCTTGCTGCTCGACCAGGTGTAGGTGTAGGGGAAGAAGCCTCCCTGCACACGGTAGATGATGCTGTCGCCGCCGGTGGGGCAGGTGGCATCTTTCAGGTATCCGTAGTGCAACGCATCGCCTGTGGGCACATTGGCCAGCGGCAGCAGAGCTGAGATAGCCTCACCTTTAATCTGCTGCTTGAAGGTGGCGCAGCGGTGCAGGAAGATGGTCTTGTTGTCGATACCGTTGTTGTAGAGTGTGTCGTAGGGTCTTACGTCGGAGTAGAAGTTGCCGTGTGTCATCACCTCGCTGATGTAGCCCAGGTTGCCGTTAGGCTGCATGACGATACCGATGGTGTCGCGCACGCTGATGCCGGGGAACCACTTGGTGACACCTATCTTGGTGCCCGTGGGTATGCTCTTGACGAAGACGATGGTGTCCGACTGTGCGTCGCGGAGCAGGTCGGCATTGTCGCCACCCAGCGGCAGGCGGGTCAGGAAGACGTTGGCGCGCGTGGCGGTATCGATGGCTTTCTTGGTGGCATCGAAGGCATAGCGGGCCAAGGAGTCAGTGTATACGATAGGTGTTGCCGAGGGATCCACAGGTATCTTCTTATATTGGTTTGTCCAGAAGCGTCTCGCGATATCGGCTGCGCCACTATAGGGAATCGTGGCGGGGAAGAGGTAGTTGTCGGTGATGGTCACAGCCGTCTCCTTGTGCGATTCGGCCAGTTCCACCACACCGTGGTCCACATAAACGGCACCGTCGTGCGGGATACGCTCGTCAAGAGGCACTGCGGTATTTTGGGTGGGCTGGTTGACTGTGAGGTTCTGCTCGATGGTCACATTGTTCATCAGCGTCAGGACGCCGTCGTCATACACGCTGATGGCACCGCGGAATTTGTCTGCGGCCGAGGTGCTGCTGGCGTTGTAGTTGTTTCTGATGCTGGTGTTGTTCTCCAGGCTGACAGCAGTCTTGTAGCCTCCGTTGTTGGCCACGGCGATGATGGGGCCATAGGCAACGTTGGTGTCGGGATAGTAGTTGGTGTCAATTTGCCAGACGTTGTTCACCAGCTTCACGTTTTTACGTTTACCCATGCTGCTGCCGTCGAAGGCGATGCTGCGGGTGGCAAACGAGGTGGTCTTCTTCACGCCCGCTTCTGCTCCGCCGATCACGGTAATCATCGGGCCGCGGTAGACGGCTTTCTCGCCGGGCCATTGGTGGTGGTGGCCGGTGTAGCGGATGATGGGCACGGCGGCATAGTCGGCACCCTGGATGGTCAGCTGCTGACCGGGGGCAATCTGCACTTCGCCCATGATGGCAATCACGTCGCCCTCTTGGTAGATGTTCTTGTGGAAGGCATCTTTGAAGTTGTCCACATAGCGCGCAGGTTCCTTACCGATATTGTTTCCTTTAGGATCCTTCCATGCGTTGGGGCGTTTAGCTTTTGTCCAGGAGCCAAAACCGAAACTCTTGTCGGTCACACCATCTTGATGGTAAGTAATATACATTGTATCGGCCGAGGCCAGATAGATGGTGTCGCCGTGGTCGCGGGTCTTTACGTACACGGTGATGGAGAAAGGTCCCTTGTCCTCGTTGGCTTTATAGCTGCGGAAGTTCAGGATGGCTTTGCCCACATATCCTTTACCATCAACCTTTCTGTATTGTTTGTTTCCGTCGAAGAGCAGGTCGATGTTGAGGGCTGCCAGGCCACGGCCGTCCAGCTGGCCTATCTTCTTGCCCATGGGATGCTCGCCATCAATCAGGCTCACTAATCCAGCAGTTTCGCGAGGCTCTTTGAATTGTCCGTTTGCGGTTTTACCGGCCAGTTCATACAGGCTGAAGTATTCCGCATCGGTCTCTATGTCGTGCCAGCCTTCCACCGAGCTGATGGTGCTACTCACGTTGTCGGTCGGGTTGAGGTTGAGTGCAAACACATTGTTGTCCGGGTCAGCGAGTATCACCGACTCCTCGTCGGTCAGATAGAAACGCTCCGACCCAGGAGTGTAAGTCTTGCCATTTCCGTCTAATTCGGTGGGATACCAGGTGAAGCTCTCCAGGTACACATCGCGGGCTTCCAGCGTGGCGGGTAGCACGGCCTTGCGCGAGAAGAGGTTGGTGCGTCCTTCGTTCTCCATGGCCAGCACTTCGTACTCTTGGTCGATGAATTGGTCGATAATGGTGGCAATGGTGACGGTCACGTCGATGGTGCCCACGGGGGTGGCGTTGCCAGGTTGGTACTCTTCCAGCTGGAAGGTCACGGTGCCGAGGAGCGTCGTCGAGAAGAAGGTGTCGTAGGTGAGCCAGAGGTCCATCTTGGGGTTGGCGTTGGCGGTGAGTCCACCCACTGCGGCCGACCGGTAGTCGTTGCTGATGCTCACGTTGGGGTTACCGGTGATGACCGTGGCGCCGTTGTTCCAGGTTGAAGGTTCGTTAAAGGGGTCTGTATAATTGCCAGAGCCGTCATTTGCGAAGTTGGCACCCGAAGCCATCACCAGGCCAAAGGTGCTGCCAGGGTAGTCGCCGATATTGTCGGCTGTCGTCTGGCGGTCGCCGTTCGTCTTTTCCCACTTACCGGAGCTTCCATTTTCTGAGGTCTCTTGGTGCTGCCACCATTTATCTGCACCTGTTCGTATATTATATTGGAGAGTGCTAGAGTCGACGGGGTTCCAAGCATAGTCGGCCAGATCCATCTTCGAGTTGTCGTCTCTCAGCACGATACCCGAGGCACTCAGCTTGTAGTAGTTTCCGATTCTCGATGCCGGAAGGTCGAGGGTGGCATAAGCCAGGCCATAGTGGTATCCATCCCACGCACCTGTATGTGTTACGCCAGCTGCGGTGTCGGGCAGCAGCACAGGCTTGTCGAGCTGGATGAGCTTCGACGGGTTGGCGTGGGCCAGGATGACGGCGTAGCGCGAACGACGGCCTTGACCGATGCTCCACACACGGTAGTTGGAATAGTAGTTCTCATATTTGTACTCCGAATTGGTGGTCGGGTCTTCGGAACTCCATGAGGTTCTCCAACCATTATCACCGCCGTCGAATGTGGGCGTTGCGTTCTTCGATTTGCATTCGGCCATGAATCCGCCGTCCGAGACGTTGTTCGGCACAGGGTTGCCTGAATTGTCTGTGACGGTGGAGAGAGTACTCTTGGAGCGGGCCGCCACGATGGCGTTGGTTCCCTCCTCGGCCATCAGGTAGGCAAAGCCGTTCACCATACCGTAGGTGCCATTCTCGCCGATGATGTCGATGTTCACACCGTTGTTCACCACGATGGCCGTGTACTTCTTCGTGTCATGGTTGATAACATTGTCTATCTTCGTGCACAGATTTGTCGGGCAGTCGTTGGCGCTGTTCTCAAAGAGGGTTCCCTGCACGGTGTAGTCGGTCATACTGGCCAGTGCGTCTTTGTAGAAGTTCATCTCCGAGATGTTGGTCATCAGAGCGTCAATCTCCATCAGGTTGTATCCGCGAGCGTTGACCTGTTTGATACGGTTGATGGTGTACTTCTGGCTGGGGTAGGCCGACACGGCGTCGTTGTCGCCGGTGTACTCAATGCCGGTGTTCCACAACCACAGCACGTCGGCGCGCTGTATCGACTGCAGTTCGCGTGTGGCGCTGCAGTCGTTGCTCTTAGTGCCGTAGTCCTGCACGTCGATGCGGTTCAGCACATCGCCGCCGTTGGCCGAGGTACCCGAACCGATGATGTTCTGCACGATAATCATCTGGGGCAGGGTCGAGGTGGGATTGTTGTCGGTCTCGTAGCCGGTGCCGTCGACGAAGATACGGCTCTCGCCGCCGAAGAAGCCACGGGCGTCGAAGTTGTAGCTACCCGTGTTGGTACCCCAGTTGGCGCCGCCGTAGACGCTCGCATCCATTGCTATCACATTCTTCGTCAGTGCCGGTACATAGCCATCGGCGGCGCCCGGCTTGAACGTGGCATAGGCGTTGGCCTTGCCGTTGTAGGTGTTCGTCCACACCGGCGAATTCTCGATGGCATCCATACCGATGTTGACGAAAATCGAGCCGGCTACATTACCCATATAGCCAGCGCCGTAGACGTTGTTCATGATGGTGCCGCCCGCGATGTTCATAATCGACGACGGACGCATCGTGGTGCTATCCAGGACACCACTGCCGTTGGTATGGTCGTTGACGCATTCACCGCTTACATAGCCCACTCCATCGGCATAGACGGGCAGGCCGTAGCCGTCGTGCACGTTCTCCGAACCGCCGTACACCGACTCCTTCACATAGGTGGTGGCGCCGTCCATGTTCAGCATCTTCAGACCGTAGACGAGCTGCTTGTCTTTACCGGCACCGCCGGCGTAGATATTCTTGTTGAAACGGCCGCCATGCACGTTCACCAGCACGTACGAGTACTTCATCGGGTCTTGGTAGGCGTTCTCAAGGGTGCGGACGGTGTCGGCCAGTGCGTTGCGCGCAATGTCGACTAGCACTGTGTCGTTGACGGTCGCGCCCAGCTTGACATAGTGGCCGTCGGCATTCTTCAGGTAGCTGAAGGTGGTACCCAGCTTGCCGCCGCCGTAGAGGTTGCCGTTGACGGTACCGTCCATGAAGTTCACCTCCACATACTCGGCGTTGGGCACATAGAGCTGGTTGGCTCCGCTGTAGTCGTGTTCGCTATTGACTTCCGTATAGTTGCTTGCGGGATAGTCGCCGTTGCCGGCGCCGTAGATGTTGCCGTAGGTGCCACCGTTGATGGTCAGGAGGCACTTGTACACGTTGCCCGTGAAGTCGTTGCCGCCGAAAACGCTGTTGGCCGTCGTGCCGGCTGCGGTACCGTTCATGGTGAGGTAGGCTGTGCCGTAGACATCCGAGCCCCAGCAGCCGCCGTAGATGGCGTTGAAGGGTTCGCTCCAGGTGCTGTAGGCTGTGATGCGGCTGTTATACACGTCGCCGCCGCGGCCGCCACCGTAGGCGATGGCGCTGGCCAGGTTCTCTGCATGGTAGAGGTGCACGTTCGTCGAGCCGGTATCTTTGGTCGAGGCCGAGGTCGGGAAGCCCACATTACCGCGGCGCGGTTTGTTCAGGTCGTCGTAGTCGCCGGCTCCGCCGCCGAAGAGGTTGCCGGTGATGGTGGCACCCAAGTGAGGCAGGCACTGCTGGTCGTCGACCATCACGTAGGTGGCGCGGCAGTCGCCCATGTTGCCACCGCCGTAGACGTTGGTGATGTTGCCGCCGAAGATGTTCACGGTCGTGCTGTCCACGTCGGGTATCGAGGCCGTTGCTATCAGGTTCTTGCCTACGCCGTCATCGATATGGGTGCTCCCGTAGGGGTAGACCTTGTACTCGTCGCCGCCAATCTCCACATAGTCGAAGGCACCGTTGCTGCCGCCGTAGATGTTGCCCACCGTGCCGCCGCTGATGTCGACACGCGTGTTGCCGTACACCTTGCCGCCGATGTTGTTGCCGCCGAAGACGTTGGCTATGCCGGCGCCGCCGGTGTTGCGGATGTCGATATAGGCCATGTTTCTCACGTCGGCCATGTTGCAGCCGCCGTAGAGGTTACCGTTGATGATGGCATTGTCGCTGGTCACCTTCACATGGGTCGACACGTGCTCCACCATGTTCGAGCACAGGTCTTCAAACTCCTTGTCGCCCATCATGCTGCCGGCGTTGCCGCCGCCATACACGTCGTGCACCTGGCCCTTCGTCAGCAGGATGTCGGGCACGCAGGTAATCATATTGTCTCGGTTGTTGCCGCCGAAGATGTAGTGCACATATTCACCGGTGGTGTTCTTGGCGTTGAGCAGCAGCGTCAGGTTGTCGCGCACGCTCACGCCGTTGCCGCCGCCGAAGACGGTGTCAATATCACCACCCGTGACGTTGATGTCGATGCAGGTCGACGACTGGATGGGGCGGTAGTCGCCGCTGGTGCTGGCGCAGAGTTCTATGTAGTTGGGCAGCGAGGGGTTGCTGTAGTTGTAGTCGCCGTTACCGCTGCCGTACACCGAGCTGATGTCAGGCGTGCCCTGCAGCAGCAGGTAGGTCGAGAAAAGCGAGTTGTAGCCGCCCGTGACAGTTTTGTTCAGGTCGGTCACACCGTCCGAGGCCTTGAAGGCCAGACCCGAGCGGCCGCCGCCGGTGTAGCTGTCGTAGCTCTCCACGCGGCCCACCTTGTCGTTGCCCGCGTAGAGCGAACGCTCGATGGTGGTGTTTCCTTTCACCAGCAGGTAGCCCAGACCCCACACATAGGCCATGTTGCCGCCGCCGTAGACATTGTTCTTTACGGTGCCGCCCTTCATGGTCAGGTGCACAGAGCCGTGCTTGGTGGTGCTGTTGCCCACGTCGGCCATGCAGGCTCCGCCGTACACGTTGCCGTAGACCGTGCCTTTGCACATCAGCAGGTTGGTGTGGTTGTGGGTGGGTATCAGCATGCCCAGATAGTCGTCGTAGGGGTCGAAGGGATTACCTGCGTTGTCGGCAAACTGTTGTCCGTAGACGTACACTGCGCCGTTGTTGCAGTGGTAGTCGCCGTTGGCGCCGGCAAAGACGTTGGCCCACACCGTGGGACCTGTGCCGTCGCCGTCCATCACCACATAGGTGCCGCCGCCCACGTCGCCGCTGATGTTGCAGCCGCCGAAGACGGTGCCTATCTGGCCGCCCTGCAGCCGCACGAAGGTGGCGTTGGTCACGTCGGCCATGTTGCAGCCGCCGTAGAGGTAGTCGATCTTCATATTGTTGCTCGTCACGGCGATGCTGGTGCCCACCTTGGTGGGGGCCTCGATGCCGGTCGAGTCGGCGCCCGAGGGGGTAGTGAAGATGGCAGCCAGGACGTCTGTCAGGCCCACCGCGTCATCGGCGGTCATGCTGCCGGCGTTGCCGCCGCCATAGACCGTGCCGATGCCGCCCGAGGTGAGGGTCAGCGTCGGACGTATGGCCATCTCGGCCTGGTTGTTGCCGCCGAAGAGGCAGCGTACATTATAGTTGGCGCGGCCACCCACCCAGCTGTTGGGTGCGCTGGCCACGGCGGTGGTATTGGTGAAGTAGCTGTTGGCTCCGGTGGCGTTCACCGTGCAGCTCGTCGCACTCACCGTGGCGCTGTTGCCGCCGGCGAAGAGGGTGTCGACCATGCCGCCCGTGACGTTGATGGCCACGGTCGGGGCCACCACCTTGTTGCCGCCGCCATAGAGGTAGCGGATGCCGAAGTCGCGCCCGAAGCCGTGGAAGAAGTTGTTCTCCACGCCCGCTTCGGCGGTGCTCTGCTCGGCGCTGAGACGGCTGCTGAAGGTGCGCGTGCCGCTGACGTTGATGGTCACGGTGTTGCTCGCCGCACCCAGATTGCCGCCGTAGTTGTTTCCGCCAAACTCGGCAAACACGGTGCCGTGCACGTTGTCTATCTGCACCACGGCATCGCCGGAGCCCGTCAGGTAGGCGTTCTTGGCGCCGCCGAAGAGCGAGTCGATAATCACATTGTCGGTGGCCACGGTGATGTGGGTCTTCGTGATGGTGGGGATGAAGGTGCCGTCGGCTGCCGAAGCCACGATGGTGATGGCCGAGTCGGTGGCGTTCCACGGCGTCACACTGCCGTGGAATTGCGTGGCCGTCATCGAGGGACCTTCCTCCAGCCCGGTGTTGCTACCGCTGACATACTGGTAGTTGTAGTAGCCGTTGCCGCCGCCGTAGAGCGAGCCTATGCGCACCGGATGGGCGGCATTGGTGTTGGCGGTGCCCACCGTGATGGTGGCACCGGTGGGGCCGCTGACGGAACCTGCGATGTCGTTGCCGCCGTACACGGCATACACCGTGTCGCAGCGATGCAGCGTGATGTTGGTGTTGCCGTTCACGTCGGCCTGACGGCCGCCGCCGAAGACGGCGCCGATGACCGGGGCATTCTCCGGTTCACGCACCACCGGCGTGGTAGCGTGTCCCAGATAGAGGAGGCTATACACCGTCTGCTTCGCTCCGTTGCTGTAGCTCACGGTCAGGTAGAGCGTATCCACACGGTCGTAGGGAGAATAGACATTATAATTCACCGTGCAGGAATTGGTGGTGGCGTTGGTAAGTGTCAGGTAGCGCTTGGCCGCGTTGTTCAGACGGAAACTGTAGCCCGTGATGTCGCTCTGGGCGAGGGTCTGCGGGGTGGTCGTGGGGGCTGCGTTGTATATGCTGCCGCCGTAGTAGTACCAGTTGTCATAGGTGGCGGTGCCTTTCGAGAGCCATTGGTTCTCCTCGGTGCGATTGTTGTAGTCCAGGTTCATACCCTCGCGCTTCCGTTCCACACGGTAGTGGGTGTAGGGCTCGGTGATGTTGACCGTCACTTCGCCTTCGAAGTCTACGTCGGCCGTGGCCGTGAGCGTCTGCTGGTAGGTCAGCGGGGCACCGACGGAGATACTCGGCGCCAGGCTGATGCCGCGCAGTCCCTTGTTGGCTGGCGTCACCGACTGTATCAATGTCGGATAGACGGTCGTGTCGACCGGCATGAACATGGCACCGTTACCGGCGGCCGGCACAGTGTGGTTTCCTCCCAGGTCCAGCGGCGTGCCGGTGGCGTCGTAGCAGTAGGCCGAGTCGTTGCCATGGCCGCCCGGACGGTAGATGATTGTCTCCGGACGCTCATAGCTGCTGCACGAGAGTGTCACGTGGTTGTCGTCCTTGTCGAACATGATCCAGTAGTAGTCGTTCTTCCACTGACCGTTGCGCAGGTAGCTCTCCTGGATGGCGGCGCCGAAGTCCCAGTCGTACCACACCGTCGTCTCGTCGAGCGTCTCGCCCACGGCCACCTTCTTCAGGTACAGCCCCTTGGTCGAGCTGGCCAGCAGGTAGTAGCGGTAGCCTTCCCATTCCTGGTAGTAGTAGCCCGAGTTGCCGGAACGGAACCACACGCAGTAGGGCGAGAAGTCGGTGGGTATCGCCAGATTGGCCTCGGAGGGGTTGCTGAGGTCGAGGGCCAGGTAATTGGCACCGGAGGGAATCTCGGTCAGCAAGGCCGTGTCGGTGTAGCCTTCCAGCATGGCTGGCGGGATGCTGTCTTTCCACGAGCCTCTGGCGACGCCAATGGGCACTTCTCTCACCGCGCTTCCGGTACCCACCTGCCAGCGCACACGGCCGTTGGTGAGCACGTAGAGCCCCTCGCCCTTCTTGGCAACCTGGGCGTAAAGCGGCGTGACCAGCAGCAGCATGGCTGCCAGTACCAATAGTTTTTGGAGTCGATTAGCGAAGTTGTATTTCATCGAATTGTAACTTTTTTCATTCAACAATCTCAAGCGCATATCCGTGCATTTCCGTTTTATCAGTTCTCTGCGCCGATTTGGACGTCGGTGTTGCCCGTGACGGTGGCCGCGTTGCCGCCGCCGTAGACGTTGTTGTATACGCGTGTGTTCGAGCCTTTGACGACCACCTTGGTGCTGCCCTCGACGGCTGCGGCATTGCCGCCGCCGAAGACGTTGCCCTGCAGGCTTCCGTCAACGCCCTCATGAGTGCCGATGCGCACCGGCAGGTTCTGCACGGCAGGGCTCACCGGCACCACGTCAAGGTTGCCGTCGAGCTGCTGCACACGGTCGGCGCCGATGACCACTTTGGGGTTGGACTTGACGACTGCCGGAGCACCCTTGCCGCCGCCAAAGACGGCCATGTCGACCGTGTACCAAGGGTCGGAGGCTGTCTGGTGTCCCACTTCCTGGTAGCCGCTGATGATATTCACCACAGGCGAGATACGGGTGCCGGGGTTGGTGGCCGTAGAGGCGTCGATGGCGTGGACACCGTCAGTGGTGGTCACAGTGAGACCGTCGGGCTTATAGGGGGCGTCGTTGCCGCCGCCGTACACGAAGTTGATCTTCTTCTCGCCCGGGCACTGGGTGTTGTCGAAGTCCACGTTGACGACGATGTTGCCCTCGTCGGCGGTGGCACCGAAGATGTAGCCGCCGGCATTGTTGCCGCCGTACAGCTCGTCGATGTTTCCGGCGAAGGCGTTGACGGTGACGTTACCCTTGATGTTGGCGTTCTTGGCGCCGCCGAAGGCGCGCTTCATGGTGCCGCCCAGGATGTTGAGGGTCACGTTGCCCGTGAAGTCGGCCGCGTTGGAGCAGCCGTAGACGTCGGTGAGACCCTTGGCGCCGCAGGGGATGGTGACCACGATGTCGCCTTCGCCGGGGGCCTGGTTGCCGCCGCCGAAGACATCCTGTGCCAGCTGGTCGCACGTGCCAGGCACAAACTCCACGCTCGAGCTGGTGACGGTGCCCTTGCTGTTCGAGCCGCCGAAGACGCTCTGCATGATGCCGCCATGGATGGTGATGCTGGCATTGGCGACATTGGCGCCCTGGTTGCCGTCGCCGGCGCCGTTACCGCCGGCGAAGACCTGGTGGAAGTGGCCGCCGTAGATAAGCACCTCGGCGTTGGCATGGTTGACCACTCCCAGGCTGCCGCCCTTGCCGCCGCCATATACCTGGTAGATGGTGTTCTCCTGGCATTCGAAGATGGTGACCTTGGTGCGGCTGGAACTCACTGTGGGTGCGTAGGTAGCCTGGTTGCCGCCGCCGTAGACGCCCTTCAGGGCGAAGCGCGCCGGATTGTTCACCACGTTCCAGCCGCCGGCTGCCACGACATCGAGGGTGTCGAGGACATCGGTCGCGGCCGCCAGTGCCTTGAGGCCGGCAGGGTAGACGTCGCCGGTGGTGTAACCGTTGCCATCAGTATGTTTGGTACTATAGATATTTACGTCGACATTGCCTTTGGGGCAGCCGGCGATATTGTTGCAGCCGAACACATTGCCCAGTATCTGGGGACCTGCGGCGGGTGTGTTGTACTGGTCGGTTTTGCCTATGTTGACGGTGACGGTGTTCAGCACGTTGGCCTCGCGGTGGCCGCTGGTGGTGCCGTTGCTGTAGCTGTCCATGCTGCCGCCTTCGGCGTCGCCGTTGCCGCCGCCGTAGATGTTTCCGCAGCCCAGGGTGCTGCTCTTGTAGCTGCTGGCGCTGCCTATGGTACCTCCGTAGATGTTGAGGGTGGTGGTTCCGCTCTCGTTGCCGAGGGCGCCGAGGGCCGAGCCGCCGAAGACGTCGCCGTAGACCACCGGGGTGCCGGCAGCACCTCCCGTCGGGAAGGTCACCTCCTCGGTGGAAGGCGTGGGTACACCTCCTGTGAACTCGTATGTCTCGCGGGTGACGGTGGCGGTGGTGTTGATGGTGACATTGGTGTTGCCGTCCACCGTGGCCAGGTAGCCGCCGCCGTAGACGTTGTTCTTCATCGTGCCGCCCACAATGTAGACGTCGGTGTTGCCGTACACGCGGCCGGCGTTGGGGCTGAGGGTGGCGACACTGGAGTTGTTGAGGTAGGTGTCGGCGCCGCGGCCGGAGCCGAAGACGTTGCCGTTGACGGGACCGCCGTCGCCGGTGCCTATGGTGCCGCCGTAGACCACCACCTGCGTGTTGTGCAGCACGTGGCCGTTGTCGCCGCTGCCGAAGACGCAGCCCTTGATCTGGGCCGTGCCGCCGACGGTGACGTAGGTGCGGTCGACGAAGGTGTGTTCGTCCATGTTCTGCTCGCTCATGAGGCCTGCGATACCACGACCGGCGCCGAAGACGCGCCCGTTGTTGGTGCCGTTGATACCGACCGTGCCGCCGGTGACGGTCACCTCGACCTTGCCGGTCTCGGGACGCTGCAGGGCGGTGATCTGATCCTTGTCGGCACCGTTGCCCTCCTTGTAGGTGTAGGTGCCCACGGTGGCCATGGAGCCGCCGCCGAAGACGTTGTGGTAGACCGTGCCGCCGGTCATGTCAAGGTAGGTGTTACCCAGGATAAGACCCGAGTTGCGGCTGATGGCGTTGGTGTTGCCCACAGGGTCGATACCACGGCCGCCGCCGTAGAGGTTGCCTCGGTAGATGTCGCCGCTGGCAGCGGTGTTCGGCACGCCGACGGTGCCAGCGTTCATATTGACTCTGGCAGTGTAGAAGACGTGGCCGTTCTCGCCGCCGCCGAAGACCGAACCATGGACTTTGGCAACTGAGTCGATGGTGACCACGGTGTTGTTGACATAGGCCATGCGGTTGACGAGGGTGGAAAGTGACGACTGTCCGCGCGAGGAACCGAAGACGTTGCCGCCCAGGTTCGAGTTGGCGGCGTCCATGCCGGCAATCACATTGCTGCCGTTCATGATGTCGGAATACTTCTCGCCGATGGTGCCAGCCTTGATGGTGACGTTGCAGCTGCCACCGCTGGTGGTGTAGCCTGCCACGGTGCCCTGGCCGGTCAGCCAGGCATCCTTGTCGTGCTCTTTGCCGCTGGGGGCTCCGCTAAGGGTGACCGTGAAGTCGCCCACCGACGAGAGGTTGCCGCCGCCGTAGACGTTGTGCAGAATCCAGCCGCCGGTGATGTCGACGTTGGTGTTGCCGTACACCTTGCCGGCGTTGTCGCTGTATTGGCCGTCGTAGCTCAAGCCTTCGCCTCGGCCGCCGCCGAAGACATTGCCGTTGGCGTTGGCGGTAAGGGTGCCGATGCGGCCCTGCTGGATGTAGACCTCGGTGTTGCCGCGCACGTGCCCGTTGTCGCCGCCGCCGAAGACATTGCCGCGGATGAAGTCCAAGGATGCGGTTGCCGTAGCGGTATTGCTCAGTGAGGTATTGTAGGTGTTTGCAAAGTCTCGATCGACATAGCTGGTGGTCGAGTCGACCGAGGGATAGTTCACCACGATGTGGCTGCCGGTGACGAAGGTGTGGTTCGTGTAGTCGCGCACCACGACGCTGTCCGTATATGGGGTGCTGGTGCTGGTGCGGGCCGCGCCGATTACCCAGACGGTGGTCATGTCGCCGCTGTAGCCCAACGTGTTTTTCGTCGTCTCGCGGTAGGAGATGACGCTGTCTTCCGTCGTATGTCCGGGTGCCACCCGTTTGACGGTTTTGTGATAGGTGGTGTAGCTGTTTCCTCCGATGGTCACCGAGCCCTGCGTGAAGCCTTCGGTGTTATGGTTGTAGGGAGGATCGATGAAGGGGCTGTAGTTGCTCTTACCGGCATTGCCTCGGCCACCGCCGAAGACGTTGCCGTTGCCATTGCCGTCCGTACCTATCTTGCCGCCGCTGATGTAGATGTAGGCGTGGCCGTTGGCCGTGGCATCGTCGAAGGCCTGGGCGTTCAGCGCGCTGTGCTTGTGGTCGGCGTAGGTGTATACCACGGTGTCGGCGTAGGTGGCGTAGCCGGCCACAGCTGCCGTGTCGCCCACCGAACCCAGCGAACCGCCACCGTAGACGTTGTGGTAAATCTTGCCGCCGCTGACGGTGACGTGCGTCGAGCCGTGCACCAGACCGGCGGTACGGCTGATGTCGCCGCCGTCGAGGTCGACACCGCTACCGCCGCCGTAGACGTTGCCCACGAATTCCTTGTGCGATTCGTCGGGGAGGGTCGCCCAGTGTTGGCCAATCTCACATCCATTCTTTATATATACGTGCGTGTGGTTCTCCACGTGGCCGTTCTCGCCGCTGCCGAAGACCGCACCGTTGACGTAGCACACATTGGCCCCCGGGTTGTCGGAGCCGATGGTGACATAAGTATTGTTAGTATACGCGCGATCGGCGAACGTGGCGCCCGCCATACCGCGGCCCGAGCCGAAGACGCGGCCGCTGTTCAAGCCCTTGGCGTCGTTTGCGCCAATCACGGCGGTGCCGTTGATGACGACCGTGGCCTTGCCGGTATTGTCCTTCAGGGTGGCATTGCTCATCGAGGTGGGGCAGCCCACGGTGGCCAGCGAACCGCCGCCGTAGACGTTGTGGCGCACGGTGCCGCCGCTCACCGTCACTTTGGTGTTGCCGAACACCTGACCCGAGCCTTCGCCCAGGTGGCCGCCGTCGGTGATGTCGATACCGCGGCCGCCGCCGTAGATGTTGCCGTGATAGACGATGACGGGGCTGTAGCCGTAGTCGTCGGTCTCATGTTCGCTTTGGTCGAGCTCCAGACCGATGGTGCCGCCCGTCATGTTGACATTGGTGCCGTAGCGCACGTGGCCGTTCTCGCTGCCGCCGAACACCGAGGCGGCAATCTGGGCAGTGCCCGAGATGGTGACATTGGTCGAGTCGACGTAGGCCATACGGGTGAAGTGGAAGTCCTCGCCACGGCGTCCCGGACGGCCCTTGCCGCCGCCGAACACGCTGCCCATCTTACCGGTGGTGTGGCCGGGATAGCGATAGACGCTCGGGTTTTCCGGATGGACACCTATTGCAGTGTGGTCAAAGTCGCCCACCTGGCCGCCTCTGATGGTGACCGTGGTGTTGCCCACATTGGCATCCCATCCATAGGAGGTGTTGCCTGTGCCGCCCACATTGTTGATATTGGCGTAGGTGGTATTGGGGATGTAGGAATCGGCAGCGCCGTCGGCCGTCATGTTAATCCAGCGGCGTCCCACGGAGGCCAGCTCGCCGCCGCCGTAGATGTTGCCTTGCACGTGGCCGCCGGTCATCAACACTTCGGCGTTGCCGTAGACGCGGCCGGCATGCATGGCCGCCGTCACCCATGTGCCGCCGACGGTTGCCGTGTCGTTGGTGTGCTGGGTGATGTTGTCGCTGCCGTAGCCGCCGCCGAAGACGGAGCCGAAGCAGTGCTCCTCGAGACCCGAGCCAATCACGTGGCCGATCTGCGCGCGGCCGCTGATGGTGACCTTGCTGTTCTCCATGACGTAACCCAGCTCGCCACCGCCGTAGACGTTGGAGTGGACGACGGCGTCGCCGCCGATGGTGACATCGGTCTTACGGCATTTGGCCAGACCGGGCCAGAGGTGGTTGAAGTTGTTTGCGTCCGTTCCGTCGGTGGTGCCGATGTTGAGCAGGCGTCCCATGCTCGAGCCGAACACGTTGCCGCCGGTGGTGTGCACCACGTCGGTCACGTCGGCGTAGTTCCAAGCGCCAGCGGGATGGTTCCTGATGAAGCGCCACAGCGAGTTCTGGTACAGCACCACGTTGTACTCCACGTAGTCCGTCAACTCCGAGAAGGGGTCGGGCATGAACTCGTAATGGTTTCCGATGGTGCCGCCGGTGATGTTGACCGTGATGTTGCCGTGATCCGCGTCTCCGCGACTGCCCTGCAGCTTGCCGTAGAGCGGGTCGTTGGTCTCCACGAAGTGGACACCCACCGAGGCCAGACGGCCGCCGCCGTAGACCGAGCCGAGGATTTGGGGAGATTTGATGTCGTTAAGGTCAGTTGAGTCGTTGGTGATGTTGACTGTGACGTTGCCGCCGATGGAGCCGGCGGTGATGGCGGTGCCGCCGAAGCCGCGGCCGCCGCCGAAGATGTTGCCGTCGACGTAGGAGGTGCCGAAGGTGCCCACAATGGCGTTGCCGGTGACGTTCACCACGGCGTTGCCGGTCACGTGGCCGTCCTCACCGCCGCCGAAGACGGAGCCGTAGATCATGGCATCGCCGCCCACGGTGACGTAGGCGTTGTTTACATTGGTACGCATATTGAAGGTGGTGCGCTGGTCACCCTTGCCGGCGCCGAAGAGGTAGCAGGTCACGGGGTGCGCCTCGATGGCCGACAAGCTGCGGGGCACGCCCAGCGTGCCGCCCGTCATGGTGACGGTGCAGTTGCCCACCACGTCGGCATATTCGCAGCCGCCGTAGGCGCTGGTGAGGATGTGGCCGCCCCTGATGGTCAGGTAGGTATTGCCGCGCACACGGCCCTGGAAGGGGAACCACTCGTTGTGTTCCGAAACCCCTTCGCCGATGCGGTAGGGGTAGTAGCCCGAGCCGCCGCCGAACACGTTGCCGAAGAAGGTGTGGCCGTCGCCGGTCACGGTCGAGTTGGTGGCGTCGGTGCCGTCAGCAGGTGCGTAGGGGTCGTAGGGCAGGTAGGGGGCTGCGTAGGGCCAGCTTTTACATTCCGGCATCAGGGCTGCAATGGCGTTGATGTTGGCTTCGTTGTGGCTGGTGACAGCGGCCTTGGCCCGCTCCCAGAGGTCTTTGCCGTCCACTTTGTCGTACTGGTCGTAGGGCTTGTCCTTGCCGTCGCCGCAGCCGATCTGGCCACCGCTGATGGTCACACGGCAGTCGTGCAGCACCTGGCCGTTCTCGCTGCCGCCCCACACGGCACCCACGATGAAGGCCGTGCCGCTGATGGTCACCTCGGTGTTGTCCACATAGCCGTAGCGGGCGTTCTGCCGCGCCAGCGTGGCGTTGCTCAGGTTGGGGTCGGCGTAGGAGGAATAGGGCTGCGTGTAGTAGCCCATGCCGGCGCCGAACACATAGCCCAGGTCGGCCGTCATGGTGACGTTGTGGGGGCCTATCTGGCCGCCGCTGATGGCCACCGTCGTCTTGCCGGTGTTGTCGGTCTTCAGGGAGACGGGCTCGCCCGCGACAATGTCATTGACCGCATCAACGTCCGCGGCATAGTTGAAGTCGCCCACCGAGCCCAGCTGGCCGCCGCCGAAGAGGGTGTTGTGCACATAGCCGCCGCTCATGGTGACGGTGCTGTTGCCGCTGACGCATCCCAGCAAGGGACTCGAAACGTCGCCCTTGCCGCCGCCGAAGACGAAGCCGTTACTGTGTGTGATGTCGCTTTCGTCGCAGCCCACGTGGCCATGGTCGATCTGCACTGTCGTGCTGCCGTCCACCGAGGCAATCTCGCCGCCACCGAAGACGGTGTTGAGAACTATCACCGAATCGTCGATGGCGCCGTTCAGCACCACCTTGGGGTTGGCGGTCACCTTGCCGGAGTCGACGTCGTTCAAGGTACCCTTGCCGCCGCCGAAGACACAGCCGTGGCCTTCCTGGTATCTAATGTCGAAGGCAGCGTGGCTGCCTACGGCTGCGATGTAGCCCACGGTGCACTTGCGGAGGTTCACCACGGGCGAGAAGTTGGGCGCGAGGGCCGTCTCTGCTGTCGGCGTGTAGAGGGCCAGGTTGCCGCTGCCGTAGACGTTGTCCACGTAGAGCGGGCAGCTGCCGCCCTGGTCGTTGACATTGACGGTGATGGTGCCCGTGATGTTGCCGTTGACGTTCGAGCCGCCGAAGGCGCTGCCGAGCGTGCCGCCAAAGAGGTTGAGGGTCACGTTGCCGTTGATGTTGGCCGCCTTGGCGGGGGTGCCTTTCGAGCCGCCGTAGACGTAGTTCATCGTGCCGCCGTAGACGTTGAGAGTCACGTTGCCGGTGATATTGGCCAGGTTGGCGCCGCCGTACACCTCGTTGAACTCGCCCGCGCCGCAGGCGATGGTCAGGGCCACGTCGCCCATGATGTCGGCCTTGTTGCCGCCGCCGAAGAGGGAGCCTATAAGCTCTTCCTGGCTGGAGCAGGTGCTGGTCTTGTCGATGGTGAGGCTCTTGGTGCCGCTGATGGTACCGCTGGTGTTCGAACCGGCGAAGACGGCGGTGTAGTAGCCGCCGTGGACGGTGGCGTAGACGTTGCCGTTGATGTCGGCGGGACGGTAGTCGCCGGTGCTGGGGTCGATGGTGTGGCCGTCGCCGCCGGCGAAGAGGGTGTCGATGAGGCCGCCGTCGATAATCACGGTGGCGTTGGCATGCTGGCCGCTCGAGGAGCCCACGGCAGCGGCGCGGCCGCCGCCGTAGACCATCTTCACGGTGTTCTCGCAGTTGTGGATGTATACCTCGACGCCGGTGGCCGTGGCAGGCACATAGTCGGCCTGGTTGCCGCCGCCGTAGACGCCCTGCAGGGCGAAGTACTTGCAGGCGTCGGCATAGAGGCCGGCCTCACGGGTCGCGATGGCGGTGTTCATAGCATCGATGTCGTCATAGGAGGGCACCGAGTTGTCCACCGGGGTGGTGGTGTGCGCCGTGCGCCAGATGTCGACGCGCACGGCGTCCTGCGGCGAACCGTTGACGTTGTTGCAGCCGAAGATATTGCCCAGGATGGTGGCGCTGCCGCTGACGGTGCTGTTTTCATATTTGCCGATGCTCACCTGCACGGTGCTGTTCACCGTGGCGGGGTTGGCCTGGGTGCCCAAGCCGCCGCCGTAGACGTCGTGCTCCACCGTGCCGGCCAGCACCGTCACCGTGGCGGCGGTAGTGGCTTTGTTCGATCCGTTCAGTGTTCCCACGGCAGCCTGTGCGCCGCCGCCGTAAAGGTCTTGTCTCACAGTGGCATTGGTGCCGTCCATCAGCACCGTGGTGTTGCCGCTGACGGTGGCGGCGTTGCCGCCGCCGAAGACGTTGCCGTTCACCACCACCTGGGCCGACGCACCGGGGGTCGTCAGGGCCATCAGACCCATGACGAACAGGCCGGCACACCACCGCGTGGCGGTCGAAATGATATTTTTATATCCCATGTTAGTATTTTTTTTCTCTTCCATAGAGTAGCTTACTGTTAGTCAATATGCTGGCAATCAGGCCCAATGAGGGCCTCTGCCATTTGTTCTTCAAAATTGCAAATATACACAAAAAAATCTATACCGCAGTGCGTTGGTTGTTAAATTTTTGTAAAAGTGCGGAGGTGGGGAATAAGGGGCTGCGGGAGGGGCTAGGGTTTCTGTGCTTTCTAGCCGGGCTAGCCTGACTAGCCGAACTAGGTTTTCTTGAGAGGCTGGAAGGGCTAGTCAGGCTAGATTATCTGGAAGGGCTAGTCCGGCTGGAATCCCAGCCCGGAGAAAAAACATCGTGCACGATTTAATTAACCTTTTTTCACTCCTTCCGACCGTCTCCCGTGGCAGCCCCCTTGTCGACAGGTCCAGCGGCGGCAAAAATTGCCGCCGCTGGACCAAACGGTTGACAATCAGCGCTCTACCTATCAAAAATGATCTAACTACGTGGTTGCCACGTGGTTTGTCCGACTTCAGTCGGACCAACCACGGAGGGACTACGGAGGGACTACGGAGGGACTTCGGAGGGATCACCGCCCCTCCGGAAGGGGGTGACGGATTAAATCGCGCACGATGTTTTTAGTAAGTCTGACTAGCCTGGCTAGCCCTTCTAGCCGAGCTAGCCTGACTAGAAAAAAGACTAGCCCTCCTAGCTGGGCTAGAAGGGCTAGTTCGACAGCCAGGCTAGAGATCCTAGCCAGGCTGGAAAATCCTAGTCTTAGTTCTGTAGCTTCACGCTGGTGTTGCCGCTGACCGCCGCGGCGTTGCCGCCGCCGAAGACGTTGCCGCCCACCTGGGCGGTGCCGCTGAGGGTGACGGTCGGGTTGCCGGTGACGGTGGCGCCTGAGCCGTTGCCGCCGCCGAAGACGTGGTGGGTGACCAGGCCGGCCTGCACGTTGACGGCGGGATGGTCGGCGGTCTTCTGGCTGTAGGTGGCGTTGTTGCCGCCGCCGAAGACGTAGCCCACGTACCAGCTGCAGGTTTTGGCGTTCTTCGCGATATTCACGGTGATGTCGCCGTCGATGGCGCCGCCGGCGTTGTTGCCGCCGAAGACGCTGTCGACGATGCCGCTGACGATGTTGAGGGTGATGTCGCCGTCGATGTCGGCGTTGTTGGCACCGCCGTAGACGGCGCCGATGCCTTCCTGGTCGTAGCCGTAGCGCTGGCCGTCGTCGAGGGGTGTGACGAGGTCGCCGGTGCAGCCGACGGTGATGCTGCCCACCTGGCTGGCGGCCTGGTTGCCGCCGCCGAAGACCTGGCCTATCTTCATCGGGCAGGAGGAGGTCTTGTCGACGTTGACGCTGATGGTGCCGCTGATGGCGCCGCTGATGTTGTTGCCGCCGAAGACGCGGCGGATGGTGCCGCCGTTGACGATGACGGAGGTGTTGCCGCCCACGGCTGCCTGACGGCCGCCGCCGTAGACGTCGCCGATGATGTTGCCGGCCTCGATGGTGACGTTGGTGCCGGTCACCGAGGCCTGGTTGCCGCCGCCATAGACCTCTTCGATGCTGATGGGCGTGGTGGCGTCGGCTCCGCAGTGCACGGTGACTGTGGGCGTGCCGTTAAAGGCAGCTTGGTTGCCGCCGCCGAAGACCTGGTGGATGGCGTAGGCGTTGGCCGCCGGTGCCTGGTCGGTGCCATAGACGTCGACGGTGATGGGGCCTGCGACGTCACCGCTGACGTTGCCGCCGCCATAGACGCCGCCGTTCACCGTACCGCCATAGACCTTCACATTGTTAACGCCGGCCCTATTCTGACAGGCGCCGCCATAGACGCCGCCATTGACATTGGCATTATAGGTAGTGCCGTTCACACCACCGGCTTTGCAATCGACGGTGCCGCCCATAATATATACATTGGATGTGCTAGTGGTATAACCATAGGAGCCGCCACCATAGACACCGCGTTCTACATAAGCATCATCGGCCACGACAACGGTCGTTCCCGCCGTAACCTGGCCGGAATTACTGCTTGTGCCGTATCCACAACCAGCGCCAAAGACATTGCCGCCAACAGCTCGGTTGATGACCGTGGTGGAAGAGTTACTATTGATAGATGTATTGCCGCCAATATATATGGATGACGCTCCATACATCATACCGCCGTCGCTTTGTGTGCCGTTAGCACCACCTGCGACCCATCCGTTAACGGTTCCGCCCGTCATGATAAACAGGCGATCGCCAGATGCACCGGCATAGGCGGCAGCTCCGTAGATGGAACCGCGGACAGTGCCTCCCTTAAGGCGGATCATGACAGACCAGGTACCGTCGTTAACACCATAGTTGGCGTAGTTGTTTCCATAACAATTGACGCTACCTGCAATACTGGCTATTTCGCCACCTTCCATTGTCAAGCGGCGTTTGCCACAATACTGAATGCTGTTAGCGTTGCTACCGGAAATAGAATTACCTATGTATATGGATTTGTCGGCTGCAGCATCACCAACGGATGTACTGCCTTGCACCCTTCCACTCTTGATTAGCCAGTCGTAGGTGATATTGTTTCGGTTCGCACTACCGGAGAATGTATGTGCAGCGTTGCCGCCATAAATTGTGCTAGAGGCAGCAATACTTAATTTGCTATTGTCGCTCTTGGCACGGTCGTAATCGCTACCAAAGACTGCCCGTGTCGAGATAGTGCTGCTGAACGTCCTTGCGGTATTGTCTATTAGCGCAAAAGTGCCAAACGTACCGCTCTCAAGGCGTATTGTGTAGTTCACGGCACTTGTCGATCCATCGGACATGCCTCTCACAGTTCCTACGTTGGTTGAAGTACAACCGCGACCAACAATAACATCATATCCACTTGCGGTAAGTGTGTAGGAACCTGCGCTCAGCGTCACATTCTCAAACTTGGTGTCGGCTCCGAGGGTGATATTGTTGTTGTTTCCCGTTATGGTATTGTTGGTCCCGTCCGGAGCCTCACCGTTGGGATAGTAGCTCGAAATGGTCACGGCTCGGTCCACATTAGTGATGCGGCGGCCAGAGGTGCCGTTGAACCTGTAGCTTTGACCGTCCGTCAGCGTCATGAAATTGCGCTCCACTCCGAGGTCGCCATGATTAAGGATGGCATTCGCATTACCGTTATTTCCTTTGACGAGGTATGCCTTTGCCCAGACAGCTTCGAGCTCCACCTCCATGCCGTACTCGTTGCTGGGGGCGAAGTAAATGTCGGTCTCGCCGTTGATGATGGCACCCGTGGCGAGGGCCGTGCCGCCGCTGGCGGCGCTATAGACGGAGCCACCCGTGACGCTTTTCAGGCGCCAGCACTGGAAGCCGCGCCAGCCTGTGAAGTCGTTGGCATCAGTCGAGCCGCGCGAGCCGTAGGTGGGCCGCACCTGGAAGGGGTTGGGGATGGTGGTGTAGAGGCAGCGGCCGGTGGGGTTGGCCGACGTGCTGCCGTCGGTGCGCTCCAAGGTCTTATAATATACAAAGGTGTTCTCGTCCTCACCGCCTACGTTGACCTTGGCGCCGCCCACATAGTTGGCGTTGCCGGGCTGGACGAAGTCGGTGCTCGAGGCGGTATAGTCGTTATTGCCCGTCATCACGATGCCGTCGCCGTAGTAGGTGATCTTCACGTCGGCGGGGTTCCAGGAGCGGATGGGCGAGTTGATCTCTTTGTTGTAGTAGGCCCAGTTGTGGTCCTCGTAGTCGTTGAGGATTACAATGCTACCGCTAATGCCAGTTTCTGGCTCAGTTACCGTAACAGTGAATGTGGTGGAGCATGCTACAACGCTGTTACCTATATTGTAGGCTTTGATGGTTATGGTGGCCGACCCTACAGCCACACCGGTGATGGTGAAGCCGTCGCCTACATTAGCCACAGTCGCAATATCGGTGGCATCGGAGGTGGCAGTAACATGACTATAGGGATATTGACCGGCCGACAGAGTGGCAGTGGTTGTATAGTTGGTGGCGGTTATTGTGTTGCCTTGTGATACGGTGATGTCAGTTGCCGTGATGCCTGTCGGGTTGACGGCGGTAAGCTTGTTGACCGTTATGTTTTTTGTCGAGGAGGTTTGTGATAGGCCAGAAGCGGAATGTGTTGCTGTCACTTTGATGCCTACCGTGTGGTTCGCATCAGTGTAGGCGTTGTAGTATGTCACGTCACCTGTTGATGGATTTATGCGCACATGACCGTTATCAGTAGTGCCGTCAGCAAGTGACCAAACATAGGTGATGCCGTCGGTGGTGGTAGGGGCGGTGGTAGAGGTTGAGGGCGTTCCGCCTTCGACGACGTAGTAGTTGCTAGCACCAGCTAGTTTGTAGAGTTTGTACGTATAAGTTGCGGAAGCACTGTATATATGGCTGGTTAAGTCAGTAAAAACAAAGTCATCAGAAGCTATAGTCGGAGTGCTTAGACTTTGATCGGATTGGGTTGACATCAGATAAACTACTTCATTCTGGCTATTTGTTGTTGACGAAACCCACTGGTTGCTGTTGTATCTAATGTAGTAGTTGCTCCCTCTGTAAGTATTGTATATTTTATTGCCATTAATGGTTAAATTATCACCACTAGTGTTTGCAGTCCATACCGAGTTGTTGTTTGTCCAATATAAGTATCTTTCCTGATTGCTAAAAGTGCTTCCACTCGTACCTGACCACACACAGTTAGTGTAACTGAATGTAGTGACATCAGTGATGGTGTTACTAGTGTTGGACAAAATATGGAAGGTGCCCTCTGAGTTGTAGAGGAACACATAGTCGGCAGCCATCGCCGGCAGGCTTGCGCCGAGCAGGAGGGCCACGAAGAGGATGCTGCGCACGAGGCGTCGCCAGTCAGTCTTGTTGGTTTTGTAGGTGTTGTTCATATCGTATAGTTTTGTTTTATTCGTTTTTTTTTAACTAGGGTGGCTAGCCGTACTAGCCTTACTAGTTGAGCTAGAGGGGCTAGTCAGGCTAGTAGGGCTAGTCAGGCTAGTTTTTTTGCTTCTATTTCCGGTTTCTTTTTTCATTTCTCTGGCGGGTGCTACCACACTACTCCGCTGAGTACCAATGCAGTACGGAGGGAGTGCGGGTATATACCAGAATGCAAAGATACTAAAAGTTTTAAATATGCGCGTAAAAAGAATAAAAAAGAGTCCGGCGGCCCGCTTTCGCGGGCCGCCGGACGGGGGCTAGGAGCCTAGCCTGGCTAGCCTGCCTAGCCGGGCTAGAAAGGCTAGAGGGGCTAGTTCGGCTAGAAAGTCTAGCCAAGCTAGAAAAGCTCTTTAGCCGAGGCGCTTGAACTGGCAGGTGAAGTGGCGCATGAGCTCGGCTTCCCAGGTGATCTCCAGACCGCGCTTGATGGTGTCGCGGCGGTCGTAGACGTTCTTCAGGGCGGCGGCGATGACGTCCATGTGGTTGTTGGTGTAGACGCGGCGCGGGATGCAGAGGCGCACGAAGTCGTTGCCACCGAAGCGGTTCTCGCGGGTCACGGGGTCGCGGTCGGCGAGGACGTAGCCGATCTCGCAGGCGCGGATGCCGGCCTCGAGGTAGAGCTCGCAGGTGAGGGTCTGGGCGGGGAACTCCTCCTTGGGGATGTTGGTGAGCACCTTGTCGGCGTCGACGAAGATGGCGTGGCCACCGGCGGGACGCTGGTAGGGGATGCCGTACTCGTCGAGCTTGGCGGCGAGGTAGTGGACCTGTTTGATGCGGGTCTCGACCATCTCGAACTCGATGTTCTCCTTGAGACCGACGGCGAGGGCGTCCATGTCGCGGCCGTTCATACCGCCGTAGGTGAGGAAGCCTTCGAAGGGGATGCAGAACATCTTGGCACCTTCGTACCACTCCTGCTTGTTGGTGGCGATGAAGCCGCCCATGTTGACGAGGCCGTCTTTCTTGGCGCTCATGGTCATGCTGTCGGCATAGGAGAACATCTCCTTGCAGATCTCGCGGAGGGTCTTGTTCTCGTAGCCTTTCTCGCGGGTCTTGATGAAGTAGGCGTTCTCGATGAAGCGGGCGCTGTCGACGTTGACGGGCACGCCGTATTTGTGGCAGAGCTCGCAGGTCTCGCGGATGTTCTGCATGCTGACGGGCTGGCCGCCGACGGTGTTGTTGGTGACGGTGAGGACCATGAAGGGGACGTTGCCCTGGTTCTCCTTGAGGATTTTCTCGAGTTTGGCGAGGTCGACATTACCTTTGAAGGGGACTTCGAGCTGGGTGTCGTAGGCCTCGCGGACGGTGACGTCGATGGCGAAGGCCTTGCGGCTCTCGATGTGGCCCTTGGTGGTGTCGAAGTGGGCGTTGCCGGGGATGATGTTGCCGGGTTTCACGAGGTAGGAGAACAGGACGTTCTCGGCTGCGCGGCCCTGGTGGGTGGGGATGACGTAGTTGAAGCCGGTGATCTCGGTGATGGTGTCCTTCATGTGGTAGAAGGAGCGGGCACCGCCGTAGCTCTCGTCGCCCATCATCATGGCGGCCCACTGGCGGTCGCTCATGGCGCCGGTGCCGGAGTCGGTGAGGAGGTCGATGTAGACGTAGTCGCTCTTGAGCATGAAGACGTTCTGGTGGGCTTCGTTGAGCCACTTCTCACGCTGTTCGCGGGTGCTCTTCTTGATGGGTTCCACCATCTTGATTTTCCAAGCTTCTGCAAAGGGTAATTCCATAGTTGTAAATGTTTTAATTGATTATTATTGATTTGAAATTCGATACGGAGACATCAAAACCTCATGGGGAGGCTTTGCCGAATCAAGGGATAAAGACTTTGCCGAGCAAACTCTTAACTCTTAATTCTTAACTCTTAACCAAAGTAAACGTCTCTCTTCTTGATATTTAAGAAGAGCTTGTGGAGGGTCATATGGGGGTTGTACGCTGTCATAACGTGGGTGCAAAGATACGAAAAAATATTTACACGGAAGTAAAAAAGTGTTAAATGGTTGCTAAACGATGAGGGATGACCGGGCTAGCCGAACTAGCCGAACTAGCCGGGCTAGCCTGACTAGAGGGGCTAGTTCGGCTAGTCAGGCTAGAAAAACCCTAGCCCGGCTAGAAAAACCCAGCCCGGCATAATATTTTTTTCGGAGTGGCGTTATGAGGGGGTCAATAAAATGTTATGCTATGGAGTTGAAAGAGTCATTAAAGGAGCTAGTCTTCAATAAGAGCGAGTTGAAACAGAAGGTGTTCCGTGCGACGAAGGATACTTTCGAGATGTTCCGCACGGAGACGCGGGAACTGATTGAGGAGTTCCGCCGTCGGTGCCGCGAGGAGGGCAAGGACGTGGCCTTCGAGTTCACCGACCGCGGCGACTTCGAGTTCGAGGTGAAGTTCGCGGGCGACATACTGCTGTTCATGATGCACACCAACGTGTTCGAGTTCTCGCGCGACCACCAGGTGATGAAGACGCCCTATGTGAGGGAGGATGCGAAGCGCTCCTACTGCGGGGTGATACACATCTACAACTTCCTGGCCGACTCGTTCGCCTACCAGCGCGACAACGACTTGGGGTATATGATTGGCAGGGTGTTCATTAACAATGAGAAACACTACTTCATCGAGGGCAAGCGGGAGCTGGGTATGCTGTACACGAATTTCGGTACTTCGCTGATTTCCAGTGACAGTGTGCAAGGTATAGTGGAGAGTGCCATCGAGTATACCACCAATTTTGATCTTTTGACCCCTCCGTATGACGAAGTGAAGCTGGTGTCGGTGGGGGAGATGCGTACCAATTTTGATAAAAAATCACTGGTGACGGGCAAGCGCTTAGGCTTTCGTTTCCAGGCAGATAACGAGTGAAGGCAGAAGGTTTTCAACTGGATGCGTTGAAAAAAATTTTGCCATGTCGGAAATTGTTAGTAATTTTGCACCCGCTTTTTTGAGCGGCGGTGAGTGTTGAAAACCGCCAAAAATGAGCTTCGCCGCGTTCGTCTAGTAGGCCCAGGACGTGAGATTTTCATTCTCAAAATCGCGGGTTCGAATCCCGCACGCGGTACAGAGAAAAGAATTAGAAATTAGTAATTAGAAATCAAACATGGCACATCACAGTTCTGCAAAGAAAAGAATCCGCTCCAGCGAGAAGAAAAGAGTAGAGAATCGTTACTATGCCAAGACCATGCGCAATGCACTGCGTGACTTCCGTGCTCTCGAGGACAAGGCTGTTGCCGCCGAGCGTATGCCGAAGATGGTCAGCATCATCGACAAGCTTGCCAAGCGTAACGTCATCCACAAGAACAAGGCTTCGAACCTCAAGTCGAAGATCATGCGCCAGGTCAACGCTATGTAAGAATAGCTGGCAGCGCAGCGAAGAAGAGAGAGGGCGTCCGAGAGGACGCCTTTTTTTGTCACCACATAAGCGCCACTTATGTGGTGTTACTACGCCTGACGGCGTGGGTCATGCCTCCGGCATGGGTGGAAGAGGGCGGTGGGTTGTGCCTCCGGCATGGTGGGTGGCGTGGCTGTGCTGCGGGTCCTGCCGGAGGCAGGACCCCACACGAAGTGTGAGTATCTCGGCCACACTGGCCGTGGCGAAGTATGTGCAAGAGTTGAAGATTGCCTTGAGGGACTAGCCTGACTAGCCTGACTAGCCGGGCTAGATGACCTAGAGGGGCTAGTCAGGCTAGATAACCTAGCCGGGCTAGAAAAAGCCAGTCCGGCTAGTATTTTTTTTCTGCCGGATTCGGAATTATTTTGTATTTTTGTATTCTTGTAGTTTTAAATGATATTCTAATAACAATTTAATAATTAGTATTATGAGTCAGATTATAGGTATCAGGGGCCGTCAGATTCTCGACAGTCGCGGCAATCCCACAGTGGAAGTCGACGTTTATACCGACCAGGGCGCCATGGGTCGCGCCGCGGTGCCGAGCGGTGCCTCGACGGGCGTGCACGAAGCCTGCGAGCTGCGTGACGGCGACAAGAGCATGTTCCTCGGCAAGAGTGTGCTGCAGGCCGTGAACAACGTGAACACGGTGCTGAACGACGAGTTGCAGGGTATGTTCGTCAGTGAGCAGAAGGCCATCGACGACAAGATGATAGAGCTGGACGGCACGGAGAACAAGAGCCGTCTGGGAGCCAACGCCATCCTGGGCGTGAGCCTGGCCTGCGCCAAAGCCGCGGCCCAGGAGACGGGCCAGGAGCTGTACCGCTACCTGGGCGGTGTGGGCGGCCATACGCTTCCCATCCCGATGATGAATATCCTGAACGGCGGCAGCCATGCCGACAACAGCATCGACTTCCAGGAGTTCATGATCATGCCTGTGGGCGCCCCCACCTTCAGCGAGGCGCTGCGCATGGGTGCCGAGGTGTTCCACAACCTGAAGACCGTGCTGAAGAGCAAGAGTCTGAGCACCAATGTGGGTGACGAGGGCGGCTTCGCCCCCAACCTGGGGTCGAACGAGGAGGCCATCATGTGCATCCTGCAGGCCATCGAGAAGGCCGGCTACCGTCCCGGCGAGGATGTCTTCCTGGCCCTCGACGCCGCCGCCTCGGAGTTCTACCTGCCCGAGGAGAACATGTACCACCTGAAGTGGAGCACCGGCGAGAAGCTGACGCCGCAGCAGATGAGCGACTTCTGGAAAGACTGGGTGGCCAAGTACCCCATCATCAGCATCGAAGACGGCATGGCCGAGGACGACTGGGACGGCTGGCGCCTGCATACCGACGCCATCGGCGACCGCTGCCAGCTGGTGGGCGACGACCTGTTCGTCACCAACGTGGAGCGTCTGAAGATGGGTTTGGAGAAGAAGGTGGCCAACAGCATCCTTATCAAGCTCAACCAGATCGGTACCCTCACCGAGACCATCGAGGCTGTGAACCTGGCCATGCGCAACAACATGACCGCCATCATCAGCCACCGCTCGGGCGAGACGGAGGACACCACCATCGCCGACCTGGTGGTGGCCATGAACGCCGGCCTCATCAAGACCGGCTCGGCCAGCCGCACCGACCGCATCTGCAAGTACAACCAGCTGATGCGTATCGAGGAGGGTCTCGGTGACCAGGCCTACTACCTGGGCAAGGACTTCAAGTTCCTGAAGAAATGAAGATAGCCCTTATAGGCTACGGCAAGATGGGCCACGCTGTCGAGGAGTATGCCTTGCAGCGTGGCCATGCCGTCGTATGCCGTATCGACAAGGATGACCCGTGGCCGGAGCGGGTCGATGCCGACGTGGCCGTGGAGTTCACCACCCCCGCCACGGCGGTGGACAACCTGATGCGTTGCCTTGCGCTGGGGTTGCCGGTGGTGTGCGGCACCACGGGCTGGTACGACCGCTACGAGGCGGTGTGCGACGCCTGCCGCCGTGCCGGCGGCCGCCTGCTGACGGCCACCAACTTCTCGATAGGGATGAACATCATGTTCGCCCTCAACGAGCGGCTGGCGGAGCTGATGAAGGGGCGCGACGACTACAGTGTGGACATCGCCGAGACGCACCACATCCACAAGTTGGACAAGCCCAGCGGCACCGCCATCACCCTGCAGCAGCAGATAGTGAGGCACGGGGGGCGGAGCGCGGAGGAGGTGCCCATCGAGTCGTTCCGTGAGGGGGAGGTCCCCGGGATACATACGGTGGTGTATGACAGTGAGATAGATGCCCTCACGCTGACCCATGAGGCGCATTCGCGCAAGGGGTTGGCGCAGGGAGCCCTGATGGCGGCAGAGTGGCTCGCCCAGGCTGCGCCGGGGGTGTTCACGATGAAAGACTTACTCAGATGAACAGGGGGGATGGGTGTCATGGGATGGATGGACGTTCCGGCGATGTCCATCGTAGTGTCCATGCGGCCCATAAGACCCATGCCAACCCCTGGGTGCTGGCGGGCTTGACGCTGTTGCTGCTGGCCGCCATGGCCGGCAGCTGCCTGCTGGGTGCCGTGGACTTCGAGCGGGGCGAGATTTTCCATTCGCCCATCTTCTGGCGTCTGCGGCTGCCGCGCGTGCTGATGAGCGTGCTGGTGGGGGCGGTGCTGAGCGTCTGCGGCGCGGCCTACCAGAGCATCTTCCGCAACCCGTTGACCGACCCCTATGTGCTGGGTGTCAGCAGCGGCGCCTCGCTGGGCGCCGCCGTGGCCATCCTGCTGGGGATGGAGGCGGTGCTGTGGGGCGTGGGCGGCATGGCGCTGGCGGCGGCATTGCTGACGGTGCTGTTCATCTACCGCATCGCCTCGATAGGCAACCGCATGCATACCACCACGCTGCTGCTGACGGGCGTCTGCCTGACGCTGCTCATCTCGGCGCTCATCTCGTTCCTGATGGTGTTGAACCAGGAGAAGATGGACTCGATTATCTTCTGGACGATGGGGTCGTTCGGCAGCTCGTCGTGGACCGATGTGGCGGTGCTGGCGCCGGTGGCGGTGGCCGGTATCGGCGTGGTGCTGTGGTACGGACGCGACCTGAACCTGCTGCTGGCCGGCAGCGAGGCGGCGCGCAGCATGGGTGTGGAGGTGGAGAAGGTGAAGCGGGTGCTGCTGGTGGCGACCACGCTGATGGTGGCCTTCGCCGTGAGTTCGTGCGGCGTGATAGGATTCGTGGGCCTGATAGTGCCCCATGCCGTGCGGCTGGTGGCGGGTCCCGACAACCGGCGGGTGGTGCCCTATTCGATGCTTGTGGGCGCCCTGTTCGTGCTGGTGTGCGACACGCTGGCACGTTATGTGTTGCGTCCCAGCGAGCTGCCGGTGGGTAGCCTCACCTCGATGGTGGGGGCGCCGCTGTTTATCTATCTGCTTTATAAGAATAAGAAGGAGATTTGAGGGGGAGTTGAAAGTGAAAAGTGAAAATTGAAAAGTGAAAGGTGAAATTATTGAGGGCGAAGAGTGGAAGAGTGGAAGAGTCGAAAAGTCAAAGAGTCGAAGAGAAAGGGAGTAGAGGAGTAAAGGAGTAAAGTAGTAAAGTAGTGAAGGGGAGTGAGAGGGGAGTGAAGGGGAGTGAAAGGACAATACCGATGCCAGCAACAGGGTAGACCGAAACATTTGTCTTAACTACTTAACTACTGTCTCCTTAACTACATAATAACTCCTGTCTCCTTAACTACAAATAGATAGAAAATGATACAGTTGCGACATATAGGGATGAGTTACGGGGAACGCGTGATTCTGCACGACGTGAGTGCCACGGTCGCGGAGGGGCGTATTACCGCCGTGATGGGCCCCAACGGCTGTGGCAAGACGACTCTGCTGCGCTGTATCGGAGGGCTGCTGCATCCGACAGAGGGGCAGGTGCTTGTCGCCGGCCGGCGGGTGGAAGACTATTCGGCGCGTGAGCTGGCGCAGCAGGTGGCATTCGTCCGCCAGCAGGCGCAGACGGACTTCGAGTTTTCGGCTTTCGAGACGGTGCTCATGGGGCGTAATCCCTACCAACGGCGTCTGCAGAACGAGAGCCAGGAGGACTGGGACATCGTGGAGCGCTGTATGAAGCAGACGGGCACCTGGGAGCTGCGGTTTGCCAAGCCGGCGCAGATGAGTGGCGGCGAACTGCAACGCGTCATGATAGCCCGCGCCCTGGCGCAGGAGACGCCGGTGCTCCTGATGGACGAGCCGGTGAGCAACCTTGACATCGCCCACCAGCTGGACATCATGCGGCTGCTCCGTGCGGCGGGGAAGACCACCGTCATCGTCATCCACGACCTCAACCTGGCCCTCCGCTACTGCGACGAGGTGCTGCTGCTCCACGACAGCGGGTTGCTCTTCCACGGCCCCATCGCCGAGGGGCTTACCTCCGACCGCATACGTACGGTATACGGTGTCGGTTCGCACCTGACCGACGGGCAGATAGTCTTTGACTACTGCTAGGGAGTCGTGATTTAACAAATTTTTATTTTGCCAGTTGCAGGATTATTAGTAATTTTGCAACACTTTTTATATACTAACCAATAGAATATCCCAATGACAGATATAGGCCGTATTGTATTGTTACTAGGAATGTTGGCCCTCCCGCTGTGGGCCTCGGCACAGGTGGAAACGCCGCCCAAGAAGCAGGAAGTCAAGGTAGGTTCGCTCGATGTGATCTACGATGAAGAGGAATACAAGGGGGTGGCGGTGGAGCCTGAAGAGGAAGAGGACGACAACCTGATGTACCAGGTGCCTTTCTTCCGAGAGGCGGCCGACGGAGACGACGACGAGGACGGGGATGTGCCCGAGACCTTCCCGCTCAACGACGAAGGGGCCGAGAGTGAGGACGACATCCTGTGGGAGGGCTTCGACACGGCCATCATCCACCTGCCCAAGTTCGACGTGAGTACAATCACCGAACCGATATATATCGAGTTGCGCAATGATGCGGCAGGGCACAAGTTCACCTGGCCCACGCCGTGGACGGCGCGTCCGACGAGCCACTTCGGGCCGCGCCGCCGCCGTTTCCACTACGGCCTGGACTTGGCGCAGCCCACCGGCGAACCCATCTATGCCGCCTTCGACGGGGTGGTGCGCATCTCCAAGCGCAACAGGAGCTATGGCAACCTGGTCATCCTGCACCATGCCAACGGGCTCGAGACCTACTATGCCCACATGTCGAAGCGCCTTGTGTCGGCCGGCGACCAGGTGAAGAGCGGCGACGTCATCGGCCTGTGCGGCAATACAGGACGTTCGTTCGGCAGCCACCTCCATTTCGAGGTGCGCTACATGGGCAATGCCATCAATCCCGAGAATGTCATCGACTGCTCGACCCACGACCTGATCAGTGACCGTCTGGAGCTCACCTCCAATTCGTTCCGCAAGGTGGCCAAGGGAGGCAAGGGCGGCGGCAGTGTGGGAGGCTCGTCGACCGGCTGGTACCGTGTGCGCCAGGGTGACACGCTGGAGAAGATAGCCCGTCGCAACGGCACCACGGTGAGGCGTCTCTGCCAGCTGAACGGCATCAAGCAGACCAAGATACTGCATCCCGGCGACCGATTGAAAGTCAGTGGGTCGGCCTCGGCCGGCGGCGGCAAGTCGTCCCAGGCCGGTGCCTCCGGCAAGGGCAGCCAGGGGGCGGCCACTTATACCGTGCGCAGCGGCGACACCCTCAGCAAGATAGCCAAACGTAACGGCACGACGGTGAAACGTCTCTGCCAGTTGAACGGCATCAAGGAGACCAGCACCCTCCGTGTCGGACAGAAGTTGAAGCTGAGGTAGTTGGAAGTCTTTTAAATTGAAAAGTGAAATTATTGAAGTCTTGAGGTCTCGAAGTTTTAAATTGGAAAGTGAAAAGTGATTAGTTTATGCGGATTGACATACTGACGTTGTTCCCGAACATGATGACCATGTTCTTCGAGGAGAGCATCCTCAAACGGGCCCAGAAAAAGGGACTCGTAGAGGTCTGTTTCCATGATTTGCACGACTACTCGCTCACCAAATATGGGTCGGTGGACGACTACCCCTATGGCGGCGCTGCCGGCATGGTGATGGCGGTGGAGCCGCTGGCCAACTGCATCGAGGGACTGCAGAAAGAGCGCCACTACGACGACGTCATCTATACCGCTCCCGACGGCGAGATGTTCTGCCAGCCCATGGCCAACCAGCTGTCGTTGGCACAGAATTTGATGGTCTTATGTGGGCACTACAAAGGTATCGACGAGCGGGTGCGTGAGCACTTCATCACCAGAGAGATAAGCATCGGCGACTATGTGCTGACGGGTGGCGAGCTGGCCGCTGCGGTGATGTGCGACGCCATCATTCGGCTTGTGCCCGGCGTCATTGGCGACGAGCAGTCGGCCCTCGGCGACTCGTTCCAGGATGGCCTGGTGGCGCCGCCGGAATACACACGTCCGCCGGAGTTCCGCGGATGGAAGGTGCCCGACGTGCTCCTCAGCGGCAACCACCAGAAGATTGAGCAGTGGCGCATGGAGCAAGCCATACAGCGCACCAAGGAACGCAGACCCGAACTGCTGGGGAAGGTGAAAGTGAAAATTGAAAAGTGAAATTATTGAGGGCGAAGAGTGGAAGAGTGGAAGAGTCGAAAAGTCGAAGAGAGAGGGAGTAAAGGAGTAGAGGAGTAAAGTAGTGAAGGGGAGTGAGAGGGGAGTGAAGGGGAGTGAAAGGACAATACCGATGCCAGCAACAGGGTAGACCAGAACATTTGTCTTAACTACTTAACTACTGTCTACTTAACTACAGGAGGAGAGGAAGAGTGAGGAAGTAAAGGAGGAGAGGAAATTGAAAAGTGAAAATTGAAAAGTGAAATTATTGTTGTCTCGAAGTCTCGAAGTCGAAGAGTCGAAAAGTGAGGGAGTAAAGGAGTGAAAGGGAGTGAGAGGGAGTGAAAGGGTAGACCAGAACATTTGTCTTAACTACTTAACTACTGTCTACTTAACTACAG